>JAEURG010000126.1 GCA_016789345.1 Anaerolineales bacterium | reverse complement strand
TTATAAAGCGCATCTGTATTCCCAAATAATTCGCGAATAGATAAACTTAAGGGTTTAAATGGTTCTTCCATATCTTTGATCTACTTTCATTATCAACTTTTACGGTGTTGGTGTAAATGGCGGAACATCAAATGGAGTTGGCGTAGCAGTTAAGAAAGGCTCAACAAATGGTGTTGGGGTGGATGTCGCAATTGCAGTCGCTTCACCACTTATCAAAATTTGCCAAGCAATTTCCAAATCACCAGATGCAACGACGGGGAATTGTGGCAAGTTGCCTAACGCTAAATCCAAACGCGCAACAACTTGACTTAATACTGCATCATTTGTTTCAGTTTGTAATTCAAACAATATATCGCGCGCGCTTTGCACATCTTCTTTTGCCAAACCAAAATTACTTTGTGATAAATACAAACGCGCCCGTCCGAGCATGTCAAATGCACGCGCTAACATCACTTCATGTTTTAATTCAAGCAAGACCACATTATTATTTTCTTCTAACTGATTTTCAATCGTGGCTTGGATTTCATCTAATTTTTGTATCGAAGCAGAATGTGTTTCAATCGTCGTTTCCACTGCAATCAAACGATGATTCATTTCCGCAACTTCGGTTTGTAATCTTGCAATTTCATTTTCCAATTCGCTCACGCGCGTAGCGTTCTCTTCCACTGGCGCGATGAATGTGCGGTTGATATATGGCAAGCCGTAAAAAACCAATGCGCCAAACGCAAAAACTAACGCAACGATTAAGACCAATTTCAACACTGCTCGCAAAAAATTGATAAATGCCCGTCCAACTCTTGATAGAAAAGATTCCTCTTCTGCTATTGATTCATCTTCGGCTTGACTCTTATCCACAAGCGCGGGCATCGCCTCTTCTTCTACGGGGATAATGGTTTTGTCTTCGGATTCATTATCATTGTCTGACATAAGAAATCTCCTGTATTGTGATTGTACAACAAAAGTTCGGGATGAGAATCAAGTTGAGGAAACAGAAACAGGTTTCAGGTCAAGAATGCGAAGCGTTGAGTGTAGTCAAAACGAAGCGGTTATAATTCTATTCTATGATTTATCTTGATTATGCCGCTACCACGCCACTAGATAAGCGCGTCTTAGACGTGATGATGCCGTATTTTTCCGAGTTGTTTGGGAATCCATCTTCGATTCATCGCTTTGGTCAAAAGGCAGAGACTGCGATTGAAGAAGCCCGCGAAAAAGTTGCCAAGATTTTGCATTGCCGAGCCGATGAAATTATTTTTACATCTGGTGGTACAGAAGCGGATAATTTGGCATTGCGTGGTGCGATGATGGCAAGGCGCGATTCTACAAAATGGTTGTTGACTGCGAAAACCGAACACCCTGCTGTGAGCAAAACTGCGATTCAATTAGAAAAAGAATATGGCTTTTTGCTTGAATGGTTAGATGTCAATGAACATGGTGAAATAACAGTTGAGTCTTTGAGTAAAGCGGTTTGTAATAATACATCTCTGGCTTCGGTGATGTTTGCCAATAATGAAATTGGAACAATAAACCCAATTGCAGATTTGGCTCAAGTTGCAAAAGCAAATAATATTTTATTTCATACTGATGCTGTGCAAGCGGCGGCATATTTAGATGTTGATGTTTCAAAGTTAAATGTAGATTTAATGTCACTTGGTGGGCACAAGTTTTATGGACCAAAAGGTGTGGGTGCTTTATATGTTCGCAAAGGAACTGCTTTGATTCCAAATCAAACAGGCGGAAGCCAAGAAAATAGTTTACGAGCGGGCACTCACAATGTTCCATACATTGTTGGGTTTGCGGAGGCGTTACGATTGGCTGTGGAAGAAAGAGAAGAAAGAACAAATCATGTCAAGCCATTGCGAGACCACATTATTGGAAATGTTCTTGAAACAATTTCTGATTCAAAATTAACAGGTCATCCCCAAAATCGTTTGCCGAATCATGCTTCATTTGTGTTCAAAGATGTGGATGGCAATTTACTTTTACAAATGTTAGATTCTGCTGGCTTTGCATGTTCATCTGGCTCGGCTTGCAAAACAGGAAACCCAGAACCCAGTGAAGTGATTAAAGCATTGGGTTATTCAGACGATTGGGCATTGGGTTCGTTACGTGTAACACTTGGAAAAGATTCTACGGCTGAACATGTTGATTCCTTTATTAAAACTTTACCTTCGTTAATTGAAAAAGCAAGAAAACTAAGCAACCATAAAACTAGTAACTAGCAAACTAACTCTTTGAAAACAAAAATCATCACACTCGAATCTCACGATAATTTGATTTCTGTCCGCGATAAACTTTCGTGGGCGAAGACTCCGCGCATATTATTGGTGTGGCCCAAATACGAAAATGTGACCTTGAGATTATTAGACTTAAAAGTTTTGCAACGCCATGCTGATTCACTTGGGGCGCAATTGGGATTAGTCACTCGCTGGAATAATGTTCGTCGGGATGCGGAATCATTGAATATTCCCGTTTTTGATTCAACATCATCGGCTCAAAAGGACGTGTGGGCTGTTCCTGCTCCGAGGAAGAGAAGGCTCCCGAAGCCGCCCCAAGTTGACTTAAGAAAGAAGCGCGATGAAGTTCGCATCCAAGAACCAGCGTGGATAAAATCTTTATTAGGAAGAATCACCTTGTTCTCAATTGGGGTTTTATCTGTTTTGGTGTTAGCAGGTTTATTCATTCCACGCGCACAAGTGACATTGAATCCAGAATCAAAACTTGTTTCGGTAGTGATACCCGTGCAAGCAAGTTTATCTTTTAATTCAGTTTCATTGAATGGCAACATGCCTGCCAAAGAAATTTTTGTAACAGTGGGTGTGCAAAAAGCAAAAACGATTACAAGCCAAATTGCAATACCGAAAACAAAAGCCAAAGGATTTGTGCAATTCAAAAATTTAAGTTCAAGTGAAGTGACCATACCTGCTGGCACAATTGTTACGACAGTAGATTTGATTCGATTTGAAACATTGAATCGCGTTTTGTTGACGGGTGGTGTAAATCAAATTGTAGAAGTTGCTGTGCAAGCAGTGAATGCGGGCGAAGTTGGAAATGTGGATGCCGAAACAATAACATCAATTGAAGGACCGCTTGGGCTATCTATGACTGTGACAAATCCAGAGGCGACATCGGGTGGTGCGGACGAAAATGTAATTGGCGCAAATGAAAATGACCGTGCTATTTTGCGCGAAGAAGTTTTGAACGAATTACGTTTGAAAGCGGAAGTTGAAATGCGTAATCAATTTGCCGAAAAAGATTTTCTTTTGGTTGATACGATTGAATTGACGGAAATTTTATTTGAAGAATTTTCTCCATCCGAAAATATTGCCAGTGATTCATTAACCTTAACAATCCAAGCGGATTTTTCGGCTCGTTATCTTTTAGCAAATGATATTCAAACGTTGACCAATTCATACTTAAGCGCATCCATTCCTGAAGATTTTGTTACGATTGATGAAATCAATTTTGAATTAATAGATACACCTTTCACTGATTCGGAGGGTGTGACTCGTTTTCAGTTACAAGCCAGTCAAAATACGGTTAAGCAAGTGGATGTTTTGCAAGTGTTCAATTTAATTCGTGGGCATGATTTGCAAAATGCAAAAACTGAATTGCAAAACTTTTTTGCATTGCGTGAAGAGCCACAAATTTTAATCACGCCTTCGTGGTGGAAGTTGATGCCGTTGATTCCGTTTAATGTTTTGGTAGAGGTTAAGTAGGGGCGAGATTATCTCGCCCCTACAATGATTATGAGAATATTATCTGTTGACCATGGTGAAAAAAGAATCGGTTTAGCAATCAGTGACGTGACTGGCACGATTGCGAGCCCCTTGAACGTAATTAAACATGTTTCAAGAATCATTGACGCCGCACAAGTTGCTGACATTGCAAATCAAAACGAAGTTGAATTAATTATTATTGGTCAATCTTATGATGAAGAAGGCAAACCAAATATGGCAGGGCGTAGGGCTGGGCGTTTTGCAGATGAATTAAAAAATCAAACTCAAATTCCAATAGAAATGGTGGATGAATCGTTTAGTACACAAATTGCTCGCAATGCACGAATCGAACTTGGTGTTTCAAGAAAAAAACGTGCAGGTCATCAAGATGAATATGCGGCGGTAGTTATTTTGCAAAATTATCTTGAATCAAAACGCTCTTCCTAATACCTATTCACTATTACCTATTTACTAAATATGCGTCGTTATCAATATTATTTCATTTTATTAATTCTCGTTGTCATTGCATTGGTTTGTATTTTTTCGTTTATCTATTACATCCCCGCGCGTGCTTCGTTGCTATATGGTCCGCCTGCTAATCATCTTTCGATTTCAAATCGCATTGAATATTCCGCGCGTTTGCTTTCGTATGGCGATGAACTTATAACGCCTTTGGATCCAAATGGTGCTGAACAAAATTTCAAAATTGAGCAAGGCGAATCGGTTATCTCCATTGCAAATCGCCTTGAAGGTTTTGGTTTTATTTCCAACGCGCAAGCCTTTTATGATTATGTCGTCTATGTTGGTTTAGATTTAACCATTCAAGCGGGCGAATATAAATTGAGTCCCAAGCAATCCATTATTGAGATTGCTCAAGCCTTGCAAAAATTTTCTCCAACGGATGCGACACTCGTTATCTTAGCAGGTTGGCGGATGGAAGAAATCGCCGCTTCACTCCCGACCTCCGGCTTGGGCATTGACCCTGAAACTTTTCTTATCGCCGCACAGACTCCACCCCAAGTTTTGGATTTCACCTCAGCCACTTCAATGGAAGGCTTTTTCTTTCCTGATACTTATACACTTCCACGCGCAACAAGCGTTGACCAACTCCTTGACATCATCGCCAGAAACTTTGCACAACGCATGACCCAAGACTTAATCACCGCTTTCAACAATCGCGGATTAACCGTTTATCAAGCAGTGATTGTTGCATCCATTGTTGAGCGTGAAGCAGTACGCATAGAAGAAGCTCCTATGATTGCCTCTGTCTATTTGAATCGCTTAGCCATTAATATGAAACTAGATGCAGACCCCACAGTGCAATATGCTTTAGGTTATCAATTTGACAAAAATTCTTGGTGGAAAAGTCCATTGGCATTAACTGATTTACAAATTGTTTCACCATACAATACTTATCTCAATGTAGGTTTGCCGCCCACGCCGATTTCAAACCCCAGCCTAGAAGCGTTGATGGCAGTTGCATATCCCGAAGCCTCGCCATATTACTACTTCCGCGCCGCATGTGACGGCTCAGGCTATCATAATTTTTCCGTCACGTTTGAAGAGCAAATTGCAAATGCGTGTCCGTGATTGCAAGATAATGGAGGATTTATGTTCAAAAATTTTCAATTTAACTTAAAGACATTGTTGTTTTTAATTATTGGCGGGTTATTCCTAGGCTTTTATGGAGGAAATATTCTTGAAATAATGTTTGATGCTTACCCGTCAAGTTTTACTATTTTTAATTCTTTTCTTTCTTCCATTTTTTTATTAATACTTTGTTGGGTAGGTATCAAAATTATTTTGTGGGCATATATAAAAAGTGGACTTCTATACTCTTCTAAAGTAATAGTAATTATGAGTTTATTAATTACTGTATTTGTTTTAGTATCTAGAATATGGCTACTTGCTAAGCAACAAGAATACCTCTTGTCTGTTCTCGAAAAATATCTAGAAGAATATAATCTTGGAAATCAAATACATATAAACTATTTTGCTCTAAACTTTTGGATGGTTTTCCTAACTCATGGGGCAATAGTAAGTATTTTTTTGTGGCTTGGATATTGGCGCAAGAAAAAAGAGGGTGTTGAACTATCTTCGAAAGCTAGTAAATTAAAATTGTTTGTGCTAATAATATTTACGTTTTTTATTTTTGGAATGATTTTACTTAATGCTCTCGAATCTATTAACTTTATATTGTTCCTGCAATCTATAGAAAAAGAACAACTTAAAACACACCAAGCAATACAAATTTATGATTATATATTTTTTTATAATGATAAATATAACTATAGTTACTTATAAAAAATATTCACTAAGCCTAACTCCACAATTTAATCTACAAAGGCAGAAAATGAATAGATGGGTGATTAGAAAAAACAATATTAATAAAAATTCGTTACATAACGTTAATACAGAAAAAAAAAGAATAAATTGTTGCATAAACAGTGACTGTCACCTTAAAGGTGACAGTCACTGTTCTTAACTCATCAACACCTCAATCAAATCCTGCGTTTCAACTTCTGCATTAGCAACGCCGAGCAAATCTAATAACTCATCGGCTAGTTTTGCTTTGTTTTCGGCATCTTTACGGCTCCATGTTTTGCTTTTGATTTCGAGGAAATGCCCCATGGCTGGTTCTTTGACTTCATCCACATTCACAAAAAATTCTGTGTTTTTATATTTGATGTGCCAACGCAAGCGATTCTTTTCGACAGAAATTTCTTGCTTCGGTTTGAAGTATTCACGATAAAAACGCAATGATTGTGTTGCAGGTGCAAGGAAGCGACTGCGTGAAAGCAACACATCATGTGCAATTTCACCTTCGCGTTTATGACCTAATAAAGTTAATCGTGAACGTGTGCTGACCACATCACCTTTTTCATTGATTAAATTATCTTCACGGAATCTTAATCGTCCATCGGATGCTTTTTCAAACAAGAAGTATTCGTCAAATTGGCGATAATGTTTGAAAGCATTAATTTCGATTTGGTCATTGCGCTTCACTTTTTCGACGAGGGCATCTGGTTCTGTTATTTTGACCTTTACCTGCACTTCAAACGATTCTTCTTCCATTGAACCACCGAGTGCAATCAGTTTTGATAATACAGATTTTTCACGTTCAATTAAGAAGGCATCTATTTTCTTAGCAACTTCACGGGCTTGGTCAATTAATTCTTCTTCATTCAATGTGAGTAATTTATGCTCACGCATCAACCATTTGCCATTGACCATGACATCTGTCACATCGGTTGACTTGGAAGCAAAAACTAGTTGTGCATAAGCATTCATCGGGTCCCGTAAGAAGCGCGGAGAATTATGTAGGGGAGATGTATCTACTAGAATTAAATCCGCTCGTTTGCCAGATTCGATTGAGCCAGTTAAATGTCCGATATGCAAAGCCTGAGCGCCCAAACGAGTTGCCATCAACAAAGCAGTTGCGGCGGGCAGAGCGGTTGGGTCGTTGGATGAAGCCTTGGCGGCGAAAGAAGCGAGACGAACTTCTTCAAACATATCGAGGTCATTGTTTGAAGCGGGACCATCCGTACCAATGCCAACATTGACTCCGACTTCAAGCATTTTTGTAACAGGTGCAAAACCCGAAGCGAGTTTAAGATTGGATGATGGATTGTGCGAAATGCCTGCGTTGGCATGTTTGAGTGTGCGAATTTCACCAACATCAATGTGCACACAATGCGCGGCGATAACTTTTGCTTCAAGCAAACCTTGCTTTTTGACATACGGCACAACGGGCATACCTTGCTCATTGCGCATGTTTTCAACTTCAAACGAAGTTTCGGAAATATGAATGTGCAACGGCACATCAAACTCTTTTGCAAGCTCAGCGCAGGCTTTCAAAATTTCTGGTGTAGTGGAATAAGGTGCATGAGGCGCAACCGCTGGGACAATTAATTCATGACCTTTCCATTTTTGAATAAACGTTCGCGCCATTGCCAATGAATCTTCATACGCGCCTGCATCTGGCACAGGGAATCTAATTACGGTTTGACCACAAACTGCTCGCATACCTGCATCAGCAGTTGCTTGAGCAACATCATCTTCAAAATAATACATGTCATTGAAAGTTGTCACACCACTTCTAATTTGTTCTGCACATGCGATTAATGTTCCCAAGCGAACAAAATCTGGTTTTACAAATTCTCTTTCAACGGGAAGCATATAACCCATGAGCCATACATCGAGTCGTAAGTCATCAGCAAGCCCACGGAGCAAAGTCATGGGGACGTGTGTGTGTGCATTGATTAATCCAGGCATTAACACTTTTTTGTTGCAATCAATCACTTCATTTGCCGAATATTCTTTTTTCAGTTCTTCTTCTTTTCCAACAGCAACAATTGAATCGCCTTTGACAGCGACTGCACCTGGGTCATATTGATTTAATTTTTCATCCATTGTGAGGACAATGGCATTGATAAATAATGTGTCAACTTTTTGAGTCATTTATGCTCCTTTTATTCTATACTCCGTTGGTCGAGTAGGTTGAGGCGAAGCCGAAACCGTATCGAGACCAACAATTAATGTCAAACTTTAAATTTTCTATTTACTTCTAATTTGTGGTCTCGATACGTCGCTAAGAACAAGAGCGCGACTACTCGACCACCAGACTAATAAGACCTGTAAGACTTTTTAGACCAATAAGACCATTCAGACTAATCATTCCCAATTCAACAAAACTTCCAACGCTTTCAAATTTCTTTCAAAATCAGTGTACTTGTGTGTTGAGAGTTCCATATCAACAGCAGTGATTCCTAACTCAACAGCATAATCTGCTAATGTGCCAGTATAAACACAACCTGTATCAATCGGCGGGTAAGGATACCCAGTTGCTTTAGAAAGTGCTTTTGAAAACTGAATTGATTCTTCTTCCCACGGCACACCACCGGGAAAAACTCCCAACGCCGCGCTATGATAACTAATCAGCGTTTCAATTTTATGGCTTTGTAAAAAATACATCACGGCTTTTGTTTCAGGTTCAGAGCCAGGACCTGTTCCGCCAGTGGTTGGAGTCAATACCCAACAACCATTTCGATCCCAAGTCTTCGCCCAATTGGCAGGGAAGTTGCGATTCAAATCCACACCATGGTCATTGACTCGTCCATCCACGCCATGGTCTCTTGCATCGCCATCAGGATTCATGTTTCGCATAATGTGTAATGTCACATCCCTCGGGATAATTTCAGGATGTTGAAAAATATATTGAATCAACTCATCTGCTAAAGCAATCGTATTCCATTCATAACCGCCATGAATCCCAGCCACAATCATTTTTTCTTTTTCGCCATTGCCAAATGTATATACTTCAATGGGTCTGCCTGAAACAGAATAACCTGCCACAGAAATTCTAGCATTGGCTTGCATTGCAAAATTTGGAATCACAAACGGCGTGGGGCTTTGCACTACAATCATCGTCGAACGCGGATTTGGTGTAATCGTTGGCAACCATAAGGAAGCAGGGTCTTGTGTGTAAGTTGGCGGAACGGTGATTGTAAAAATTGGTCTCGTGGTTGGTGGCGGCGCGGCAGAAACATTTTGTAAATAAAAATATGCCAACACCACCAATAAGATTGCCAAAACACCAGCGATATTTAATCCCCAAGCAAACATCACCCAAATTGAATCATTCTTTTTTTGTTTGGGCTTGTGATTCATTCCATTTCCTCTACAGCAGTTCGCAACCAATTGATAACAAGATACATACTCCAACGTGGCAGACTTTTTGGCGGACCACCATACGTGATTTTATGACTCTTCTCGCCTTTGGGTGTAATCATCGCCATCACTGCGCTTCTTTCTTCGGGGAAAATTGTTACTCCAACTGCAACATCTGTCTTGGCGGATGCTTGGGCAGAGCGCAAGGCTTCTAGTAAAGAATCAGCTGTCAAGTCAGGGATTGAAGCGGTGTGAGGTATTTTACGAGCCAGCAAGCCATTCAGTCCACTTTCAATGGCGGTTAATGTTAATCCTTTTTTTGCTAAAAGATTTAATGTCACTTCTTCAAGTGTATCTTCATCTACACCAAAAACAATGGAGCCAAGCCGTTCACGAACTTGTGATTCAATTTCATCCATCATTTGATTTGCTTCGTTTTCA
>JAEURG010000162.1 GCA_016789345.1 Anaerolineales bacterium | reverse complement strand
AATTTCAGCATAAACCGCTTCGGGGATTTTAATTTCTTCATATACTTGTAATAACAAATCTAACCCATCACAAGTTGCAAGGGCAATTAGAGCAGAACTATCAGCAACAATTAGCATAATCTATTTTGGATTTATAAATTTTTGAATATCCGCTTCTAATTCGTCTGGAGATTGGGTGTGCAAAAGAACGCCTTCTTGTTTACAAAACTCCAGAAATTCATAACGGTCTAGCCCTGATAATTCACTTGCCGCCCCAATAGATAATTCACCTGCTTGATATAAGCCTAACGCCGCATACAAACGGATTTTCTTTGCTACCGCCTCAGGTGACTCATCCATAAATTGACTTTCAGGGATTGAAAATGAGATTTGCATTTTAAACTCTCTTTGTCCATAACGAGTGTATCACGTACAAATAATTGTTTCAAGCAAGGATTTTTAATGCACGCAGACTTCGGAAGTCTTACCCACCCCCCCGCCGCCGAGTATATGGTACTTTCATAACAAAGCCGTAAGGTGGACGAAGCGTTTCGTTCTTAGGGGAAAGTTGGTGATTGGAGACTGGAGATTAAAGACTGACTTCGAAAATCTTCCAGTACCATACAAGTATCTTAACTTCTATATGATTTACTTAAGGAGAAATTAACCAACCAACGGGTAAAAAGCCTTCTTGTAAAGTAAATAAGTTGTTTTCTTCTATATTTACTAAATTAACTAAAGGCTTTCCGTCAGGCATTCTTGTTTCTACAACAAAGTAATTGCTATCTGGAGACCAAATAGGTTGTGGAGCCGCAGAGGAATATTTTGACTCGCCAAATTGCAAACATAAATCTTTAATTTCATTCGTCTTTTTGTTCAAAATAACTAGCTGTTGATTAAGAGTATCAAGTGTTTGGTTTCCATTGTCACTAACTGCTAGCCAGAATGCAATAAACTCTCCACTAGGCGACCAGACAGGCTGAGTAATACGAACAAACCCATAAAAATCACTGAACTGAGTTAATTGAGTAATTTTCCCATCATAGTTAAATTGAAATAACTCCTCAACTATTACCTCCTCAGTTTCTGATACTACGAGAGGAGATGTCGTAATAAAATCTTTTCCATCTGGTGACCAACCATCAAAGAAAGGAACAGCAGGCAGTACCACTTGTCCATTGGATTCATGAATTGGATATGGTAATGAGGATAAGATTCGATTTGACCTATTATCCCAAAATATTATTCTCCCTCCATCATTTTTATCAAAGTAGACAACCCTGTCTATCTCTGGGTTAATACTAGCAATTAGAATATTTTTCCCTGTTGGATGTATCCAATAAAGTGGATTTGGTGTATCTAAGGTCAAAATCGTTTCTTCACCGGTGAGGTAATTGTAGATTTTAAACGTACTAGTTGGCGTTGAAGTGGTGTTTCCAGAAATTATATGCTCATTGTCTAACCAAGCTACGCTCGCCCACGATTTTGAGTCTGGGAACTGATTTATCTCTTTATCTAAGGAAGCAATTTTATTTAGCCATGGGCTATTACTTCCATCAAGATAAAGCATTAATTGCTGATTCGGCGAAACTTTTACATCCCAAATTGAATTGTTAACTGGCAAGAAAGCTTGTTCAACCATGTTTTTTATGTTGAAAAATTTGTAGCTACCATTGTTTAGACTTTCAGCAAGTATAAGATATCCAGACGGCATTTTTACTTCTGATGGTGCGTTTGAAATATTCAAGCATTGACGGGTAAACCAGTCTGGATGGTTATTTATATCAGTTAATACTGGTGTTTCAGATGCTACATTCTCAAGTGTTGGTTGAGTAGTGGGTTGGACTATTTGGCAATTTGAAAGAAAGAATATTAATATAAATGTTAAGCTTAGTGTTTTTGTTTTCATTAAAATATTCCTTTTATGGGTTACCTGAAGAGCAACCCCCATCCACTGTGTGATCGTTTACCCACCATTGCCATTGGCAGTATGTCAATAATACAGAGAAGGAGTTTTCTCCGTAGCTAGGCGCAGGGGAAACATGAAGAACCTGATCGTAACCTGTTCCTTCAATTATGGAAACATTAGCAGGTTTTGGAATGATTCCTACATCAAATGGGAGATTTCTATCTTCAGGGTTATTTTCTGGGTCAAAAGAATATGAGAGTGGATTTGCATTACTTGCGTTATAAAGAAGCTTACCAGCTGCCCATTCAGATTCGCCAAAGTATCTTGGGCTTGTAACTAATTGTACATGCTCAATAGTTGAATTCCAATTGTTGTCTACTAATTTTCTTACGGATTCAGAATAGTGCATGTAGAAATTTAATTCACAATTTTGCGTATAAAAACCATCACAAAACTTATCAGCATACCATTGATAGCGATTAGCCCATGCCGCTTCATCATTCTCCATAATTGTAGAATTATCGTCCCAACCACTGGCTTCTCCTGCTAAACCTGCTGTTACTATATTTTCTATACTAACCCCAAACTTTTCTGAAAAGTCTTTTAGTCGTTGCCCTGCTTCTGATAAGGGAACGATATTCTTCTGCCATCTTGGATCGCAATAATTTGACTGACAGGCCATATGCCCGCTTGGATCAATATAATTCATTGGCGAATTATTAACGTAAGCATACCTATCCAACCCTTGACTTCCACTCGGCACAATCGTATCCGCCTGAGCGAATCTGCCGAGTGACGAGTCATACCAACGGGCATTGTAGAAATGCAACCCAAAATCACTGGTGTAGCTGTATTGACCAGTGTAGGTATATTTTGTTTGCTCTGTGCCTGATGAGTAGCGAGTCTCACCCTCGCGAAGCATCCCGTAGCGTAAGCGGAGTGGGCAGGCTATTTTCCACTTGATAGTAATTTGCAATAAAGTAGGAAGTTGTATTTCCAACATTTGTGGTCAATACAGATTTTACTCTTTTTCCGACCAATAACTGTTTACCAAAAACTGATTACTGACTCCACATACAAAACTGCAATAAAATTGAGAATATCAAATATCTGCACTCGGCTATAATTACCCAATCTCAAATTGGAGTTTGTATGTCATTCAAAGTTGGTGAAAATGTAGGTCCATATCGAATCATTGAGCAGTTGGGGCAGGGTGGCATGGCGACTGTTTTCAAAGCCTATCACGCTTCATTAGATAGATATGTGGCGGTTAAAGCCTTGCATCAGGCATTTAATGAAGATTCAACATTCACTGCTCGTTTTCAACGCGAAGCCAGAGTTGTTGCAAAATTGGAACACCCAAACATTGTGCCAGTGTACGATTATTCAGAACATGAAAATCGCCCATATTTGGTGATGAAATTTATTGAAGGCGATACACTCAAAGCACGTTTTCAACGCGGGGCATTAAGCTCACAAGAAATTGAGCAAGTGGTTACTTCTGTTGGTTCGGCGCTTGGGTATGCCCATCAACAAGGCGTGTTGCATCGCGATATAAAACCATCGAATGTTTTGCTTTCTACCGAAGGCGTAATGTATTTAGCAGATTTTGGTTTGGCGCGGATTGCCCAAGCAGGTGAATCTACACTTTCATCTGATTCTATTATGGGCACGCCTCAATACATCTCACCTGAACAGGCGATGGGCAAAAAAGATTTAGACTCAGGGACAGATATTTACTCGTTCGGTGTCATGTTGTATGAAATGGTTGTCGGTCAGGTGCCATTTAGTGCCGATACACCGTTTTCTATTATCCACGACCATATTTACACACCATTGCCTTTGCCAATGGATATTAACCCCAAAGTGCCAGAGCCTGTGCAAAAAGTTTTGTTAAAGGCTTTAGCAAAAGATAGAACAGATAGATACCAAACAGTGGAAGATTTAGTATCCGCTTTCAAATCCGCATGGACGGAGGCAGGCGTGCCAATGCAAGGCACAGCCATCACCATGCGCCCAGCAAGTTTGAAACGCGACACAAAAATTCAAGATAAAGCAACCGCCCGTAGAATAGAAGCCAGCCAACCCGTAGCGCAGAAGCGTTCTTCATCTTGGTTATGGATTGGAGTCAGTTTAATCTTCATCGTTTGCATAGGCTTGGGCGCGTTTGCATATCGAAATGGTCTCGTTCGTAGATTTTTTGCACAACCCACAACCGTTATTATAAATTCGCCTGTACCAGTGATTCCAACATTGTCACCAGTTACTGCCGAGCCAAACATATCGCCAGCAATTGCGGCGGCGCAAGAATTGGTGAAACAAAACCCAGCCGACCCCAACGCACATTTGCAACTTTCGCTAGCGTTTTATGATGATGGACAACCTGTTCGTGCGGCAGAGGCGTTGGCACAAGCCGCAAATTTAGCAGGCACAAACAATAAAGATTTTTTTGCAAATGCCTCGCGTCAATATCGTGACCGTGGCGCATGGGTGCTAGCCGCAGGCATGGATTTACGACTGGCGCAGGTCTATCGCACTGAAGGTGAAATTCCAAAAGATGTGATGACTGCTTTACGCGAATCGGTTTACAAGGCTTCAGAACAAAAAGAAATGCCTTTGTTCGTTTTCTTTGAACGTATTGATACAATTGATTTACCCTTAGGTTATATTGCGCGTGGGCGTTATGCTTTATTCAATGGCTCGTTGGAAGACGCAAAAACAAATGTACTCAATGCCGAAAAAATCAAACCAGATTTGTATGAAATTCCATTATTAAAATCAGAGATTGCAATTAAGTTAAATGATACAAATACAGCCAAAAGCCTGCTCAATGCTATTTCATCTGATTTAGGCGCGGCGGCTTGGATTCGAACTTTTGCAAACGAATTACTCAAAACCATTCCATAGGAAAACACAATGCGAAAACCTTTTGTTGCTGGTAATTGGAAAATGAATAAAACGATTGCGGAGACTCGTGATTTAATTTCTGCAATGACTGAAAAACTAAATGAAATAAAAAATGTAGAAAAAGTTGTTTGCCCGCCATTTATTTCATTGCAAACTGCACATGAACTTTTGAGAAATACTGAAATTGGTGTGGGCGCACAAAACATGTTTTGGGAAGAAAAAGGTGCGTTCACTGGTGAAGTTGCACCAGCCATGATAAAAGAATTATGTGATTATGTAATTTTAGGTCATTCAGAACGCCGCGCATATTTCGGCGAGACGGATGCCTTAGTAAATAAAAAATTGCTTGCCGCACAAAAATTTGATTTGACTCCGATTGTATGTGTGGGCGAGACGTTGGAACAATACGAATCAAACCAGACAAGTCAAGTTGTTTCTGCTCAAACAAAATTAGGCTTGGCTGATGTACCTGCTGATTTCGCGCCACGCATTGTCGTTGCTTACGAACCTGTTTGGGCAATTGGCACTGGCAAAGCATCCACTGGTGAAGCGGCGAATGTTGTTATCAAAGATGTAATTCGTAAATCAATCGCAGAGTTATATGGAGAATCAACTGCCCAAGCGATTCGCGTTTTGTATGGTGGCTCTGTCACTGGCGCAAATGCCAAAGAATTTTTCTCCCAGCCTGATATTGACGGGGCATTGGTCGGTGGCGCAAGTTTGAAAGTGGATGATTTTATTCAAATCGTAAAACAAACACAATAAATAAAAGGAGATTACATTATGTTAAAAGCAGGGTTAATTTCTGGTGCAGTCATGTTTTTATTTGTATTGATTGCCGCGGCGGGTATAAGCCCGTTGTGCGCTTTTTGCGTTCCACTTATTACTGGCCTTGGCGCAGGATATTTGAACGGCGTTTTTGAAAAAGATTCTGTCACTGTTGTTCAACGTGGTGCTTATGCTGGGGCAATTGCTGGCGGATTTGGCATTGTGGCGCAAATGATAGCCGCTGTTATTAATGCGATGGTGATGCAAAACCCCGAATATCAAATTAATGAAATGCTTGGTCTCCCTACCGCAGACCCAACCACGGTTTGGATTTCAGCACTCGGTATGGCATGTTTTGTTGGTTTTATAAATATTGGCTTGACGGCTGGCTTGGGTGCTGGCGGTGGTGCAATTTGGCGAAATACAGCAGGGAAGTCAACGCCTCCTTCTGATATTACACCTGCATAATTCACCCTGTGCCTTTCTCTGGCTTCATCTGGTTTTTCTTAATGCTCATGCCGCTGGTATTTCTCCAGCGGCTTTTGCATCGTGAAATTCAAGTAGTGACTTTGCTTATCACGCGCAATTTGCAACTAACCCTTACTA
>JAEURG010000122.1 GCA_016789345.1 Anaerolineales bacterium | reverse complement strand
AGATAAAAATGTTTGCAAAGCAATTAAGATTAATATAAAGAAGATGAAAGCATAAATCACCCAAGGATTCTGTTCAAACCAAGCACCAACTCGTAGAAAAAAACTTTCAAGTTGGTTGGTCATTTCAGGTGAAAATGGATTCTCACCATTTCCACTACTGTCACCTGAATTTGAGTTGCCGCCATTACCTCCCCTGCCACAACTGGCGAGGATTCCAAAAATCCATAGCACTTTATACTTCCATGTAATTTTGCCTGCGCGAGTGAAAACTTCAATAAGGTCAAAGTTCATAATATTTTCCTTTTTAAGACTGATTAACTATAACCTGATTTTTGGCTTCATGTAACTCCCAATCATGGTCTCGACTGCTTGCGCTTGACCACCGAATAAAATCGTCAATCAAAACTCGTCAATCGTAAATCGATTCATTCCCACTCAATCGTGGCAGGTGGCTTACTCGTAATATCATACACCACGCGATTAATTCCTTCCACCTCATTCACAATGCGGCTCGACACTTTTGCAAGCAACTCATGTGGCAAACGCGCCCAATCTGCCGTCATAAAATCATCAGTCGTTACAGCACGAATTGCAACGGCTTCTTGATACGTTCTTCCATCGCCCATCACGCCTACAGATTTCACTGGCAACAAAACTGCAAACGCTTGTGATGTTTTTCCATGCTTGCCTAAAAATCCTGCTCCCAATAATTCATCTTGCAAAATTTTATCCGCCGCGCGTAAACGTGATACGCGTTCGGGTGTAATTTCTCCCAAACATCGCACTGTCAAACCAGGTCCGGGGAATGGTTGTCGCCAAACTAAATGTTCGTTCAAGCCTAAGGCTTCACCCACCAAACGCACTTCATCTTTGAATAACATTCTCAACGGCTCTACCAATTCAAATGACATGTCTTCGGGCAAACCACCCACGTTGTGATGCGTTTTTATTTTTTCAGATTTACTTTGATTTGACGCAGACGATTCAACTACGTCGGGGTAAATTGTTCCTTGTACTAAAAACTTGATATCACTCCCCAGCCGCTTTGACTCACGCTCAAAGATGCGGATAAATTTTTCACCAACAATTTTCCGTTTCTGTTCAGGGTCAGTGACGTTTTTCAAAGCAGACAAAAATTCTTTACTGGCATCAATGGTGATTAATTCTGCGCCAAGACCATCACGAAACGCAGTGGCTACTTCCAGGCTTTCATTATGACGAAGCAAACCTGTATCCACAAACATACAAATCAATTGCTCACCTACTGCTTTATGCACTAATGCCGTTGCCACAGATGAATCCACACCGCCTGAAACCGCCGCAAGAACTTTTTGATTTCCAACTTGCTCACGAATCTTTTGTACGCTTTCATCAATAATCGAATTTGGAGTCCATGTTGGTTTAACGTTACAAATATCAACGACAAAATGTTTGATTAACTCAATGCCATTTTTTGTATGATGCACTTCTGGATGAAACTGTACGCCAAAATATTTCTTTTCCAAATTCCCCATCGCCGCATACGGACTGTTTCCGCTTTTCGCTAACGAAATAAAACCTTGTGGTAATTGAGTTACTTTATCACCATGCGACATCCAAACGGTGGAGAGATTGGAAACTAGCGAACTAGAAACTAGCGAACTGATTTCAGCAAAACCATATTCTCGTTCGGACGAAGGATTCACCTTTCCGCCCAAAGCATGGGTTAAGGCTTGCATCCCGTAGCAGATACCAAGTATGGGCAAGTTTGAAGCGAAAATAAAATCTTGAATAAATGGCGCATTTTCTTCATAAACTGATTTTGGTCCACCTGACAAAATAAATCCTTTTGGATTAATCGAAAATATTTTTTCTTGCGGAGCATCCCATGCGAATAATTCACAATACACATTTGATTCACGCACACGCCGTGCAATGATTTGTGCATATTGAGAGCCGAAATCTAAGATAGCAATTGAGTTCATAGGTTTTAGGTTTGAAAGTTTGAAGGTTAGAAAGTTACAGGTTATAACAACTTTCAACCTGTGACTTGCGACCTGCAACCATTAAACAAACTCAATCTTCCCATCATCCATAGACTTAATACGAGCAATCGCTTCAATCGGCACACCGACGGAAGACAACACATCACGTCCACCTTCAAATGTTTTTTCTATGAGCGCACCAATGCCAACCACTTTAGAACCAGAGGCTTCTGCCAAACGCACCAAACCTAAAATCGTTTGCCCGCTGGCGAGAAAATCGTCAATGATTAAAACTTTTTCGTTGTTAGCAAGATATTCAGGTGAGACAATCAATTCCACCATGCGACCTTTTGTGTGTGATGGTGCGAGAGTCAAATACACTTGGTCAGGCATGGTGATTGGTTTTGTTTTGCGAGCATACACAACAGGTAAATTCAAATGAATCGCTGTAGTAAGTGCAGGTGCAATACCAGAAATTTCAGCAGTTAAAATTTTTGTTGCGCCCACATTTGCAAAACGTTTTGCAAATTCACGCCCGCAAGTGTCCATCAGCGTTGGGTCTACTTGATGATTAACAAAACTATCTACTTTCAAAATTCCATTGCCGAGATTTTTTCCCTCTTTCAAAATACGTTCTTGAAGTGCATTCATTGCGCCTCCGTATGACTAGACAGATTTGCTGATTATTTTACCATTTAGGATTTATCGCTACTTATCCCCTATTAATTCATAAAAAATCTCTGTGATAGAATCTCGCCTGTGATTGATTTAATTCTCGCATCCGCTTCACCACGTAGGCGACAATTGTTCGCGCTCGGGAACTGGGGTTTTGAAGTCATCGTCTCTGATGTGGATGAAACACCACTAGAAAATGAGTCGCCGCGTGAGTATGTCGTCAGGTTGGCAGAGGCTAAGGCAAAAGCAATCAGGTCGAAGGTCAGTAATGAAGCGGTGATTATCGGCTCAGATACTACAGTGGTAGATGGTCAAGAAATTTTAGGCAAACCTATTGATGAATCTGATGCTGAAAGAATATTAAAACAATTACGTGGAAAAAATCATCAAGTGATGACGGGCATTGCAATATATCGCATCAGTGATGAAAAGTTGGTAACAGATGTATGTGTGACCGATGTGCCAATGCGAAATTATAGCGATAATGAAATTTCTGCTTATATCAAAACTGGCGACCCAATGGATAAAGCAGGCGCGTATGCCATTCAACATGCGGAATTTAATCCAGTCCAATCTTTGAGTGGATGTTATGCTAGTGTGATGGGTTTACCGATGTGTCATATTGTGAAAGCATTAAAACAATTTGATATTTTTCCAAATGCAGATGTGCCTGTGAATTGCCAATCGTTTTTGAATTATGATTGTGATGTATATAGTGAAATTTTAGGTATCCCTCACCCTAGCCCTCTCTCAATGGGTGAGGTCAATAAAGGAAAAGAATGAAGCCTTTACGTCGAATCTTTTTTGTTTTGATAACTTTCATACTTGTTGCTTGTTCTTCGAACGGTGGCGGTGTTGCTGGAATTTTCGCAACACCTACGCCACTTCCAACCCCGAAGGTAGATGTAACCCCAGCGCCTGATGTCAATACGGCATTCAATTCATTTTTTGAGTCACTACAACAAAATGATTATGAAAGTATGTATGCCTTGCTTTCAACAGAAAGCCAAAGCGCAGTTTCTTTAGAAGATTTTTCAAAACGCTGGAACAACACTTTGAATGAAATGAGTGCCGCAAGTTTTGAAGTCAACATTCTTTCATCTCAAATCAGCCCACGCAATGCCGAAGTAGGTTACAGCATTACCTATCAAACAGTGTTAGCAGGCGATATTCAACGCGACATTGTGATGCGTTTAGTAAATGAAAATAATGCTTGGAAAGTGCAATGGGATGATAGTTTGATTCTGCCCGAACTCGTGGGCGGAAATCAATTGGCGATGGAATACAGCGTGCCAGCACGTGGCGATATTTACGACCGTGATGGTTTGCCCATTGTCACACAATCCAAGGCGTTAGCATTTGGCATTGATACAGGCGCAATTGACCCCGATTTACGCGGCACATTGACGGCTGAATTAGGTCTGTTATGTGGATTCGACCCACTCAACATTCAAAATCAGATTGACGCTTCGGGACCTGGCTGGTACCTGCCGATGTGTGAAGCGACTCGTGCTGAAGCCCAAAGGTTGATTTCTATTAACCCCGGCGGACTTGTGGTTCAAGAATATGAATCTCGTTATTACGCACAAAACGGGCTTGCTCCGCAAGCAGTGGGTTATACCCTATCAATTTCACCAGAACAATATGATGAATACCGCCGTAAAGGCTATAACGGCAGTGAACGAATTGGGCAAACAGGCATAGAACAATGGGCAGAAGATTATTTAGCAGGTAAACATGGTGGAATTTTACGTGTGGTGGGACCAAACGGGCAAATTATTTCTACGCTAGGTCAGCAGAGCCGACCAGAGCCTGCAGATTCAGTTTATTTAACAATTGATAACAGTATGCAATATTATGCTCAATCTGCGATTGAGTTTTTCCGTGGCGCAATTGTAGTGATGGAAGTGGATACCGGCAGAATTATAGCAATGGCATCTAGCCCGGATTTTGACCCAAATTATTTTGATGCGAATAATCCAAACAATCAAGGCTTAGCCAATATGCTCAATAGTGGCGGAACACTCAACCGTGCCACACAAGGGCAATATCCTCTGGGTTCGGTGTTTAAGATTATCACCTTCTCTGCCGCATTAGAAAGCGGTGCATGGCTCAAAGACACAACCTATGACTGTCAATATTTCTTCACCGAAGTTGAAGGTTTTACTGGAAATGACTGGACGTATGATTACTGTCAAGAAGCGATAGCACGAGGAGAAGGCTGTAACACATCGCGCACAAGACCAGCAGGCATATTAACATTGCAAGAAGGACTAATGCGTTCTTGTAACCCATACTTCTGGCACATTGGCAACGACTTATATTCTGGGTTAAGTCGCCCAAATGATATTGCCAACACGGCGCGTGCATTTGGCTTAGGTTCGCCCACTGGCATTCAGCAATTACCTGAAGAAGCGGGTCAAATCTTAGACCCTCAAAGTCAAATTGATGCGGTTAATCAAGCCATTGGGCAAGGTGATGTGCAAGTGACTCCCTTGCAAGTAGCACGTTTTATGGCGGCAATTGCAAATGGTGGCACCTTATATCGCCCGCAAATTGTAGAAAAGATTCAACCCATAGATGGTGACCCTCTACTTGTCTTCAAGCCCGAAGCGAACGGAACGCTTCCATTACGCGCCGAAAATTTAGACGTGCTACGAGAAGCATTGTTTATGGTGACAGGCACACGCGGCACAGCCTATAACAATATTCGTGGTATGCAATTTTCTGTGGCTGGCAAAACAGGTACTGCTGAATCTGGAAGTGGTTTGCCACATGCTTGGTTTGCTGGTTATACCAATAACGCCGCAAACACAGGCTTGCCAGATATTGCCATTGCAGTAATTGTTGAAAATATT
>JAEURG010000099.1 GCA_016789345.1 Anaerolineales bacterium | reverse complement strand
TATCCACTGTGTAACCTTCATAAGCCAAACCACGTTGCAACAATTTCAAAATAGCTTGGTCGTCTTCGATAATTAGGATTCGCTCATTCATGGCAATACTCCTTGATTAAAAATATACCATAATTTCAAGTGCTTAATTTATTCAATGCATCCTGAAAATCATCTGGATAGTCTGCCTCAAATGATACTTTATTACCCGTTGCAGGATGAGTAAACATTAATGAACGCGCATGTAAGGCAGGACGATGAATAATTTTCGACTCAGGCGCACTATACAAGATATCTCCTAACAATGGATGACCTAACGCATAAGCATGGACTCGAATCTGATGCGTTCTACCAGTCATCGGCATAGCCTCAACCAATGCTGACGATTGATACTGTTTCAACAACCTAAATCTTGTCTCAGCCTTGACTCCATTTCTATCATCCACCATTGTACGATGTTTATGCCCCACATTCACTCTTAAAGGAAATTTTGTAATCTTCTCATTCCATTTTGGCACACCATTCACAAGCGCATGATATTTCTTCTCCACTTGATGTTTCTCAAATTGAATATTCAACGAACGATGCGCCTCTGCATTCAAAGCGAACAAAATAATTCCGCTTGTGATTTTATCAATGCGATGCACAACCCATATTTTCTCGTATTGTTCTTCTAACTCTTTGACCAAATAGGTTGCATCTTTATCCCACCCTTCTGGTAACACAGAAATTCCAGCAGGTTTATTGATAATTAAAATATGGTCGTCAATAAAGATTGTTTCCATGAAAGTAAAAATTATTTTTTACCTAATTTTTTTTTGACAATATTCTTTAACTTCAAATACACTCTGTCAATAAACGGCTCACGCACAGACCGAAAAATTGCAAATTTCTTGACATACTTTGGAACAGTCCACACGGTTTCTAAACCTTGAGGGAAAAATGCCACATCACCAACTTTCAAAGTATATGTTGCACCATTTTCTTCAATAATGACTTCACCTTCTAAAATATGTACAATCTCATCACATGCATAAATAAATGTAAATTTCCCTGCCTGACAATCCCATAACCCACAAGATAAATTATTATCTTCGGCTCTTGCCAAAGGGATGCTTCTAGCAGTTGGAGTTCCTTCTTTAATCCAAGCAGTTGGCAAAGGTGTAGAGCCAAAATCCATGCGAGTAGTTGAGCCAGTTTGAATGACAGGTTTACCAAAATTTTTGATTGGAATATTTGTGTCAATCATGCTAAGTGCAGAGTTATCAGTCATAAAACCTCTCTTTATTAAATAATCCCGAAGGGATAAAAAGATTATAGAAATTCAAGATATTTCGTAATCAAATCCCGTAGGGATGACATAGATTTGAAAACTATAACACTCCTTCGGAGTTGGTTTTCAAAAAACAAATTGTCTATAATCATTTGACCCCTACAAGGCCAATCTGATGCATGAATTATACAATCTTTCTTGACACGAACATCCTCAACCGTTTATCATCTCTTTATGACTGAAAATTCCAACCCAAATATTATTGATTCGCTTCTACATCCACTTGCGCAGCCGATTCGAAAATTATTGACTCGTTCTGGCAGGCAAGAATTAAATAAAATCCTCATTGATGATGAGGAAAACATTCTTGAAGCATTGAAGGCTGGAGTAAAAGTCGAGTCTGTTTATTTTTCTGGCGAGAATAGAATTTCAGAAAATTTCAAAAATCAAATTTCTAAATCCATCCCAATTCATGAAATTGCCACACGAACTTCTAAAAAACTTTTTGAAAACGACAAACTCTCTCGCGTGTTTGCTATTGCCCAAACACCAAAATCAATTGGGTTAGAGGTATTGAAATCTATTACAAAAGATATTGTCGTTTTAGAAGATTTAAGCATTTCTGGCAACATTGGAAATATCACCAGAACATCATTGGCATTAGGTGTTGGCGGAATTTTATTATTAAACATGGACCCCATTGATTTATATGACCGTCGTTTGATTCGTGCCAGTAGAGGTTATTTATTTTCTGTGCCGATGATTACCGCATCCACAAAAGATTTTCTGGATTATTGCAAGAAAAATAATGAAACTTTGTTAGTAATGGATATGAATACAGAAAAAACTGTAGATGAAATTTCATCTATGCCACAAAGATTGTTAATCGCATTTGGTAGTGAGAAAGATGGGTGTTCACCCGAAGTAGAACAAGCCGCAACTTTGAAAGTTCGTATTCCTATTAGTGACAAGGTTGAATCGTTAAACGTCTCTGCTTCAGCTGGAATTACACTATTTAATCGGGTTGAGTTTAATCAAAATTAACATGTCATTGCGAGCCACCGCTCTTGGTTTTTGGTGGCGAAGCAATCTCTACTTTTACAACTAAGTCACGCTACAAGCGTGACCTACAATTTGTGGGAACTTTTTATAGCAAAACTTCGTTAAAGAAAAAACGGAGATAATCAACTATGAAAAAAATATACTTTCTTTTAATTGTTTTAGTAGTTTTACTTTCAGCCTGTTCAGGTAGTTCTGCTTCACTTGAAGGTGAATGGACGTTAGTTTCGTATGGCGATGCATCAAACCCAACTTCGGCTTTGCCAGATGTAGAAACTTCGATTAATTTTGACGCGGATGGGAAATTTGGCGGAAACGTTGGATGCAATTCATTTGGCGCAGGTTATCAAGTGAATGGCAATCAAATCACCTTTGAACCTGCTTTCTCAACAATGATGTTCTGTGAAGCGACGATGGACCAAGAAACTGCTATCTTGGGTATTGTTTCTGAACAAACGTTAAATTTTGAATTAAGTGGAAATCAATTGACATTGACTTCACAAGATGGTTCTTCTGTAATTGTATTAGAGAAAAAATAAAGAATAAAAAAGACCAGAGATTTTCTCTGGTCTTTTTTTGTTAACTACTTGCACCACTATATCGTTTTAGACCTGACTTCCAAACTCGAGAAGCGATGATAAAACTTGCAACGCCTATGAAAAAGAAAATCAATACTTGATTGAAAGCCAATTCACCACGCAAGGCTTGTAATGGAATTGTAGTTGCGACTGCAATTGGAATGATAAATGTGACAATCACTCGTAACCAGACAGGATAAACTGTTGCTGGATAACGTCCTGCGTCTAGCAAGGCTTGTAAGATGGTGACGTTGTTATCGAACTTTGTAAACCAAAACGTCAGTGCAATGAGAACAATCCAAAGGCTGTAGATAACGATAATGCCTGAAAGGGCAAGCAGGATGAAGGTCAGGATTTGAGGCGCGGTGATTAAGTCGCCAGACATGTTGATGCCAATCACAATCAAAATAATGGCGAGAATCAAATCCCAAAATCTCCAAACTGTGATGCGTGAAAATGTGACGAGGAACATGCTGTTGGCGGGTTGTAAGATGGTGTAGTCCATGGAGCCATCACGAATGGATTGGTTGAATTTTTCGGTGTTGGGCCAGATGAGTGCAATCATCAATGTGTTGACGAGACGAAAGACGCCGAGCAATGCAATCAGTTCGCCGATGCCCCAGCCACCCAGTGTTTGGGTGTTGCTAAAAATAATATTGAGACTCAATAGTTCCCAACCAAGCCACATTAAGTTCAGCAAAATATTTACAACGGTATCAGCACGATAGGCTAATGACATTTGAATATTCATTTTGAGAAAAGCATAAATTAATTTAAGTGAGTGCATGTTACATCCTTTAGTGTCACTCTGAACGGCAGTGAAGAGTCTTGAAAATTATGAAAGAGATGTTTCGCTATGCTCAGCATGACCAGTTGAGATTTACGCTCCAACTGCTGAATACTTTTTCACACCTTTGCGCCAAACCCAGTTAAAGATAAGCCATGAAATAACAAGCCAGACCCCTGTCATTACATAGCCTTGAATGATTTGTTCGGTAGAAAGGTTGCCTAAAATTAATTGAATGGGATAGTACAACATCAATTGAAATGGAAGGTATTGAGCAATATCTTGAATCAGTTGTGGCATGAGTGGCAGTGGTACAAATTGACCTGAGAACAGCAAAATCAATGCGAAATAAAATTCGTGAATGGAATATACACGCGTTGTCCAAAATGCTAAGGCGGTGATTGCGGCTGATTGAAAATAACCGATAAGAAATGCCAACATCATAGCGGGGATTGCAAGCAAAATGCCAGTCAATGTAACGCTACTAAAATCAGGTTGGAATAAGAAAAATAAAATTATCCAAATCGGTGTGAGACCAAACATGGTTAAAATTTTGAAGGCAACATTATTGACCAAGGCATTCGTAAGCATGGGATGAATTGGTTTAATCAGTTCGCCAGAAAGTGAACCATCTTGAATTTTGTAACCAAATGTATGAATCACGATGTTGCTGGTCACTTGGTCGCAAATCAGCAAGACCATGTAATATGTTATAAAATCATTTGCAGTAAAACCCTTCACATCACCATTGGCGGTTGCAATACTCGTCCACACGGCGAGATAAATAATTGGCGAAACCAACCAATACAATAAATACATTAATAGGTTTGCACGATATTGCCATTGCTCTGCCCAGTTGACTTGCCAAAGTCTTTTGAAAATTAGAAACATATAAACTCCTCATGTCATTGCGAGGGCGTTCTTGTTCTTTGCCCGAAGCAATCTCAAACTCTGTAGGAGATTGCTTCGTCGAGATGTTTCACATCTCTCCTCGCAATGACGATAATCACGCATTAAACGCTTGCTCAATGACATCTTCAATCGGCGGGTCGGCGATGGTAATGTCGCGGATGGGCAAATCAGCTAGAAGTCTGGATGTGATGCGAGTGACTTCATCAGCCTTCACTTGGATAAATTTCTTATCCGCATCTTCCATGTTTTCAACTGGTTCGCCATACTGAGATAAATCATGTGCATCGGCATTTTCCATAAGCACGCCAATTAACTTGAATGGTGCAATCTTTTTAGATAGGTCATTGATTCCGCCATCATATTTCAATTGACCATGATGGATGATAATGATGCGTTCACACAAAGCAGTGACATCTGCCATGTAATGACTTGTGAGAATAATAGTTGCACCTGTGCGTTTGTTATATTCTTGCAAAAACTCACGAATGCGTGCTTGACCCGTAATATCTAAACCAATGGTCGGTTCATCTAAAAACAAAACTTTCGGACGATGCAAAAGCCCGACTGCAATTTCACATTTCATCCTCTCACCCAATGAAAGATTGCGAACAGGTTTTTTCATGAGCGGTTCGAGTTCAAGCAATTCATCTAATTCTTTATAGGTTTCTTTATATTCATCATCAGGGATTCGATAAATGGCTTGATTTAACAAAAATGAATCTGCCGCAGGAATATCCCAAGATAAACGATTGCGTTGACCCATTACCAAAGTCATTGAACGCAAATAATCATTTTTCAATTCCCATGGTGTGAAGCCAAGTACATTTGCAGTTCCGCTTGTGGGATGTAACAAACCAGAAAGCATTTTGAGTGTGGTTGTTTTGCCCGCTCCATTCGGACCTAAAAAGCCAACAACTTCACCTTGCTCAATATTGAAATTAACTTCTTGTACTGCTTTTACATCTTTATATTTTCGTTTGAAAAAACTACGCACAGCCGCGCTAAACCCGCCTTCGCGCTCAGGCACTTCATAAGTCTTACTCAGTTGTTGAACAGAAATTGTAGGGGTCATATCACCTCTCTAAAAAATGAAGAGGTGATTCTATCATTAATAGAACAAAAGTGCTAGGCTAAAATGCAGAAACACGATACCAAATTTCAACATTGACATGAATCGTTTTGGAGTGTTGCACATCCATTCCCAAACTTGGCGCATCTGCCGAAGCCGCACGAGATTTCATCATCATCTGAGGTTGAAACACAGGTGTTTCTTCATCATAAATATTTTCAATAAAATCATACACGCCCAACAATTTGACATTCAACGAACCAGCCACCTGCTCCGCTTTCGTTTTTGCTTTATCAATTGCAACCTTCAACATTTGATTGCGTTTTTCATCTTCACTATATTTCCATTCAATGCGTTCAAGCGTCGCATTTTTTTGAGAAGAAATCACATCCAACATGCCAGCCAATTGATTCAAATCTTCACAACGAATTTTCAGACGATATACAGCACTGGATGATTTCAACAACACACCACTTTCTGTTTCGAGATGAACGCCTTGTAAGGTGACCGCTTCATTCTTGACCCCAAAGTTGGTCAATGCTTCTACAAGTTGATTCACCTCTTTGGCTTTTTTCATCGCCTCATTCCCGCTGACAAGCGATGAGCCTTTGACAGTCACATGCAAATCAGCATGTGTAGCAGAAATTTCTTCTTTATGAGATGTAGATATTTTTATTGTGTCGGGTTTGGATTCCATGGGTTATTTTCCTTTGCTAGTATGACAATCACACGTTAAGCCGTCGCGCTTCCCTGCCTGGTCGGATTTCCTTCTCAAAGGTGAATTCACTTCGATAGGGAATCATGCCAAGACCTTTGTAAAGTCTGGTGGAATCGGTGAAGCTATTAACATCAGTGTCAGTGATCACGCGGCGAAATCCGTTCTTCCAGAAGGCGTCAAAGGCTGCGAGCATCAGGGTTTGCGCAATGCCACGTTTACGATAGGCTGGGCGGACGAAGATGCTTCCTACGCGTCCAGTATCATTCCGTTCGACAAGTTTGGCATTGCATAATATCCCGCCTGCGACAGTGCTTCCATCTAACACAATGAAGCAGTAACCTGGTGCGTTCGAATAGGATTTATCCACAGGTTCTGATTCAGACTCAACCCTGCTTTCACCCCCTTCTTCTTTCGCGCTTTCAATCGATCCTTCTGGAATAGCTCCCCAATGATCAGTAAAGGCTTCATCCATCGCGGGGCTAACAATATCCCAATCATTGTCGAGATCCATCTCACGCAAAGTCCAGCCAGTAGGTAGGGATGGAATGACGGGCGGCTCGGTTAGTTCGATAGCCAAGTGCACCCATTCACGAACGGCGAAATAACCATGATCCTTGTAAAGCTTAATCGCATCATACTCTGTTTCAAAGAGGCTAGTTTGTAAAACTGTCCTGATGCCTGCCGGCGCATGATTCAATACAGCGCCTGCCCGCGATTCTGCCCACTCGATCAAAACCGAACCAATTCCTTTATTCCAATAATCCGGGTGAACTGCGCCACCTGTCTCCGCAGCAATAGGATCATCATTGCTAGTGGAAAAAGCATATCCAACAACTTCATTCGACTCAGTGATTGCAACGACTTTTTCACTTGTAAAAGGAGTAAACCGATATGCCCAAAGATTCCCAACAGCATCAACAACTGCGCGTGGAAAACCGACCGTTTGAACGGATGCCGCATTGATCAAATCCACGACTGCGTGTGCATCAAGAGAGGAATAGGGGCGGATTCTATATTTATCCATTCTATGTCACAGCCAACTTTTGCTTTGGATAGTTCTCGTATCTCTTTTCTTCCATTACACGTTTGATTCTATCAAAACCTTCCCAAACCTCCGAGAATGAAATATATAAAGGAGCAAAGCCCAAGCGGATATTATCTGGCGCACGGAAATCGGGGATGACATTCATTTCTTCAATCAAAGCTCTATTGATTCTATATCCATCTTCATGGCGAATAGAAATATGTGAGCCACGTTGACTTGAATCAATTGGTGAGCCTAAAGTAAAGCCATATTTTGCTAAAACATTTTCTGTTAGGTAAACTGCATAATCTGTCATCAAAATTGATTTTTGACGAATCGCATCCATGCCTGCTTGTAAAGTTGGCTCAAGTGCGGCTTCCATTGTGAGCAATGAAATCATGGGTTGTGTGCCAACTAGAAATCTTTGTGCACCATCGGCTGGTTCATAATCGAGGCTAAAGTCAAACGGATTTTTTTGTCCCCACCAACCCCAAATAGGTGATGAAAGTTTATTTTGTATTTTTTTATTGACATATAAAAATGCTTGCGCACCAGGTCCGCCGTTGAGATATTTATAAGTACAGCCAATTGCAAAATCCGCATTGCATTTGTCTAATTCAATTGGAATGGAACCAACAGAATGACTCAAATCCCAAAGAACCAATGCACCTTTAGCATGTGCTAATTCTGTAATTCTTTGCATGTCATAGATATATCCACTTTTGAAAACAACATGAGACAAAGTTACAAGTGCTGTATTTTCATTAATAGCAGATTCAAGCTCGGCAATATTTGGCGTAATATCATTGTCACTTGCACCGATGCGAATAATCTCATGTTTACCCTCACCCCTAGCCCCTCTCCCAGAATCGGGAGAGGGGGACAATAAATTTTTAATTCCTTGCAAAATATATAAATCAGATGGGAAGTTAAATGTGTCCGTGATGATTCGTTTTTTGTTTGGTTGTAACGTTAATGCAGAAGTAGCAAGTTTGAATAAGTTAAGTGAAACGGTGTCATTGACTAAAACTTGACCTGCATCCGCACCAATTAGTTTTCCAATTTTGTCACCAACTCGTGAAGGCGCTTCCCACCAACCTTTATTCCAGCCGCGGATTAAGTCTTTGCCCCATTGTTCGTCAACAATTTCTCTGGCTTTGGCTTGTGCAGATTTTGGAAGAACGCCCAGCGAATTCCCGTCAAGGTAGATAAGGCTGGGGTCATGGATCAAGAACAGGTCACGAAAAGAAGCGAGTTTGTCTTCAGAATCAAGTTGAAGTGCAAAATCTTTTGAAGTTGAGAAATCCAATTTTTATTTTCCTTTAGAAATAAATTCGCAAGATAAAATATCTTTGCTATCTTTGGTGTAATAAAAAATATAAGTATCGCCTTCTTCAATGATGTTGAGTAATTCTTCATCTACATCTTCAAACTTAATTTTTCCAACTCGCAATTCATATTGTTGCACAGTGCGGTGCGATGTAGAGCCACTAGCAGTTTTATATGATTGCTGTTTTTCTACTTTGACAAGTCTCACTTTGCCTTCCACTTTTTGCACAGAGGTATCTAATGTATTTCCTGCCAATTTGAAAGCGCCAAAAGCAAAGAATCCTAACATCAACCAGATAACGCCAAGCGCAACGAGTGGACCGATTACATTAGATGATGAAAATTCCCAACCTGCTTGTGTGGCGGCGCGAAGCATAAAAAATGAAACAATGACTCCAATCAAAATTAAGAAAATGCCTACGCCCCTAAATATGCTATTGGCACCTTGTTCTGCTTTTTTAATTCTTTCAGCTTGTTTATCAGACAACCTGCCCATTTGATTGGCAATTAAGTCGCTAGGGTTAAAATCAAAAAACTTTCTTAACTGAGTATCAGACATTTCAAATTCTCCTATCCATATTAACAACTAAGTATAAAAAAGTGGCACAGTAAAATCTGTGCCACTCACATTATTCTTCTTTCCGCAAAGCGGGGAACAATAACACTTCTCGAATTGAATGTTTATTGGTGAGTATCATCGTCAATCTATCTACACCCATGCCAAAGCCACCATTCGGAGGCATACCATATCGCATGGCGCGTAAATAATCTTCATCAAGCGGATGTTGGTCTTCATCACCCGCTTCATAATCCCGTCCCATTTCAATGAAGCGTTGCTCTTGGTCAAGCGGGTCATTCAATTCTGTAAACGCATTACACAACTCAAAGCCTGCCACATACCCTTCAAAACGCTCAACAGTCATTGGGTCACCTGGAATTGATTTTGCCAACGGAGAAATATCACGCGGATAGTTATATAAAAATGTTGGTTGGATTAACGTCGGCTCCAAAAATTCGGAGACGAGGAAATCAATTAATTTTCCACGTGTGGCTTTCGCATCTGGACTTGCTTTTGGCTGTTTCTGTTTAATAGCCTTCAACAAATCCTCAGCCGTTTTGTGCTCGTTGATGTCAATGCCAGCAGTATCTAAAATTCCTTGTCGCATTTCGATTCGTTTCCACGGCGGTTTGAATTCCAATTCATGCTCGCCATATTTGACCTTTGTGGAACCAGTCACTTGTTCGGCAGTATAAGCCACCATTTGCTCAGTCAGTTCCATTACTTGCAAATAATCCGCATACGCCCAATAAAATTCAAGTTGTGTAAATTCAGGGTTATGTTTGAAAGAAACACCTTCATTACGAAAGTCTCGTCCAATTTCATATACTTTTTCTAAATTGCCGACTAATAATCTTTTGAGATATAACTCAAACGAGATTCTCAAATACATATCTTGTTCGAGTTCGTTGTGATGCGTCGTAAATGGACGAGCCGCCGCGCCACCATATAACGGTTGCAGAATGGGAGTTTCCACTTCAAGAAAACCTTTGTCATCAAGAAAATCTCTTAATGATTTGACGACTTTTGCACGTTTACGAAATGTCTCACGAACTTCAGGATTCACAGCCAAATCAGCATAGCGTTGTCTAGCACGAAGTTCTGGGTTATCTAATGAAGCATGTCTTACAACAGTGCCATCATCGAGGGTTACATCTTTGTCAGCGGGCAGAGGAGTCACAGATTTAGCGAGCAGTTTGAAGTCATGGACATGAAGCGTCACTTCCCCACTTTTGGTGCGGAACATTATTCCGCTGACTTCGATAAAATCACCTAAATCAAAAAGTTTATTAAAAAATTCAAGTCGTTCATTTAATTCATTCACGCGCAAAAATAATTGCACTTTGCCGTCACCATCTTCGATGTGGGCAAAAGTGATTTTTCCGCCAGCACGCATCGAACGAATACGACCTGCAAGCGTAGCCTTTAATTCAATAGTTTCATTTGCCTCAAATTCAGCAATGGCTTGCTGACTTGTATGCGTGCGTGTTACACGAGTTGGGTATGCTTCAATCCCTTCGGCACGCAGTTCTTCTAATTTTTGTAAACGAATTTTTTCAAGTGAGTTGTATTCTGCCATAATGAATCTTTCTATTTATTTTTTACAAAGCAATTGTATTTTACACGAAATTAATTCCCCTCTCCTTTAGGAGAGGGGTTAGGGGTGAGGTCAAATAAAAACCGCGCCTAGTTCAAAATTAGGCGCGGTTAAGAAAGTCGCGTCCTATTTAACCGACTTTCAAAATCTTCACATTATAAGTACCGCCTGGCGTTTCCACTTTGACCACATCATTTAACTTGTGACCCAAAATGGCTTTGCCAATTGGCGACTCGTTAGAGATTTTTCCTTCACGTGGGTTGGCTTCTGCCGCGCCGACGATGGTAAAAGTTTCGGCTTCAAAGTTGCCTTCTTTAATCGTCACCTTCGAGCCGACTTGAATCCCATCGCCTTTTTTATGCTTGCCATTTTCTTCAATGATTTGGGCAGTGGCAAGCAAAATTTCAAGCTCTTGAATCCGCCCTTCTACAAAAGCCTGTTCATTCTTGGCGGCTTCATATTCTGCATTTTCAATCAACTCGCCGCCCTCCATTGCCTCATGCAAACGGTCAGCAACTTCTTGGCGTTTCTTAGTACGCAGGTGGTCTAACTCCTCCTGCAACTTGTTGAACCCCTCTTTGGTAAGAAAATTTGTAGTCATTGTATTGTCCTGCACTAATGAATTTTGCATCTCTAAAAAGAGATGCAAGGATAAAAAATTTTCGGGCTATTCCCGAAAAACGCGCATACTATATCACGACTCAAACCCCCATACAAGCCCCAAAAACATTACAAAAGTACGGTTTTACACAAACAAAAAAGATAGTTTTACTTCGACCAAAATCGCAGACCATTGTTTTCTAGACAATATCCCCGAATCTGATTCCGCATGGCTTCATGACTTTCAAACAGTGCCAAAATTTGAGATTCATACGCCGCCACCGCCTCAATCCATGACCTGATACCTGTTTCGCTGACCATGTCAACTTTTTCTTTCATCCCAGCCTTGTGTTCGTCCAAATGTTCAGGCGTGTTAAACAAATATGGAATATCTGCTATATACAAAATTGGTTGATTCAACAATTCCACTGCTTGGCGCACGATGACATGGTCTACGTGTTTGCCAATGCCGAATTGAGCAACCAGTTTGTCATCAGGTTTGAGGCGCGAGAGAATTTCATCCGCTATTTGTTTTGGTAAATATTCTTCTTGCGGAAGTGGGTCAATAAAAATACTATCGTACAACCAATTGCCAGCCACATCACGGCGATAGATGCAATCTAAAAAATCAAAATGTTGTGCAGTGGCACCGAGAATTTTTGCTGATGCTAAATCCTCTAGCCGCCGCCCACGCACCACTTGTTCGGCAGTTTCCATGCCCCAAGCATTGTGCATATATTGAGCAAAGGGTGATAATTGTTTATCTGGCGGAAAGCCACACATGATTGTCCAAATTTCAACGGGAATATTTTTTTGAGTTTGTTCGTAAATCCAACCGCCAGCAGAAAGTGAGGCGTCGTCTAAATGAGGGGAAAGGTAGATATAGCGCATTCAGCATTTTTACCATAAAATAGGGTTGAACTTTCTTTATTTGTCACCTTATCAAAAGAAATGAGGCACCATGAAAGAAAGACGGAAATCTGAAAGAAAATCACTGGTTGCTTATACCCAAGTGTATGATTTGTACGGTGGCGAATTGCTCGGCTACCTCGGTGATTTGACTGTGCAAGGCGCAATGGTAATTAGTGAAAAGCCAATGCAAAAAGATATTGAGTTGACGTTAGCCATTGAATTGCCTGAATTACCTAATATAAAATCTACCCGTATGACTTTACCCGCCAGAATTGTATGGTGCGAGCAAGATATTAGCCCTGAGTTTCATAATGTGGGATTTGAGTTCAAAGAAGTAAAACCAGAACAACAAGCCATTATTGAAGCGATTATTCAAAATTACGAATTTCGGCGAGATATGCCGCCGACGTTTCCAATGCGGTAAGCAATTCAAGGTGACAGTCCAAAGTGATTGTCACTTTTTATATTAAAAACATTCTTAGCCACAGAGCTCACAGAGACTTTTGAGTTTTTTTCTCTTTAACCTGTGTGCTCTCTGTGGCTAAATTAGATACTCTCTGTTAAACTTCTGAAATGTCATTAGCAAAAACTTTGTTTTTTGTCGCGCCGCAAAAAATAGAAATCCGCGAAACGCTTCTCTCACCTTTGAAAGATGATGAAGTTCTCGTTGAAACTATCTGCTCGGCAATTTCGGCAGGGACAGAAATGTTGGTGTATCGAAATCAATTTCCACACTTAAAGGATGCGCATGATTCAGTCAGCAATGATTTGAATTATCCGCTGGCGTATGGGTATGCGTGTGTGGGGAAAGTTATGGAAATAGGAAAGAAAGTGAATAGGGAATGGGAAAATCGTTTGGTATTTTCTTTTCAGTCGCATACCTCACATTTTATTGCCAAACCCAAAGACCTATTCCCTATTCCCAATTCCCTTACTCCCGAAACTGCTTGCTTTTTCCCAAACATGGAAACCGCCGTGAATTTGATTCATGACGGCGCACCGATTTTGGGTGAAAGAGTGTTGGTGTTGGGTCAAGGAGTTGTTGGTTTATTAACTGCTTCTTTATTAAGTGAATTTCCGTTAGAAAGTTTAGTGGTTGTAGATAATTTTGAGTTGAGGAGAAAAGCGTTACAGGGTGAAGGTTACAAGTTGCAGGTTGAAGGTCGAAGGTTGAAGATTGGAAGTTTTTCGTCTGCTGAACTATACAAAGACTTGTTTGCCTACGCGCAGTCAAAATTTGATTTGGTTTATGAATTGACTGGCTCACCCACTGTATTGAATGACGCAATTGAGTTAACAGCTTTTAGTGGAAGAATTGTGATTGGTTCATGGTATGGTGAAAAAAAATCTGAAATTAATTTAGGCGGTTCATTTCATCGCTCGCGGATTAAATTGATTTCGTCACAAGTTAGCACAATCATGCCTGAGTTAAGTGGAAGATGGGATAAAGCACGCAGGCATCAGGTCACATGGGAGGCGTTGGAAAGAATCAAACCAGAAAAATGGATTACGCATCGCTTTTCATTAAGTGATGCGAATAAAGCATATCAAATGTTGGATGAAAATCCGCAAGAAACAATACAGGTTTTATTTACTCATGGAATTTAATAAAAGGAATAAGTAATAAAATGTCTTTTGAGTTAATTCTTGTTATAGCCGCTGGATTGTTATTGATTAGTGTCTTAGTAAGCAAAATATCAGATAGTTCTGGCATTCCAGCATTGTTATTATTTTTAGCAATAGGCATGTTGGTGGGTTCTGATGGATTGGGTTTAATTTATTTTGATGACCCCAATTTGACTCAATTTATCGGCATTGTTGCTTTGAATTTAATTCTATTTGCAGGTGGGTTAGATACAGAATGGAAAGATGTACGCCCAGTGCTTAAATATGGCGTAGCACTTTCTACACTTGGTGTTTTTGTCACTGCTTTGGTTGTGGGAGTTTCAGCACAATACATACTTGGGTTTACGCTTTATCAAGGTTTGTTATTGGGTGCCATTGTTTCTTCTACAGATGCGGCGGCAGTATTTTCAATTTTGCGTTCAAAAAGTTTAGGGTTAAAAGGGAAGTTACGTCCATTGCTTGAATTTGAATCTGGCAGTAATGACCCTATGGCAGTGTTTTTGACGATTGGAATGATTCAGTTACTCACGCAACCTAGCGGTTCTATTACAGATTTATTCGGTTCGTTTATTTTGCAGATGGTTGTTGGTGTAATATGCGGTTTACTTTTTGGTAAATTGCTTGTGTTTCTTGCCAATCGCATTCAACTAGGCTTTGATGGTTTATACCCTGTTCTCACCATTGCAATGGTTTTCCTTACATACAGTATTACCAACATGTTATATGGTAATGGGTTTTTAGCAACATATGTGGCAGGGATTGTAGCGGGACATCAAGATTTTTTGCATCGCCGTAGTGTCATCCGCTTTCACGATGGCATCGCATGGTTAATGCAAATTACCATGTTCCTCACATTAGGTTTACTTGTTTTCCCAACCGAGATTCCTCCCATTATCACAAATGGGTTGTTAATTGCCTTTATTTTGATTTTCGTCGCTAGACCCGTTAGTGTTTTTCTTACACTCTTGCCAACAAATTTTAATTTTAGAGAAAAAGTATTTCTCTCATGGGTCGGATTACGAGGTGCAGTTCCAATTATCCTTGCTACCTATCCGCTTCTGGCTGGACTTTCACAAGCAGATTCAATTTTCAACATTGTTTTCTTCGTCGTGCTCACTTCTGCTTTGTTACAAGGTGCATCTATTCCACTGGTAGCAAAATGGTTAAATGTAGATATGCCAATAACAAAAAAGCCTGTTTATCCCATAGAATTTAATCCAGTAAGTGGGTTTAAAAGTGAATTAAAAGAATTGACCATCCCTAAAGATTCTCCTGCAAACGGCAAGACGATTCTTGAATTACATTTTCCAGAAGAGTTCTTGATTATTTTAATTGCACGAGATAACGAATTTATTATGCCAAGTGGTGGCATTGACCTACGTGAAGGTGATACATTAATTGTGTTATCAGGTAAAGAAGCCTTTGATTATGCTGAACAGACATTAAAATCAAAATAAAGGCTAATCCCATGAAATTTAATTACACAACACTTGAAACTTGTCATACTACAACAGGTATTGTTTTAGTGATTGATGTCTTACGTGCCTTCTCTACTGCGGCGTATGCTTTTTCACGCGGAGCAAAAGAAATTTATTTAGTCAGTGGAGTGCAAGAGGCACTAGACTTAAAATCAAAAACAAAAAATGCCAAAGCGATGGGTGAAGTCGGTGGACTTCCGCCTGAAGGGTTTGATTTTGGAAATTCACCCACGCGCATTCTTGAACATGATTTGACAGGCATTACTTTAATTCAAAGAACTGGAGCAGGCACGCAAGGTGCTGTGCGTTGTAAAAATGCAGAGGTAATGCTAGCGACCAGTTTTGTAGTTGCACAAGCCACAATCAATTATGTTTTGAAGCTGAAGCCAAACGAAATTACGTTTGTCATTACAGGCGGCATGAGCAATGATGAAGATGTATCTTGTGCCGAATTTTTAGAGAAACAATTTACAAATCAAGAAGTTGAAGCGCAACATTTTATTAAGCGCGTGTATGATTCGCGTGATGCGTTGGAACACATGCCAGACCATCCGCAATTTCCAAAAGCGGATTTAGATTATTGCTCGCGCATTAATTATTTTGATTTTGCGATGCCGATTACAAGAAAAAATGATTTGCTTGTGATGCAGGCAATAAAAATTTAGGAGACTTGGATGTATACATTAGGTGTTCGTCGGGATTTTATTGCGCGTCATTTCTTAATTGGTGGTGATTGGGGACCTGAGAATTTCCCTAACTCCCATCAGTATGTTTTGGAGTTACAACTCGCTGGAAATGAACTTGACCAGCATGGTTATTTGGTTGACATTGTAGATGTTGAAAAACATTTGGATGAAGTCGTTGGCTATTACAAAGAACAGATGTTAAATGAAAAACCTGAGTTTGTAGGCTTGAATCCATCCATTGAACATTTTGCTAGAATTTTGTGTGTTTCATTAAATGAAAGAATCAAAGCAAAAAATATTTTGGAAGTGAAAGTTGTGCTTTGGGAAAATGATTCAGCGTGGGCAGCATATTCAGTTGAAAGGTCAAAAGGTTAGCAGGTTTGAAAGTTGGCTTCGTAATCTATGGTTCGCTTGATACTTTGAGTGGCGGATATTTATATGATAGAAAATTGGTTGAATATTTAAGAAGCCAAGGTGATACAGTTGAAATTATCTCTTTGCCGTGGCGAAATTATTTTTCTCATTTAACAGATAACTTCACTTTCAAATTACCAAAAGGTTTTGACATTTTGATTCAAGATGAATTGAATCACCCATCGTTAATTAGTGCAAATCGTAAAGAACATCCATATCCAATTGTCAGTTTGGTTCACCATTTGAGATGCTCGGAGTTACGACCAAAATGGCAGAATAATTTTTATCGAATCATCGAAAAGAAATATTTACAAAGTGTGGATGGATTTATTTTTAATTCGCGGACGACTAAGGGAGTAGTGAATAGTTTAATAGGAAATAGTAAGCCGGATGTGATTGCGTACCCACCCACTGATAGATTTGGTGAAGCTATCTCGGAAAATGAAATTATTGAGAGAAGTAAAGCAAAAGAATTAAGGATTTTATTTTTGGGGAATGTGATGGAGAGGAAGGGTTTGCATGTTTTGCTTTCAGCAGTCAGCAGTCAGCGGTCAGCGGTCAGAGTAGATATTGTGGGTTCATTAAATGTTGAACCGAATTATGCAAAGAAAATGCAGGATTTTGTCACGGTCAACGGTCTGTCGTCTGCGGTCAAGTTTCACGATTCACTTAATAACGAACCACTCAAACAAATCCTCAAACAATCTCACATTCTCGTCGTTCCATCTTCTTATGAAGGCTTTGGGATTGTATATCTCGAAGGCATGGGATTTGGACTCCCAGCAATTGGTACAACGGCTGGTGCGGCGAGTGAGGTCATTGAACATGGAAAAACTGGATATTTAATCGAGCCAAATGATTCACAGACACTTGCAAGCATTATTTCAAAATTGGCAAAAGATAGAGATTTATTAACTCAACTTTCACTCAATGCCAAAAATCGTTATTTGGCTCAGCCAAAATGGGAAGAAACTGCTAGCGAAATCCGCAAATTTCTCTTGCAAATGATTAACACATAAGAGATATAATGATTTTACAAAGTAGGGATACAGCCAGACGATTTATCGTCAAAATCATAAATTGACTTCGCTGTATCCTTACACTTAAAAAAATAAAACAAGGAATATATGAACTTTTCTCAATTTCAGCTCGACCCTCGCTTAATGCAGGGAGTTAAAAAAGCAGGCTACGAAACTGCTACACCGATTCAAGAAGCCGCTATCCCCGCCGCATTACGTGGACGAGATATTATCGGTACAGCACAAACAGGTACAGGAAAAACTGCTTCGTTTGTTTTGCCTATCTTAAATAAATTATTGAATGGTCAAAGAAATGTTCCGCGAGCATTAATTGTTGCGCCAACGCGAGAACTTGCAGACCAAATTAACGATGTGATTAAGACTCTATCAGCGGGTACAAAGTTGAAGAGTGCAACCATTTATGGCGGAGTCGGAAGCGGTTCTCAAATCCAAGCCTTAAGAAATGGCGCAGAGATTCTTGTCGCTTGCCCAGGTCGCTTATTAGATTTAATCGGGCAAGGATATGCAAAAATGAATCACATTGAAATTTTAGTATTGGATGAAGCCGATAGAATGTTTGATATGGGTTTTCTACCTGATGTGCGCCGCATTGTGAAGGCTATACCTGAAAAACGGCAAACGCTTTTTTTCTCGGCTACATTCCCTGCTGATGTTGAATTGCTTGCACAACAAGTTTTGAAGCAACCACAAAAAATTTCGATGGGCATTATCAAGCCTGCACATACTGTGACACATGCTTTGTATCCCGTGCCACCACATTTGAAATCTGCTTTATTGCTTGAATTACTCAAACGCACTGATACTGATTCTGTTTTGGTTTTTACACGCACAAAATATCGCGCACAAAAAGTTGCTAGGCAAATTCATCAGGCTGGGTATAAAGTGACAAGTTTGCATGGTGACCGTTCGCAAGGTCAACGCCAAACCGCGTTAAAAGATTTCAAAGCAGGCACGCATCCAATTATGGTTGCAACCGATATTGCCGCACGCGGACTTGATGTTGAAAGTATTTCGCACGTCATCAATTATGATATGCCCGATACTGCCGATGCTTATATTCATCGCATTGGTCGCACAGGTCGCGCAAAAAGAACTGGTGATGCATTTACATTGGTGACTGATGAAGATAAAGATATGATTCGCACGCTCGAACGAATCATGGGGCATGAAATTAAACGTGAAACACTTGATGGATTTAATTACACGCTTCCTGCCCCGCCTAAATCTGATTCTGGCAACCGCGGCAGAGGTGCTCCCCGAAATGATTCGCGCCGCCCACCCAAACCTGCTCACACCCCAAAAAGTTATGGAAGAAATCGCTTAGCACCGAAGAGAAAGTAACATATAAATTCGTGTAAAATTAAATTATGATTCATATTATTCGAGAAAAAGCTAGCCAACAACAAATACAAGAAATGATGCAAATGCTTCAAACCTACATCAAGTTAGCAGTAGATGTTGAGAGAGAAGTTTTAGCAGGTGGCGGAGCCATGCACGCAGATTGTGAGGCAATGTTACTTGAAGATGGCAGTTTGCAAGAATTTATTTGGGGAGCAGATTGGAATCCAGAAACACAAGAAGTAACTTTTGAATCACTCATTAACATCCGCCCTCGTCAAAACAATCGTTCCCTTGAACTTCAAGACCCAATCCTTCGTTCAAAAGTGGAAAAAGTTACTCGAAAATTATTAGGTGATATATGAAAGATTGGGCATTAATTCGAGAGAGATACTTGCGTGATGAATTACCAGTTCGTTTGGGTGGACTTGCCGCAAATTTAAGTCGCATTAAATCATTTGCAAATAATGAAAACAATAAATCTGTTGTTGAAAGTTTAATTGATGAAAGTAAGCATTTTATTGAGTGGACTGCTCAAGAAGCAGAAATTGAAACTGCCTCAAAATTGGTCGAAATACAAGTACAACTAGCCCGTTGGCATATTACACTTGATAAAAATTGGCTGGATATAAACCACAGAAAACAAATGTCAGAAAAATCAATTCAATGGTCACAAGAAGTTATTTCATCTTCTGGATTATTGGACTAACCATACAAGACAAAAAGAGCCTGATGCTTTCGCATCAGGCTCTTTTTTTGTCTTAGCTCAATACAGTTACATTGCTTGCTTGAGGACCTTTAGGACCTTGTTCAACTGTGAACTCGACCTTTTGTCCTTCTTGCAGGTTCTTGTAACCATCGCCCGAAATAGCGGAGAAATGGACGAAAACGTCCTTTCCACCTTCGCGTTCGATGAAGCCGAAGCCTTTGTCACCGTTGAACCACTTTACTGTACCGATAATTCTTTCAGACATGTTTTGCCTCCTATGGCAATAAAAATTTTATAGGTCAATCTGTTTGTTCCATCGGAGGTCAAAACAAAACAGCCCACAGTGAAACTGTGAGCTGTAGCTGTTC
>JAEURG010000096.1 GCA_016789345.1 Anaerolineales bacterium | reverse complement strand
TGTGTTCATGATGTTTTCTTTCTTCTATGATGTTGGTCAGATAGATGGAAGCCAGATATCCGATTTCAAATTTCCTGTGCCTAGCACAGTATCTTGATGGGTTTGATAAAAATTCTTTAACTCTGCAAATGTTTCAGGTTGTAGAGCGAGATAATCTGGCTCTTCTGCCCGTCTTGTATATAAATGGTCGTACAATATAGAACGTAATTGCTTTTCATTCATATATAATGACGGTGCAATTGTGAAGTACAAATCTTCGCCGCCCCATCTTAAGAATGGATAATCAAAGACAGATAGGCGGTCGAAACCGATAAAAATATCGGCTTTTTCAACATATTCACCATAATAATTTTCAACAATCATATTTCTGGGGGGCACCTCGCCTTTCTTTTGAAAATAATCCACTGCAAATTTTGCAGTGAGTTCATCGGCTTTGCGTTCATCAGCAAAGACTCCGAAAAACAACTTTGCATTTTGATGATGTTTCGTCTTTTTTGATAAATCGTCAAACAATGTGACGATGTTCTCATAAGGCGTGTTTTCTAAAGCATTTCGATAATCACCATAAAAATTGACGCACACTTTATCTTCTTCATAAAAAGATAAAAAGTCAGCGCGTGTGGCAATGCTTGCCAAACCTTCGGCACCAATTTTTTCCATATAGTCATCGCGTGTTTCTAAAACTTCAGCACCGATGACGGGTGTAATTAATGTATCTACACCATGCTCAAAAAATAATTTATAAATTTCAATATGTTTTTTAATGACAATATTGGTATAAGCCTCAATAGGATTATCAAAATTTTTATTTCCATGTTCCAACATAAACCAACGTCGCGTTCCATTAATCGGAAAGACAACCACTTTTGAACCACTTGCTTTTACAAGTTTTGCAACTTCTGATGTAGATAATTTGAGAAATTCTGGTAATGAAATCATGTTTTCCTTTGGCATCATTGAAATCAATATAGGAAATTAAAATAATAATTCCCCTCTACTTGAAGAGGAATTCTTTGAGAGGAGTAATCCAACTCCCAGTGATAAATGTAATTAAGACATAAACTAAACTTAATACAGGTGCATCAAATGTAAGATGTGAAACTTGATAAGGAAGAAAAGTTTTCAATTTTTCTTTCGACTGTAAAAAAGCAATTACGAAAACAGCCATACAACCCAACATGGCAATCACATATCCAGTAGTTGTATCAATGCAAAACATTGCTAACAAAATAGGAATAAGATAAGCCGCCGATGCTGATGTGGCGATTCCGTAGCCGAGCATGTTTGCAAAATTTAGTAATAACATCAGCACGATTAAAATCCACGCCGCTGTTCTGACTTGATTGTTGAGTGCTAACCAGACGCATAGTGCTAGCCCAAGCATGATTGCGAGCATGGCGAAAATTGTTTTTACAGTTTCAAAACTTTTCGTCACCAGCCAATACACAACCAACAAAATCATCGCGCCACTAATCGCAAGCGACGTGATAATCACTACCATTGCAGATGCCTGGTCGAAAAGTGAGTAGGATGAGGGCAGGAGACTGGCTATTTGGTTGACGAAAAACAAAGTGGCTTCCTTGACTAGAACGAACCGATAAATGTGTGGAAAACTAATTACCAAAAATACCTAAAGATAGGCTTCAAAACGGGCTTCAAAATCCAATGATATTTAGGCGGATGGCTGAAGAAAGATTTCCCCACAAAATAAAAATGGCTTTCAACCATTGCGATTTGCAATAGTAATTATATGGATTTGGATTAACATGTGTTTTGCAAATTTGTAAGGACAAATTAAAACCTTGCAAATTTGCAAGATATTTTGTTTAAGTTTTGCTTACCTCGTAAGGAAACCCATTAATTACAAACCCTCCTTTACTTGTCTCAATTTCTAGAGAAACTGACAAGAGCCTAGCGGGCACACCAGAATTTGGATACCAAATGCGGTTTTCGACTGGCAGAATTAGCAAACCATCTTCGTCGCCGATTGGAGTGAAGGTTTCGTTGAAATCTTGTCGGTAAACTGACAAACCAAGTTGTAAACATAATTCTTTTGCAAATGAAATCACATCTTGTGAAGGCAACCCAATTTCGCTGACTTGTAAAATATGATTGCTGTTGAATGATTCATTTGTCGCATTCTTTTGGTCGTGACGAGCGATAAACTCCAAAATATTGCCTGCTGAATCTTTGAAATAGATTGAAGATGAATTCCATGCACCGCCTGTAAATTCATCATTGCCTTTGTCGTCTTTTAATAAAGGAATCTTTGCTAAAGTCCATTGTTTACATTCATTAAATTTATTTTCGGGGATGTTAAAGCAGAAATGATATGCACCATCAAAATCTTTTTGTTCTTTGAAAATCAAATCTGTTTTGCCTGCTTGAATGTGCAAGGAATCGTTTTTGAGTGTGGCAGGCAACGCTAACAGCGAAGTATAAAATTCCTTTTGAGCAAACAGGTTGGAGGTCAATAGGGTGAGGCGGGTGATGATCATAAGTTTTTCAGTTAAATGTCACAGCGGGCTCTTAATCTTTTTGTAAAACAGATGTCAAATCAATCACTCGTTTTTTAGAAAGCGCACAATATTTTTTATCAATATCTATCCCTACACCTTTTCGTTGATTTAATGCGGCTGATATGATTGTTGAACCGCTTCCGTTGAATGGGTCTAGGATGGTATCTCCGACATAACTAAATAGTTTGATACAACGCCTCGGCAACTCAAGTGGAAATGGTGCTGGATGCCCAATCTTCTTTTTGCTTTCGCCATTGAACGTCCACACGCCGTTAGTCCATTCCATAAATTCATTGCGTTCAATATCTGAGATTTTGCTTCCGCTAATTTTCTTCCAATTCTTTTTATACAAAATCAAAATCAATTCTACGGGTGCAATTACAAAAGGTGCTGAGGCACTCTTCCATGAACCCCATGCTGTTCTTCGAGATATATTACCTTCATTCCAAATGACTGTGGAATGATATTGAAAGCCGATTTGTTTTGCTATCGTTGTAATGTCTGCACCAACACTTTGTTGCCCGCCTTTGTTTTTATCCAGCGGAACGTTCAAGCAAAAACGCCCATCATCTTTGAGCCAATCAAAACAACGGGACATCCATTTTTCACTGAACTCAAGATACTCTGAGTAAGATAAATCGTCTTTATGGGAATTGTAAGCAATATCCACGTTGTAAGGAGGCGAGGTGACAATCAAGTCAATGCTGTCATTATCTATAAGTTTGGTCGTAATGACATCGTCATTAATAATTTTGATTTGATTATTCTCAAAGAACACGCTCGGTTTTTTCATGGGGAAATTGTAAACGATTTTACGTTATACTCGTGCGCGCTGTGAGGATATAAATTTATGCCGATTCTTGCTCTCGTTTTGCTGTTCTTGTCTGCGACCATGCATGCTTTGTGGAATTTTTTACTTAAAAGTTCAGAAGAAAAATATATTGCTATGGGTTGGCAGGTGATATTGAGTGGAATTTTTTCTTTTTTCATACTTTTTTATTCAGGCTTGCCACCTCAACACATGTGGGGATTTGCCGTCCTGAGCATGTTGCTGGAAGCCATTTATTTTATTTTGCTTTGTATCGCATACACTGACCATGATTTTTCTTTGGTGTATCCCATTGCTCGTGGAGCGGCACCTGCTTTGTTGGTGTTATGGTCAACTATTTTTTTGCAAGAACAATTGACAGTTGGTGGTTATATTGGTTTAGCTATGATTACAGGTGGAATTGTTTTAATTGGTGCAACAACTTTATTAAAGAATAAAGGTGAAAAGCCACATTTGAGGGGAATCTTAACAGCATTGTCTGTTGCATTGGTGATTTCAATTTATACATTTATTGATGGAACTGCGGTCAAAAACGGACCTGCATTGCCGTATGGAATATCTATGTTTGTGATGGTGCCATTTGTGACCACGCCTTATTTAATGAACAGATATGGTGTTGAGCCTTTCAAGCGCGTGTGGAAAAATTATCGCGGATATTTGTTGATGGGTGGGGTATTGGGTTTGGTAGCATATATGCTGGCATTATTTGCTTACACCATTGCACCATTAAGTTATTCAGGTGCAATACGTGAGGTCAGTGCTGTGATTGGGGCATTTTTAGGTTGGAGGTTTTTGAAAGAAGAAATGGGTGGGATTCGTTTGGTCGGGTCAGTGATTGTGTTTGCAGGTGTGATGGTGATTGCGATTTTTGGTTGAGAAGTCAAGAGCATTAGCCACAAAGAACACAGAGGTCACTGAGAAAAAATAAAAGATAAGAAAATGTTGATGAAATAAAATCAATTATCCGCAAGTAAAGAAGCGGGTTTTTATCAAAAGAAAAAATTAATTTTTAAGTTGCATCCTCTACAAAATGGGGTAAGATTAGAAATGCCATGACAAATAATTTGGCATTGCTTTTAGGTTTACTTTTGTAATCAATCAGTTGACCTGATGGGTATCCACGTACCTGTCAGGTTTTTTTATTTCAAGGAGCAACGATGCTGAACACACCCTGGGAATATCGGTATGCCCATCGCGCACAAAAAGCGAAGACATCTGAAATTCGTGAGTTGTTAAAGTTAACCGAACAGCCTGATATGATTTCGTTTGCTGGTGGTTTGCCTGCGCCAGAAGTTTTTCCGATTAAAGAATTTCAGGAAGCGTGTAATTTTGTTTTGAATGAACGTGGTGCGCAGGCATTGCAATATGGAACATCGGAAGGTTATACGCCACTGCGTGAAATGATTGCGCGGCATAACAGCCGTTTTAGTGTGCCAGTAACGGCGGATAATATTTTGATTACATCAGGCTCGCAACAAGCATTGGATTTCATTGGAAGATTATTTATCAATCGCGGCGACCATATTGTTGTAGAGTCGCCAACGTATTTGGGCGCGTTGCAAGCATGGAATGCGTATGGTGCACAATATGTAACTGTACCAGCCGATGAACATGGCATGATTACAGATAAATTGGAAGAAGCGCTTCGGGTCGGACCTAAATTTATTTACATTCTTCCAAACTTTCAAAACCCTTCAGGCTCGACTCTTAGCCTTGAACGCCGCAAGCGTTTGATTCTTTTGGCTGACCAATATGGTGTGCCAATTATTGAAGATGACCCGTATGGTCAATTGCGTTATGAAGGTGAGCATATTCCGTCCGTAGTGATGTTGGATAATCAATATCGGAATGATACTGATGGTGAATATTCAGGCAATGTGATTTATTTAAGTACATTTTCTAAATTGCTTGCCCCCGGCTTGAGACTCGCTTGGGTGATTGCGCCTCCGAATGTGATTCAAAAATTGGTGATGGCAAAACAAGCCGCAGATTTACACACTTCCACGTTTAATCAGCAAGTGGCGTATGAAGTTGCCAAAGGTGGATTTTTAGATGAGCATGTTAAAGTGATTCGTTCGGTCTATAAAGAACGTCGCGATGTAATGCTTGAAATGATGGAAGAAATTTTCCCATCTGAAATGAGTTGGAAAAAACCATTAGGTGGCATGTTCTTGTGGGGAATCCTTCCGCAAGGTGTAGATGCGGCTGAGATTTTGAAAATGGCAATTCAAAAGAAAGTAGCATTTGTGCCGGGTGGTTCGTTTCACCCTGATGGCGGAAAGAATAATACGATGCGAATCAATTTCTCGTATTCTTCACCAGATGTGATTCGAGAGGGCATTACAAGATTAGGCGAGACGTTGAAGGAAGTGTTCCACAAGAATGGGCATAAGTAGCGGTTGGCTTTTAGCAATTAGCAAAAGACGGTGGAAACTCCACCGTCTTTTTTTATTTTAGTAAATCGCTTAATTGATTGAACGATTGAATGGTATGGCAATGCGGTGCTTCAGGAAACAAATTTGTTGGGTCATATAACACAGGAACAAGACCAGCGCTATTTGAACCGACAATATCGGCGAAGTAGTTATCACCGATATACATCGTTTCATCAGCCTGTGTTTTGGAAATTTGCAAAGCATGATGAAACACTCTGGCATCTGGTTTATATACACCTACTTCACCAGCCGCAAGCACAAAATCAAAAAAAGAAGTGAGATTCAATTCTTCTAATTCATTATGAAATGGCGTTTCGCGATTTGAAACTACTGCCAATAGATAGCCTGCTTCTTTTAACATTGATAATACAGTTGGGATTTCATTTGGTACAAATGTTTGTGGTTTATATGCTTCGCTCATGTGCTCAGAAACCTGCGGAGCCAATTCATGTGCCTGAGATTCAGATAACTTCAATGCCATTAATCTGCGTTTGGAATAATTGACCCAAAATCCTTTGCTATCATCTTTGAAGGTTTGAGCATCGTGCAAAATTTGAGGCGAGTTCGCAAAATAAAAATGCTCCCAACGTTCGGCAAATAAAATTTGTTCTTGTGAAAAAGTTAAATTCAGCGTTTGTAAATATTCCACCAACACTTGCCCACCCGATGGAGAATTAATGCGTAATGTGCCGTCAAGGTCGAAGAGAATGGCTTTGATGTTGTTCATGTTTTGATTTGCCTTTTATAAATTTTTTAACCCAAGTTACGCTTCACACTTGACCGATAACAGATTACTGTTTATTGATAACTTTTCTCATCCACCAATATGTGACATTTCAACTTTTGGAAGTGGAATGGTATTTTCAGAACGGATTTCAGAATAACGGTCGGCGCGTTTGTGCCACACTTGAGAAATTTTTTCAGAGATTTCATCGTCCGTTGCGCCAGAGCGAAGCAATTCTTTGAAGTCATGCCCTTTGATGGCAAATAAGCAAGTATATAAAGAACCTTCAGCAGATAAACGCGCTCGGTTACAAGTTCCGCAAAATGCTTGTGTGACGGATGAAATGAAACCAACTTCGCCACTCCCATCTTTGTATTGCCAACGTTCAGCAACTTCGCCTTGATAATTCGGGTCAACAGGTTCTATTGGCATTTCTTGATTAATAATGCTGATAATTTCTTTCGATGAAACAACATCATCCATGCGCCAGCCATTGCTATGACCGACATCCATGTATTCGATAAAGCGTAAGATATAACCTTTTTCACGGAAGAATCTCGCCATTGGTAAAATGCTTTGTTCGTTGACACCACGTTTAACGACCATGTTTACTTTAATGGGAGTTAATCCAACCGAAGCGGCGGCATCCATACCTTCGATAACTTTGGCAACGGGATAATCTACATCATTCATGGCTTTGAAAATTTCGTCGTCAAGCGAATCTAAACTGACAGTGACACGCTTCAAGCCAGCGGTTTTCAATGGCAGTGCTAGCTTGGAGAGAAGCGAACCGTTGGTGGTCAGAGTCAGGTCAAGGTCAGAGATTGAGGCGAGCATGGCAACTAAATCCACAATGCCTTTGCGAATCAAAGGTTCACCACCTGTGAGTCGAATCTTTTTCACGCCATGTTTTGAAAAAATTTTTGCTAATCGTGTAATTTCTTCAAATGTCAAAATTTGATTGCGATGTAAGTATTCATAATCTGCCCCAAACACTTCTTTGGGCATGCAATAGACACAACGAAAATTGCAACGGTCTGTTACAGAAATTCGCAAATCGCGTAGGGGTCGGTTAAGAGAATCGTAAAGGTTCATTTTCGTTTTTAGTACTTTCGGATTATAACAATTTTATTAAAATACCTATTTCAATTTGACTTGCGTTATCAGCCGTGCTATGATGATAAATCATTTATGTTTTAGGAGTTATTCATGAGTTTTGAATTTATTTTAAGAATTATCGGGATGTTTGTGTTAGGGATTGCAGGTGGATATTGGGGTTTTGACATCTCGCGTTTTACACCAGAATCTGCCGCAACCACTACACTTACATTTGGTTTGGTGGGTGCACTTGCGGGGTTAATTCTCACACCATACTTTACCACTCGCCCAGCACGCACATTACGTTCTATGCTTGGCAGGTTAGCGGCTGAAAGTTTGTTTGCAGGTTTAACTGGTTTAGTAGTTGGCTTATTAATTGCGGCTTTGTTGGCATTTCCGCTTTCAATGTTGCCTGCACCATTTGGTGAAATTCTTCCGTTTATTGGTGTATTGATATTTGCATATTTTGGCGTTTCGCTTTTTGTGATGCGGCAGGGTGATATTATGGGCTTGCTAGGTGCCTTAAGTGGACGTGGTGAAGGTGGCAGTTCTTCCTCATGGAGCAATTTAAATCGCAACATTCTTTTGGATACCAGCGTGATTATTGATGGACGTGTGGCTGACATTGCCAAAACAGGATTTTTACCCGGTACGCTTCTGATTCCGCGCTTCGTGTTGAATGAGTTGCAATATATCGCCGACTCCCCGGACGGACAGCGCCGCCAACGTGGTAGACGTGGCATGGAAGTTTTAGCCGAGTTACAAAAATTACCAAACGTACTTGTAAGAATATCTGATATTAATGTAGATGGTGTGCGTGAAGTAGATGATAAATTAATTGTGCTTGGCAAACAACTGAAAAGTCCAGTGTTGACGAATGATTACAACTTAAATCGCATTGCCGAATTACAAGGCGTGACCGTCTTGAACATCAACGAATTGGCTAACGCAGTCAAATCAGTCGTTTTGCCAGGCGAAGGCTTGCGAATCAACATTATGCAAGAAGGCAAGGAACAAGGTCAGGGCGTAGGATATATGGAAGATGGCACGATGGTCGTTGTCGAAAATGGTAAAGATTACATTGGTGAATATATGGAAGTGAACATCACCAAAGTGTTACAAACCGCCGCAGGAAAAATGATTTTCGGTCGCGTGGATGAAGAACAAGCGAAGAGAAATAAAAGCAAGTAAACAAGTATTCAGTAATCAATTGTCAGTGAACAGGGTGTAAAATACGCCCTGTTTTGTTTTATAATTTCATAGACTTTCGCTTGTCATTCTGAGCCGCGTTCTTGCTCGCCTGCTCTAGTGTTTTACAGAGTTGCGGCGAAGAATCTCTACGATAATCTACGAGACCCTTCGCTATCGCTCAGGGTGACACACTTAAAACCTTTGTGACCTTCGCGTCCTTTGTGTTTAATTAAAGGTATTCATGCTAAAAATTTACAACACTATCACCCGCAAAACCGAAGAATTTCAAACGCTTGAACCCAATCTCGTAAAAATATACGTCTGCGGTGTGACCGTTTATAACGACGCGCATGTGGGTCATGCTATGTCAGCCATTGTGTTTGACATCATTCGCCGTTATCTCATGTATAAAAATTATGAAGTGAAATTCGTAATGAACTATACCGATGTAGATGACAAAATTATCAATCGCGCCAAACAACTTGGTGAAGAGCCACTCACGCTTTCGCAAAGATATATTGATGATTATGCCAATGATTTAAAAAATCTCAATGTGTTACCTGCAACGGCAAATCCGCAAGTGAGCAAGACTATGCCATTGATTATTAAATTCATCGAAGGCTTGATTCAAAAAGGTTATGCTTATGCCGCTGAAAATGGCGATGTGTATTTCCGCGTTACCAAAGATGAAGATTATGGCAGATTATCAAATCGCAAATTAGATGATATGCAAGCAGGTGCTCGCATTGAAATTGGTGAACAAAAAGAACATCCAATGGATTTCGCTTTATGGAAAGCCGCAAAAGACGGGGAAATTTTTTGGGAAAGTCCGTGGGGTAAAGGTCGCCCAGGTTGGCACATTGAATGCTCCGCCATGAACCTCGCGGAACTCGGCGAACAAATTGATATTCACGGCGGCGGCAATGATTTGATTTTTCCGCATCACGAAAATGAAATTGCGCAAACCGAAAGTTATACAGGCAAAGAATTTTCGCGCTACTGGATTCACAACGGCATGTTACAACTCGGCGGCGAAAAAATGTCTAAGTCATTGGGCAACATTGTCAGCATCAAAGAATTTTTATCCACACGCTCTGCTGATGTGATGCGTATGCTCGTGTTGAATGGAACTTATCGCGCGCCATTATTATTCAATGATGATACATTAGATGCGGCTGAACGAAATGTGGAACGCCTCAAATCCGCGCTCAAACCTGCTTCTGCTTCAGCAAGCGGATACAACGCTGATACATTGTCTGCATCCATTGAATCTGTGAAAAAGAATTTCACCGAAGCCATGGATAATGACTTCAATACCGCAGGTGCAGTTGCCGCGTTATTTGAATTAGTCAAAGCGATTAATACTGCACGCGATAACGGCGCAACCAATGACCAACTGAGCCCTGCACAATCTACTTTCAAAGAATTAACAAATGTGCTTGGATTAAAACTAGAAGATAAACAAGGTTCCAGTGAAAAAGATGCCGAAGTCAATGCCTTGATTGCGGAACGCAATGAAGCGCGTCAACAAAAAAATTGGAAACGCTCAGACGAAATCCGCGACCAACTTAAAGAGATGGGCGTGACGATTGAAGATAGTAAAGATGGGACTACGTGGAAGTGGAGTTAATCTTTTTGTAGGGGCGAGGCATGCCTCGCCCCTACTATAATTAATTTATGAATAAGGAAGAAATGGTCTATCACCTGCGCGGACGTTGGAAAGAGGTGGAGGAATTTGAGCGTCAGGAATTACGCGCCATGACCTTAGAAGAACATTGGCAAAAACTAAATGCAATTGTTCGTTTTGCAATCTCAACAGGGATGAACATTGAACGAGATGAAAGTGAGATAGAGGTTTTTGCACGCTGGGCTAAATTAAAGGCACATTATGAAACTGGATAAAAACATTGAAACTCGAGTTAATGACATACAAGAATTTGCAAAAAGAAATCGAGTCTTACCTTTAATTCATACTCCCACAGATATTGAAATTGATATTTCAATGGGCATTATGCCATTTGAAATAGAACTAGTAGAAAGGGCAAGCAAAAAATCCTTTTCAACTCTTTCAGTGCGTTTGCCTACACCCGAGGATTTAATTATTATGAAAGCCATTGCTCATCGCCCAAAAGATTTGGAAGATATTCGAACCATTGTTGATAAAAATCCTGATATTGATACGAAGAGGATAAAAAAATGGGTGACAGATTTTTCAGAAGTTTTAGAAAAAGATTTATGGAAAGAAATTGAAGAGATTTTGAATGGATAAACTGAAAGAAATGGGCGTAACGATTGAAGATAGTAAAGATGGAACGACTTGGCGATATTCGTAATGCGTAATTAGTAATTTGTAAGTAGGTCACGCTTGTAGCGTGACTTTTTTATTAAATATGTTGTCATGTTGAAAACGTGACCTACGGTTTATCAAGTAAAATCGGGTATATGAAAGAACTCATTTATTCCCGTAACGCTGTGTACGAAGCCATTGTCGCTAAGCGCAGACAAATTTTCTCGATTGAAATCGCCGAAGGGGTGCAGGAAAAAGGCAAATTGGCTGAGATTTTGAATTTAGCAAAAGAGCAGAAAATTAAAGTCAATCGTGTGCCAAGAACAAAGTTAGACAAGATTCACCAAAACAATCAAGGGATTGTGGCAGAGGTTGGGGAATATCCATATTCAGATGTGGTTGAAATTTTAGATAACTCAAAAGATGAAAACCCTTTTGTTTTGATTCTTGATTCATTACAAGACCCGCAAAACTTTGGCACATTGATTCGCACAGCCGAAGCAGTTGGTGTGCATGGAATTATTATTCCGTTGGCGAGAACTGTTGAGGTGACGCCTGCTGTGGTCAATGCTTCTTCTGGGGCGAGTGAACACATGTTGATTGCAAAATCAAATTTGTCACAAGCCATTGACGCACTCAAAGATAACGAAGTCTGGGTTGTAGGCTTAGACCAAAGCGGGTTGGAAATAGAATCAAATTCACGTCACGTCAGAGGCGCGTTGGGTTTAGTCGTAGGGTCTGAGGGTGAAGGTCTGCATGAACTCACAAGAAAAAAATGTGATATCGTGTTGAAACTTCCGATGAAAGGTAAAATCGAATCATTGAATGCGGCAGTGGCGGGGTCTGTTGCTTTATATCTTGCATACTTGAATAGAAAATAAACGGAGAAAAATGCCTCAAGCAACTTATCATTTTCCAAAAGGATTTTTATGGGGAACAGCAACGGCTTCACATCAAGTGGAAGGTAACAACACCAATAACAATTGGTATGCGTGGGAAGAAGCGGGTAAGACCGTGCATAAATCTGGACTCGCGGCGGATTGGTGGGGTGGGCGTTGGCGCGAAGATTTTGACCGTGCTGTTGAAACAGGACAAAATGCGCATCGCTTCTCCGTTGAGTGGAGTCGTATTCAACCTACACCTGATACTTGGGATGAAGATGCGTTAGAAAAATATCGCGCCATGTTGCGTGGATTAAAAGAACGCAATATGACTGCGATGGTGACGTTGCATCATTTTACAGACCCATTGTGGTTATCAGAAATTGGTGGGTGGGAAAATGAAAACATTGTTTCGTTATTTGAAAAATATGTGCGCAAAGTGGTTGATGCTTTGAAAGAATATGTCACTTTGTGGTGTACTATCAATGAGCCCAATATTTATGCGTTGATTGGTTATCAAGTAGGGACTTTCCCACCTGGCAAAACTGATTTGAAACTTGCAATGCGAGTTTTAGGAAATATGATTCGTGCACATGCGGCGGCGTATCGTGCGATTCATGAATTGCAACCTGAAGCGAGAGTTGGGTATGCTTGGCATTATCGCCCGATGGTGCCGCGTGTGAAATGGTCTCCATTAGATAGACTCATGCGAAATATTCGTTATCAAGGAATCAATATGGGTTTTCCTTCTGCCATTTCAACGGGTGTGATGAAATCTCCTGTAGGAAATCAAAACATTCCAGAAGCCAAAGGTACACAAGATTATTTCGGATTAAATTATTATTCAGTAGATACGGTTTGGTTTGATATTACAAAAGGAAAAGAATTGTTTTCTGCGAGTGGTTATCCAGAAGATGCAGATTTAAGTGATTCAAAATTTAATGCCAATACCCCCGAAGGAATTTTTGATTCGATTAAGTGGATTGAAAGAACATATCCGAATTTACCAATCATCATCACTGAAAATGGCGTTGAAGATTCAAGTGACCGTCTTCGCCCAAGATATTTAGTACAACATCTTCATCAAGTATGGCGGGCTGTGAATTTCAATTGGCAGGTGAAGGGATATTTCCACTGGTCATTGGTTGATAATTTTGAATGGGAACGTGGCTGGACTCAACGCTTCGGTTTGTGGGGACTTGATATTGATACTCAAAAAAGAATCCGTCGCCCATCTGTTGATTTGTATGCTGAGATTTGTAAAGAAAATGGGATCTCTAGTGAGATGGTACAGAAGTATTGTCCAGAAGTGTTTGAGAAGATTTTTCCAAGTTAGACAATAGACGGTGAGGAGATAATATGGATTTCAAGATTCAACTTACAGGTTTAAATGAATTGCTTTCTATCATTTATGGTGATGAAGCAAAGTTAAGTTCATTGCTTCGTGAGCTTGGTTTTGAAGAGTCACAAATTGAAGTTGTGCGTGATCAGCATCTTGAAAGTGTTATCTCTCAATTTTTAGAGGTCATTCACAAACGCCTGACGAATGATGCGGGTAAAGATGGTTATTATCATATCCTCGCCCGCCGTTATGGATTAGATGGCGAATTGCCAGAACAACTTTCCGCGATTGCACCAAAATATAATTACACATCTGAATATCTGCGTCAAACTTTTGAAGAGATTATCACGCGAGTTAAAACCAAAACTTGGCAAGCCGAATTAAAGAAAAGCCTCAAACAAATTGTGATTCAAAAATTAGGTGAGTTAAATCAAAAACCTGCCCGTGAACATATTGTTGATAAACTGAAACGACTCGAAAATCTAAAAGGCGCGGCGGATGTAGCACGTTTAGATTATGAATCGAAAAGAAATGAAATCCTCAAACAGATACAATCTCAACTGGATGCACTCGATTCAGAATACAAGCCTCTGCTTGATTCTGCTGAGGAAAATATCTCTACCCTTGAAAACGAAATCAAGACCGATGTGCTTTTACATGGCGAGAGTGTGACAGGCGGAATGTATCGCGCCACATTCACAAAGGGACGTGTCTCTTGGGATACAGAAGGCATAGAAAAGTATGCTTCTGCTCACCCAGATGTGATGCAATTCCGCAAGCAAGGTCAACCGATTGTGACGTTGAGAATTGTCAATAAAGAATAATAAAAAATCCCGATGAATTCATCGGGATTTTTTTATTTTAATATTCTACAGCGCGTTTCAAAGATTTGGCTTTCTTGACCCAATCTTTTACTTGGCTCAAACTCGGCAATTGACGTACCACTCTTTTCTTGCCTGAGTTTGCTTTTTCAAACGCGGCGACTAATGATTCTGGTTTACGTTTACCAAGTTCCACAACAGTATCTACACCAGCGGCTTCGAGCAAATCAGAATATTGTGAGCCAATACCTTTCACACGGAATAAATCTGCACGATTGACCCATTCAAGAATCGTCTTTGCACTAAAGCCTGTGGCTTTGGCAAGTTCTGCGCGACCTTTACGAGTCCCGCCTGCTTTTAACAATCCATTGACTCCACGTACACCGGCTTTGTTTAACTTAGCGGCATATGCTGAACCAATTCCTTCAATTTCTTTTAAAGTAGCCATTTTTAATTCTCCTTCTGTATGAATATAACATCATATTAAGGAATAAACAGTATTATTACAAAATTTTAATAATTAAATTGTGTACAATCATAAGATGAATTTACCAAAAGAATTTATACAAAACATTGAATTAGCCTTTGAAGAAGATGGCAAACAATTTATTAAAGATTTGCCTTCTTTGATTGAAGACGCTTCATCTTGCTGGAAGTTGAGTAATGTTCAACCTGTTCCCAATTTATCTTATAACTTCGTGGCATATGCAAAACAAAAAGATAAAGATGTGATGCTAAAAATAGGTGTGCCGCGTGAGGAATTAATCAGTGAAATTACAGTATTGAAATTATATGATGGGAATGGTGCATGTAAGTTAATTGGTTCAGATGAAGAGAAGGGATTTTTATTATTAGAAAGACTCAAGCCGGGGGAGATGCTTTCTGAATTGGAAGACGATGATGAAAGAACTCAGATTGCGATGAATGTGATGTTAAGTATGGGGTCAGCCAGCTTGCTGGCGAATTTGCAGGAGCAAGCTCCCGCACTCCAAAAATTTATAAAATTATCTAATTGGTTTGATGGGTTGAAAAATATCCGTAAACATTATAGTGGGACGGGACCATTTCCACAAAAGATATTATAAAGAGTTGAATCTGTATTGCCTGAGTTATTTGCAGATGAAAGTATTTTGCTACATGGAGATTTTCATCATTTCAATATTTTGTCATCAGAACGTGGCTGGTTAATCATTGACCCAAAAGGTGTGATTGGACCCGCAGGCTATGAGGTTGGTCCGCTGATGCTGAACCCATGGGGAATGTTTCGGGACAAGAAACAGTTTGAAGTCCAGACCAAGAGGCGTGTAGATATCATCAAAGAAAGAACGGGTTGGGAAAGAGAATCAATCATCAATTGGGCGTTGAGTCATGCCATCTTATCCGCTTGGTGGAATTTTGAATCAAATATCGAAGATGAACATTCTTTGATGTGCGCAGAAATATTTTCTGAACTTAAATAAAAAATGACCTCCACACGGAGGTCATTTTTGAAATTACATTCCAATCAATGCGAAGATTGCGTACGCAAGGGCTAGCCAAGGGACGAGCATGCCAAGAACAGGCACGAACCCTGCCAAACCTGTGCATAGGAAGAACAACCACATACACCAACCAGAAATTGTTTTTGGTAACGAGATATTCATTTAACACTCTCCTTGAGTTGAAAATGTGACTAGCCGAATTGCTAGTCTGTATTAAGTAACCCTTGTTTGAAAGCGAGGTTACGCAAATTAAAAATTGAAAATGGTACAATTGTTCTATGACTACGTTAAGTACCCCTGCTGAATTTACTTTACATCGAGAAAATAAATACGATTATTCCTCAGCGATTGGCTGGATTCTTTCACATGTAAAACCATACACATGGATTGTGGTAATGATTTTCGTTGGCGCAATTGGAAATGCGGTTCTGGCTGTGGTTGTACCTGTGTTAACGGGCAACGCATTTGACTCCATTCGAGATACGCTTGATACAAGTGTATTGTTACCTTTAGCACTAACGATTGGCATTTCACAAATCATTCGTGGTGTCTTGCAACTCGGCAGAAATTTTGGCGCGGAACTTATGGCGCAAAAAATGGAACGTGACATCCGTGATGAGTTGTATCTTTCATTGCTTGGAAAGAGCATGACGTTTCATAACCTCCAACCCGTCGGTGATACGATGGCGCGCGCCACCAATGATGTTCGCGAGGTCAATTACATGTTTAGCCCTGGAGTAAATCTTGTAGTCGGCTCATTCATGTTTATTCTCATGCCGTTGTTTTTTGGTCCAACCTATCATTGGTCACTGATATTAACGCCGTTAATTTTCATCATTGTCTATTTTGTAGCCTTAGCCAGATATTTGAAAAATTTAGCCCCAGTCACAGACGAAGTGCGTGCCACGTTTGGAACGATGAATACGCATCTTTCTGAGTCATTAGATGGCGTTGAAATTATGAAAGGCGCGGCGCAAGAAGATTCGGAAGTTGAGCGTTTCGTCATCAATGCCAAAAGAGTGCGTGATGCGTTTGTGCAACAAGGCGAACTCGAAGCGCGATATATCGCCATGTTATTGCTTGGTCTCGCGTATGCAGGCGGACTCGTCCACTCTTTACTTTTGTTTCGTCAAGGTTTACTCAGCGTTGGTGATGTGGTTGCCTATTTCGGTATGTTGCAACTTTTACAATTCCCAACCTTCACTTCTACATTTGCGTATTCACAAATTTCTTCTGGGATTTCATCTGCTAGACGTATTTTGGAATTAATCAAACGCGAGACTCATCTCGACCAAAACGCTTCAGGCGTGACCTCACAGATTCGCGGTGACATCGAATTTCGCAATGTCTCATTCAGTTATCCAAATGGTGAAGCGATTCTGAAAGATGTTTCTTTCAAAGTAAAAGCGGGTCAAACGGTTGCATTGGTTGGTCAGACTGGCGCAGGCAAAACATCATTAGTGAAATTAATCAACCGTACGTATGATGTTTCTGGCGGACAAGTATTAGTTGATGGCACAGATGTACGCGAATGGAATCTGGCATCCTTGCGTGAACAAATTTCTATTATTGAGCAAGATATATTTTTGTTCTCACGCACATTGAGTGATAATATTGCTTTTGGAAAGCCAAACGCCACAAAAGATGAAGTTATGTCTGCTTCGATTGCGGCGCAAGCGCATGATTTTATTTTAGACTTTGACCAAACCTATGGAACGGTCGTTGGCGAACGAGGCGTGACATTATCAGGCGGACAACGTCAACGCATTGCATTGGCGCGTGCTTTCTTAACTGATCCGCGTGTATTGGTTTTGGATGATTCTACTTCCGCGATTGACTCTGCAACCGAAGATAAAATCCAACGCGCTATCTCCAACGCGGCGCGCGGACGAACGACGTTTATCATCACACATCGCCTCTCCCAAATCCGCTGGGCAGATTTAATCATCGTGATTCGCAAAGGTCAAATCGTTGCCAGTGGCTCACATGATGAATTAATGGAAACATCCGAAGCATATTCAAGAATTTTTAGAGAATAAAAAAAGCGATTAGTAATTAGCCATTAGCAGATAGCCAAACCCTAAATGCCAACGGCTAAAAGCCAAACGCTAATCGCTAAAAGCTAAAGGCTAACTTATGGGTTTCTTTGCAGGACTAAACGACGAAAAATATGACCGCCAATACACAGACCGTGTGTTGGTGAGTCGTATGGTTAATTATTTCAAATCACAAACCAAACGGCTTGCTTTCGCATCTTTTATTATCATCATATTGGCGTTTATTGGTGCCGCATTGCCAGTCGTTGTAAGCCACATGGTGGATTTGATTCAAGAACAACCTACGAATGAAGAAATCACATGGATTGGGCTAGCACTTATTGGTGTAGCATTTGGCTTGTGGGGATTGAACTGGCTGAGGCGCGGTCTGACCGTACGCGCTGTCGGTGATGTAGTTTTAGATATGCGTTCACGCGCATTTCGTGCCGCCGCCGAACATGATTTATCTTTTTACGACCAATTTTCATCAGGTCGTATTGTTTCACGAATCACATCCGATACAAATGATTTTGGTCAACTCGTCGTTATCGTCACGGATGTCGGCGCACAAATTATGCAAGCCGTCATTATTGCCATCGTGCTATTCAATACAGAATGGCGTTTGGCATTATTGATGATTGGTTTTCTTCCGTTTATTTTTGCAATTGCGGCAGGCTTTCGCGCCATGGCAAGGCGCGTCACAAAACGCGGTATGAAAGCCATGTCAGATGTGAATGCGGCAATTAAAGAAACCATCAGCGGCATTTCGATTGCGAAAAATTTTCGTCAAGAAGAAAGCATCTTCAAATCGTTTGACGAATCAAATCAACAGTCTTATGGAGTCAATGTTCAACGTGGGTTTGTGCTGTCGCTGGTCTTCCCAGTTCTAAACGCAGTCGGAGGCGTGTTTGTCGGTGTGCTTGTTTATGTCGGCGGTTTTAGTGCGGCGCAAGGCATCGTCAGCATTGGCGCGTGGTATCTTTTTATCATCAGTCTCGACCAATTCTTTTTTCCAGTTTTGAATCTCACATCGTTTTGGGCGCAAATTCAAGGCGGACTTTCTGCCGCTGAACGTGTCTTCGCATTGATTGATGCTGACCCGAATGTGATCCAAAAAGAAAAAGTGGATGTGCCACGACTCAAAGGTGAGATTCTTTTTGACCACATGAATTTTCGCTATTCGGATAAAGAACCGATTCTTTCTGACTTCAACTTGTTGATTCAACCCGGAGAGAATCTTGCGCTTGTCGGTCACACCGGCGCGGGGAAATCTTCCATCGCCAAGTTAATTGCGCGTTTTTACGAATATCAAGAAGGTCGTTTACTAATTGATGGGCGTGACATCCGCACTTTTGATTTGACTCAATATCGTCGTCAACTCGGAATCGTTTCGCAAGTTCCATTTTTGTTTTCAGGTACAGTCGCGGAAAATATTCGTTATGCTGTGCCGGGCGTGCCAGAAGATGAAATGCTCAAGCTCGCCAGAAAAATTGGTGACGGTGAATGGCTAGAAACTTTGCCAGATGGTTTACATACTGAAGTTGGCGAACGTGGCAATAGATTATCAATGGGACAACGTCAACTCGTAGCATTGATGCGCGTGCTTGTTCAAAACCCCGCCATCTTCATCTTAGATGAAGCCACCGCCAGCATTGACCCATTCACTGAATGGCAAATTCAACAAGCCTTGAATTTGATTCTCAAAAATTCAACCAGCATTTTAATTGCCCATCGTTTGTCTACTGTCAAAGCCGCGGATAGAATTGTTGTCATGAAAAAAGGAACGATTATCGAAGAAGGCAATCACGAAGGGTTATTAAATCAAAATGGTCATTATGCTGAATTGTATAATACCTATTTCCGTCATCAATCTCTGGCGTATGTTGAGCAGATGAAAGAGATGGTTGGGAAGTAATAAAAACAAAACCCCTATGATTTCTCATCGGGGTTTTGTTTTATAAAATTGACCTATCCGGTGGCTCAAGCAAAAACGCCAATTGTTTTGCGCCTTCATCATCGGTAATCGCTAGCACTTCATCAAACTCTTCCAACGCAATTGTGCCGCGTGGCAAAACAATCTCACCATGGCGGATAATCGCCGCAATTACACATTGTTCTGGCAAACCTAAATCTTTAATTTGCACACCTAATGCTTTAGCACCTTTTGGTACTTTTTCTTCTACCAATGAATATTTTCCACGTCTCAACTTGAGCAATGTCATCATATCGCCTAATGACATTTCCTCTTGAATCAAATGCGCCATCACATCGGCTTGATTAATCGTTTCATCCACATGAAAATTTTTATCAAACAACCACGCATTACGCGGATTATTAATCCGTGCAACAGTGCGTTTGATATTAAACATAGTACGCGCCAAATAACATAAAACCAAATTCGCGGCATCATCATTGGTACACGCCACAATTACTTGCGCTTTATCCAAACCCGCTTGTTTCAAAATCGTGGGGTCGGTGGCTTGCCCTTCATAAATCACTTCGGTCGGCAATTCATGGTGCAAACGCCCCAACAAATCACGGCGATGTTCTATCAAACGTACTTCATATTTTTGAGCGAGCAATTGTACAGCCAGTTCTGAACCTGTGCGCCCGCCGCCAGCAATAAATACAAACATGATTATTCCTTCCCTTCTTGCAATTTGGCACGCATGGCTTTCACGCCTTCAAATGTTGCACTCACCATCAACACATCGCCTTGATGTAAAACCGCTTCTTGCGACGGTAATTCTGCTCTGCCCGCGCGAGTGAGTGCCACGCTGACGATTTCTCCACAACCCTTTAACAAATCGGAAACTGGCATACCATCCCATTTTTCTGAGATGTACATTTCATACATTTCCACTTCGCCATTGCCTGCTGAAAATACCGCGCGAAAGGTTGGGTCTACTAATAATTCTTGCACACGTTCTGCTCCCCATGCAGTAGAACTAACCAATTGCAAACCAAACGCTTCCAGCATATCTCTCATGGCTGGGTCATAATTTCTTACAATCACTTGTTTGACGTTTGGGTAATGCACGCGAACAGAATGCCCAATCACTGCGTTTAATGCATCTAAATTGGTGACAACTGCTACACCATCGGCATGTGCCGCATCTGCGCGTGACAAGGTGTCAGCCGAGAGAGCTTCTCCTACAACAGTACGCCCTCGAAAGTCAGGGTGGAGGCGGTTAAAAGATTTTTGGTCGTTATCCACCACCACCACTTGATGTCCACTTTGAAAGAGGCGGTACGAAAGTTCCGCGCCGAATCTTCCACATCCTAAAATAATAAAATTCATATTGGTACTCCTTAATGACGTGCTTCACTTTCATGCACATGATATGGCACATTCGTGATGACAATACCATGTTGAAGTTTTAACTGGTCGCGCAAAATCGTAGCAGTGTTTGTATGCAATGCGCCAGTGAGTTTATTATCTGAAACAAATTCTGGTACAACAATCGTAATCGTTTCACCAGGCTGGCGTTGCTCAGCAATATCAGAAATATATTTTAATAAAGGTTCAACAAATAAACGATACGGCGAATCTAAAATGACCAAGCGTGTGCCTTCGCCCCATGTTTCCCACTTCTTGCGGGTTTTTTCGGCATCTTCTGGTTCAATGGTGACATGAACCGCAGTGACATCACTAGATAACATGCGTGCATATCGCAATGCTGAAAGCGTGCCTTGATGCACACCACTGACTGGCATAATGACACGATGACGAATCGTTTGCGGCGGAATCACGCCAAAATTTTCAAGAGAAAGTTGTTTTGCTAATTTATTGTAATGACGATGTATCATCCAAAGAACTGCAACCAACAAAGGAATCAAAATCATAACGATATATGCGCCATCTTTGAATTTTGTGATTGCAAAAACCACCATCACAACTGCGGTACACAAAGCACCAAATCCATTCAGCGCCATTTTCAATTTCCATGTTGGGTCATATCGTAAGGTGGAATAATTACCGACTGTTTCTTTTTCAAGGGAAAGTTTTCCGCTTCGCCACCAACGAATCGCCATGCCCGATTGTGCAATCGTAAATGACAAAAACACACCAATGGCATACAGTGGAATTAATCTTGTCACACTGGCTTGAAATAGAATAATCAAAACGGCGGATAAAAATGCCAAAGCAATCACGCCACGCGAATACACAAGTCTGCTTCCGCGATAAGTTAATTGACGTGGTGCAAAGCCATCTTTAGCCATTAATGCACTCAAACGTGGGAAACCTGCAAAAGCAGTATTGGCGGCAAGCATTAAGATAACGGTTGTACCTAAAATTGCGGCACCATAAAAAATGTTTTGACCACCAAAAGCAGTTCTGGCAATTTGTGAAATCACGGTTTCATACTCAGACGGAATGGCTTGAATATGCGTGGCAAGGAATGAAATGCCCAAGAAAACGGTTAACAGAATGGAAGCCATCCAAGTTAATGTAATGGCGGCATTTTTACTGCGTGGTTCCTTAAAGGCGGTAATACCAGTTGAAATCGCTTCAATGCCGGTCAAAGCCGCGGTGCCACTGGAGAAAGCGTGCAAAATCAAAAACGGTGTGATGATAGCAACGGTGTCATGCAAATGAATCATCTCAGGGGGATTTGTCACTGTACCTAACGAGCCGGTGAAATATTTGAAGATACCCACGCCTAATGTAATGAACATCATAAAGATAAAGAAAAAGTTCGGAGCAATAATAGCCGCACCAGTTTCTCGTAAGCCGCGTAAATTCAAAATGGTGATTAAGAACACAGCCGCAACTGAGACTGCCACACGATATTCATAAACAATAGGAAACGCTGAAGAGATTTGGGCTATGCCAGAGGATATTGAAACAGAAACAACTAGCACATAGTCCATCAGAAGCGATGAGGCGGCAATCAAAGCGGGGAATTCACCCAAATTATCTTTCGCTACGATGTATCCACCACCGCCTTGTGGATATGCAAAAATCACTTGGCGATACGAAGCCGCCACAATCACCAACAATGCGCCGATCGCAATAGAAATTGGAAACACGTATTGAAATCCAGACATCCCAGCAATTGCAAGGATGACAAGAATTTCTTGTGTAGCATACGCGTTTGATGAAAGCGCATCGGACGCGAAGACTGCTAAACCAACTTTTTTTCCAATCGTTTCATGTGCCGCATCCGCTGTGGATAATGGTCGCCCAATTAACCATGAACGAAATGTGCGACGAGGTTTGTAATCTGTGCTTCTTTCAATAATGGGGGTTTGTTTTTTTTCTTGATTAATCCTCCGTACCAACTTGCCATACAGGCAAAAATTATGCCCTTCCCGCGGAAGGACAAGTTTGGATTATAGTACTATTTTTATTTTTTGGGTTTGCAGTCACTTAAGAGGTGTAGACAAGATAATACAACTTTATTTCAATTCATTTGGTTGTGTCAAAGGAATTTGCAAATAAAAAGTACTACCTTTTCCAATTTCGCTTTCTACCCAAATTTTCCCGCTGTGGCTTTCTGCAATCGAATGTACGATTGCCAAACCTAAACCAGAGCCAGGTTGAGCGCGTGCTTCGCGTTGTTTGCCACGATAAAATTTTTCAAACAAACGTGGAAAATCTTCTGACGGGATGCCAATACCCGAATCTTTAACGACAAAGATTAAATGCTTTGGTTCAGAAATTGTGCGGATGATAACGCTTCCATTTTCTGGCGTATATTTGATTGCATTTTCAACCAAGTTATACACTGCCTGATGCAAGAGTGCTTGGTCGGCTTCTATGGCGTGAGGCATATCTTTCGCTAATTCCAATTGCAAAGAAATATTTTTTTGCATGGCTTGTAAATGCAAAGCACTCGTCACACGTTCAATTACATCCAAGACGGTCACATTTTCTACTTGCAAACCAACGCCAATTTCAATACGACCTAAATCTAATAAATTATTTACTAAGCGAGACATATTCTCTACACCTGAAATAATTTTCTTAATATAACCTTGTTGCTGTTCGTTTAACTCGCCTGCTGAATCTAACATGGTGGCATAACCACGCATTAACGTTAATGGCGAGCGCAAGTCGTGACTGACCGTTGCTACAAATTCAGATTTCATTGTATCCAATTCTTTGAAGTGTGTCACATCACGCATAATGCACACGCGCCCAATTTGCTTGCCTTCTACCATCACTGGCGAGGCAGTTGCAAAATAAGTACGTTTATCTGCTAATACAATTTCAGCCGATTGTTTTTCAGAAGTTGTGCTTTGTAATAAATTAACCAACGGTTTGAGTTTGATAACTTTTTCTGTTTCAACACGAGAACGAGCATCATCATCCACTTTTGGTCCGAGTGCTTCTGCCGCGGCAAAGTTTGCTAACAACAAACGGTTGCGATGGTCTGTTACCAGCACAGGGTCTGGCGTGGAGTTAAGAATCGCTTCCAGTTGGCGGCGACTAGCCTCCACGTTAAGAAAGAGATGCGCATTTGCAATTGCCAAAGCGGCTTGCCCAGCCAGAGTCGTCACAAAACGCACATCTGAATCAGAAAATTTTCGCGGCTGTTCATAACCCGCCCACACCACGCCATAATAACGATTCTCATGACGCAACGCCACTGCTAACAACGCTAGCGGTTGCGGCTTGGTTGGGTCTAAATCAATTTCACGTGAACGCGTCAGATTCGGTAAAACAATTTTTTGCTGGCTTTGCGCCAACTGTAAAATTTGTTCATCAAAATGCGCGTACAACTCGCCTGCATCACCCAATGCAAAACGCGAAGGTAACTCAACATAAGTATCTGGCAAAATTTCTGGAGATAATGCCACACGCACAGAATTTGCACCCGTAGAAAGAATCGCTTCTAACACAGGCTTAACAGCATCTTGCATTTCTAAACTGGATGCAACACCTTGACTCACTTGCAACAAACGATTAATTTCTTCCAAACGTGATTGCAAACTAGAACGCATCTGCTCGAACGCCCGCCTGAGTTGTGCTACCTCATCTTCCCCTTTTACTTGAAGCGGATGGTCTAACTGACCTTGTGCAATACGATTGGCTTCTGCCGCCAAACTTTGCAAAGAACCAGTGACGACTCTTAAGCCCACACGCAATGAAATCATCGCAATCACTGCCAGCACAATAATCATCACTGCTAATGGCATAGCAATATTTAATGCAATTTGTTGCGCACGTTGGGCAGGGACTTTTAGCACAATTGCCCACGGACGACCAAACACAGGTTGGTAATACACCATTTCGCGCGTACCATCTGGAGCGGTATCGTCATAGAAAAATGCTTCACTTCTTTGTTGTCCATTATATGGAGACAAAGATTGTGTTTTGTCAGAGTGATATAACACGCGATTGTTTTCATTCAACAACATACCAGAACCATCAAGGTCATTCATGTTATTGAGGCTATCAATTAATGGCAATGTTAACGGGTTTGATTCAAGTGAAGTGCGCCCAATCAAAATTCTTTCTACCTGACCAGTTGAATCCACAATGGCAACCAAAAATGAAACACGCGCACTTTCTTCTGATGTTGTCGGTGGAATAGAATAAATTTGAGTCAACACGCCGTTGGTGGCTAAGAAAATTCCCGAATCTTCATCTGGATACAAACGAAATGTATTTGCATCAGAAGATGGATAAATTGCTAATATATCTTTATTATTGGCATCTAATACAATGAATTGGTCAAAATACGGCACGGCTTGAATGCG
>JAEURG010000095.1 GCA_016789345.1 Anaerolineales bacterium | reverse complement strand
ACAAAGTGTTAAGAACAAAGGCACATTAACTCCAAGTGCTTGCTCCCAAAAAAGAAAATCTGAAAGCCAACCAAGAATTAAGGCAATAATGAACAGTAAGCCTTTGGGCTTTATAGGGTAAGCTTCAATAATAGGCTTTTGTGAAACTGATATTGTTGCCTCAACAGGTTTTTCAACACCAGTTGATTCAATATTATTTACTTCTTCTGTTTTTTTACCTTTTCGTACTGTCTTTTTGATTTGTGCCATTCAATAAATTTCCTTACTTTTCTACTTTCCACTTTCCATAAAAAGTTCGGGCCATAACTTCATCGCGGACAAAACTGCACTCGCCGCTGTTTGACCCAAACCACATAGACTTGCATCGGTCATCGTCCAGCCAACATCTTGCAAGCGCACAAAATCATCAGAATCAACTTTACCAATTGCAATACGATGTAAAATTTCCTTTTGACGTTGAGTCCCCATCTGGCATGGATAGCATTTTCCGCAAGATTCATGTGCAAAGAAATGACCCAAACGATTTAATACATCACGCATATCACGAGTCTCATCAAAGACCATCACAACGCCTGAACCAAGAGGCAAACCTGCTCCGCGTAAATCTTCAAATGTCATTTTGACATCTAAATGCTCACTTGTCGCAAATGCACCTGCCGCGCCACCGAACAAAACTGATTTCAAGTTTTTTCCATTTGCAACACCACCAGCCATTTCCAATACTTCGCGCAACGTCACCCCAAATGGAACTTCATAAATGCCGGGCTTTGCAACATCACCTGATACACAAAACAATTTCGGTCCAGGCGATTTTTCTGTACCAATTTTTCGATATTCAGCAACACCTTTTGAAATAATCAATGGCACATTACACAACGTTTCAACATTATTAATCACGGTCGGCTTGCTAAACAAACCATGTGTTGTTGGGAAAGGCGGCTTCACACGCGGAAAACCGCGCTTCCCTTCGATTGACTCAAACAGCGCAGTCTCCTCGCCACAAATGTAAGCACCCGCGCCGACGCGAACTTCAATATCAAAATCTTTTCCTAAATAACCTGCATCTCGTGCTTCACTCAATGCTTTTTCTAAAACAGGCACAATGTATGGATATTCTCCACGCACATAAATAAAACCTTTGCTAGCACCAATCGAATACATCGCAATGCACATGCCTTCAATGGTTGAATGTGGGTCATCTAATAATAAAATTCTATCTTTGAATGTGCCGGGTTCGGATTCATCGGCATTACAGATGACATATTTTTGATTCGCTTCCGCTTTGAATGCGCCTTCCCATTTGACTCCCGTTGGAAACGCCGCGCCTCCCCTCCCGACCAAACCTGATTCTTTTACCTCAGCAATTATTTTGTCTGACGGCATTTGTCTTGCTTTCTCAAATGCTTGATACTTTCCATATTTATCTAAATAAGTTGTTTTGCCATTCCCACAATTTTTTGTTAATTCTCTGATTGGACCATAAACCAAAGACTTGGGTCTTTCATCACCTTCATTTACTGTCCATGAATTGTTGTAATCATCCATTGTCCATATTGCTGGTGCAAGTTCACACATGCCGAGGCATGGACTCGGCTCAATGGTCAGATTCAATTTGGCGTTAAGTTGATGCGGTTCTGCATCATGTTGTTTATAAAGTTTTCGCAGGATGTCATCAGATCCTTTAATTCCGCAAGCAGGGTCGGTGCAAACGCGAATCACTTTTTTGCCAACAGGCTCGTTATAAAACAGCGAATAAAATTCAATCACGCCATGCACATCAGCCAATGGCACGCGCAAAGTTTTGGCGATTTCTGTGGCAACGGGTTCAGAAATCCAGCCATAAATACTTTGAGCCGCGTGCAAGGCAGGCAACAACCCAGAGCGGCTCATCGGAATATATTTTTCAATTGCGGGTTTGAGTGGTGCAAGGTCAATTTCAGACATAATCACTCCAATGATTTAATTATACACGAATGAAATTATGTTTCTTTGCTTAAGCGCAAATTCAAAACATGACATGTCTTACTTGCATTGTTTTTGACAAGAACCTTCGCGCGGACAAAGACTCAAATCTGCCAGACTTCTAATGAGACATGTCATGTTTTAAGCCTCTTCCGAAATTCCCTTAAATTATATATAATATACAATTATGGCGTCAATCCTAGAAACACACAAAATCCTCAAAGAAGAAATCTTTGATGCACTGCATCGCCAAATTATCGCAGGCAAATACGCGCCTGGCGATTGGCTCAGGCAGGAAGATATTGCTTCCCAAATGGGAGTCAGCATGACCCCCGTCCGCGAGGCGTTTGATTTGTTAGTAGCAAAAGGAATCGCGGAGCGAGTCCCCTACCGTGGTGTGCGTGTGCGTGAGATGAATACCAAAGAAGTGATAGAAGCCTACGGCTTGCGCCTCATTCTGGAAGCCATCATTGCGCATGAAGCGGCGACAAATATTACACCTGAACAAGTGACTCGTCTAAAAAAAATCATGGATGAAATGGATAGGCATGTGGACTTAAGCGAAATGCCACAAGAAAGACAACTTAGCCGTGAATTCCATGCCGCGATTGCAGAAGCCTCTGGCAATGCCTTGTTGATTCAACTGTATACAATTGTTTCAAATGCTTTCCCTGATTGGCTTTTATATGAAGCCTTATACCGAAAACCTGAATTGGTCAAAAGCAGTGTCACTCAAACACATGATGAACATTCAGCAATTTTAGATGCTTTCAAAAAAGGCGATGCGGATTTAGCAGTCAAAGTTTCCATTGAGCATGTCATGGAATCTGGCAGATGGTTAGAAAAATATTTGAACGTGCCAGCAAAATTATTGCGAGAACAAGAAAAACAAGTTTTGCATTTGATTAAGAAAAGTAAATAAAAAGGTGCGTCGCACTCTATTTAAAAGGAGAATGTATTTTATGACCGAAGATTTGGACAAATTATATAAAGACATGGCACAGTGTATTATCGAAGGGGAATCAGAAGTTGCGATTGAACTTGCTAAAAAGTCAATTGAAATAGGCTTGCATCCGCTAGACACAATCACCAAAGGATTTGTGGTCGGCGTGAATTATATTGGTGACCAATTTGGTGCAGGTGAAGCCTTTTTACCTGAATTGGTGATGGCTGGCGAAGCGATGAAAGCCGCAGTGGCTGTGCTTGAACCTGAGTTATTAAAACTTGGCGAAGCCCGCGAAATGATGGGAAAAGTTGTTTTAGCCACTGTTGAAGGTGATATTCACGAAATTGGTAAAACATTAGTCGGCACAATGTTAAGTGCTTCTGGATTTGAAGTCACTGACTTAGGTGTGGACCAACCCGCCGATAAAATTATCGGCAAGGCATTAGAAATTGATGCGCAAATTATTGGTATGAGTGCATTGCTAACAACCACTATGGTTCGTCAACGTGAAGTGATTGAAGAATTGGATAAAGAAGGTTTACGCCCACGAATTAAAGTGATGGTCGGTGGTGCGCCGATTACTCGTGATTGGGCAACCAAAATCAAAGCCGATGGATATTCCGAAGATGCAGTCGGTGCGGTGAAATTAGCCAAAGAGTTAGTCGGAAAAGCAGACCAATAATTAGTCTAAATGGTCTTATTGGTCTAAATAGTCTTATTGGTCAGATTGAGTCATAAATCTTTGTGTACTTCGTGTCCTTAGTGTTTAAGAAAGAGAAAAATTATGCAACCAAAACTTTTACTCCTTGATGATGTATTAATTGAACGAATTTTAGATGAAGCCTATCAACTGTTATTAAAGCCGGGAGTGAAAGTTAATAATGAAGAAGCCAGAGATTTACTTGGAAGTGCTGGCGCACAAATTGATACAGAAACAAATGTTGTAAAAATTCCCGAACAAATTGTCCGCAAGGCATTGGAAAGTGCTCCACGCGAGTTTTATTTATACGATTACGATGGCAATCCCACGGTCAAGTATGGAGGCGATGCAGTTCATTTTGACCCAGGCTCATCTGGAATCGCGATGCTTAATCCAGAAACACTAGAGCATGAAACCACTGAAACGCAACATCTGCTTAAATTAATTAAAGTTGCAGAACAATTATCACAATATGATGCACAATCAACAGCAGTTGTTTGCCATGATGTGCCACAAACGATTCAAGATTCATATCGTTTGTATTTGGCTTTATTATTTTCAAAGAAACCAATTGTGACAGGGGCGTTTACAAATAAAACTGTTTCTGAAATGATTGACATGCTTGCCATTCTCGCAGGCGGACACGAAGAATCGAAAAATAAACCGCGCGCTATATTTGATGTATGCCCTGCTCCACCATTAATTTGGAGTAATTTTGCATCTGGAAATTTAATTGCATTGGCACGCGCAGGCATCCCTGCTGAAATTGTTTCAGTACCTTTATCTGGTGCTGCGGCTCCAGTGACGATGCTTGGCACAGTCACACAACATACAGCAGAATGTTTAGCAGGTATCACTATTCATCAATTAGCAAAAGCAGGTTCACCAATTGTTTGGGGGGGCGCGGCATGTATCTTTGATATGAAAAAAGGTGCAACCCCAATGGGTTCAGTTGAAACTGCCATGCTCGATTGTTCTTATGCCCAAGTTGCAAAATCACTCAACATGCCAACGCATGCGTATCTTGGTTCTTCCGATTCAAAACTTGTTGATACACAAGCAGGTCTTGAAAGTGGAGTCACTGCCATGATTGGTGCATTGAGTGGCATCAATATGATTTCTGGCTCGGGCATGTTAGATTTTCTTTCATGTCATTCCGCTGAAAAACTTGTCATTGATGCTGAAGGCATTGCCATGGCAAAACGTATGCTTGAAGGTGTAAAACTTCATACTGAAACATTAGCAACAGGTTTTTATGACGACAAAATTAATTTCAAGGGCGGGGATTTTCTTAAACAAAAAATCACCATGAAATTGTTCCGCGAAGAACAACATTTACCAAGCAACGTGATTGATAGAGACTCAATGCGTGATTGGAAAAAAGCAGGTTCATTGGATACTTTTTCCCGCGCTAAAGTGATGGTCAATGACTTGCTCGCTTCTTATACTAGACCTGAACTTGATTCTGCTAAAGTGGAACAGTTACATACCTTCATGCTTGACCTTGCTAAAAAAGCGGGTGTTGAGCAATTGCCTCAACTCGAAGATTTTCAAATTGCATAAGCCATGCTGACTCTCCCCCAACTTCTGCGCATCCCAAACGTGGACACGGGTTTAAGATTCAGCATCTCACCTAATGAAAAAGAAGTTGTGTTTGCTTGGAATAAAAGTGGGAAGTGGGAACTTTGGAGATTAGAGATTGGAGAATTAGATGCTTCGACAGGCTCAGCACAGCGGATTAGAGAGTTGGGCGGCGACATTGTTGGCTCTAAATTTTCTCCAAAACATTCACCTGATGGGAAATATCTTGCTTATGTTGTTGATTATGATGGCAGTGAGTCTTATCATATTATTCTCCATAATTTGCAAAACGATTTGATTATCAATCTCACGTCCGGTTTTGGCTACGCGCATCAACCGAATTTTGACTTTTCTCCAGACGGAAAAACATTAGCCATTCTTTCAGATGAAAGCGGGAGTTTTGCTTTATATCTTTTAGATATTGAAACACAAGAAAAAAGTTTATTACTAGACATCCACCGCCCCATTTGGGATGTGACATGGTCAGCAGATGGAAAATATATTGCTGTGTCAGCAGAATCAAAGGCAAGTGAGTATTCGATTTATGTTGTGGAAGTGGCAAGCGACGCCCTGAGCCAGTCGAAGGGCAAAAAATATTTTCAATTGCAAGATAATGATGAAGTATTAAATACACAACATCCTGTATGGAGTTCGGATTCAAAACATTTATTATTTTCTTGTGAAAATGGAGAATGGCATAATATTGGATTATATGATGTAGAGTCTAAAAAAATTACTTGGGTCACAGATTCGGTTGGGGATGATACACAACCTGTCTCTTCGCGGAGCGGGGATTTTATCGGCTGGATTCATAGTGAAGGTGCAAAAACCAACTTTCAGTTTAGGAAAAGAGGCGGAGAGATTCAACAAGTCAAAGTTGGTGATGGATTGCATACCTTTCCACAAATCATTAATAATGAAGTCATCTTGATTTATGAAGATGTAAATCATCCGCCTGATTTGTGGAAAATCAATTTAGAAAATGACGAAGCGATTCAATTAACAAAATCAAGTGAAATCGGTTTTGATTTTGCACAACCAGAAGAAATTTTTTATTCAGGCATGGATGGTGTGAAAGTTCCTGCTTTGTTGTTTCGTGCAAAAGATAGCAAACGTGCTGTTATTGAAATTCACGGCGGACCGAATTGGCACTATCAAAATATGTGGAATCCGTTTGTGAGTGAAATGTTGGCGCGCGGTTGGAATGTGTTGCAACCAAATTATCGCGGCTCGACAGGCTATGGAAAAAAATGGCAAAATGCAAGTAGATATGATATGGGCGGTGTGGATGCAAATGATTGTGCGGCAGGTGTGAAATTTTTAATTGAAAATGATTTGGCAGAAAAAAATAAAATCGTTGTGACGGGACGAAGTCATGGCGGATTTTTAACGATGTGTTGTTTAACTTTTTATCCAGATTTATTTGCAGGTGGTTCGGCAGTTGTTCCGTTTATGAATTGGATACAATCACATTACGAGTCACGTGAAGACTTGCAACATTGGAATATCGAAAACATGGGCGACCCCGAAGAAAATAAAGAAAGATGGATTGCTCTTTCGCCATATTTCTTTTTAGATAAAGTAAATGCGCCTGTGCAATTAATTTGCGGCGGAAATGACCCACGTTGCCCTGCATCCGATTCAATTGATGCGCGTGATAAGTTAATTGAATTTGGCAAAGAAGTTGAATTACTTTTGTATGAAGATGAAGGCCATTCGTTTTTGAAAATAGAAAATATAATTGATTCAGAAACGAAGCGAATAAAGTTTTTAGAGAAATGCTTCGGTGGTCGAGTAGGCTGAGCGCGTTGTGTTTAGTTTATCGAAACATTTTTTGCGAAGCCGTATCGAAACCACCGAGTTGAATACAAATAGGAGAATCAATGCCATACTTAAAGTTCTTATCCGATGAAGAAGTGAAAGCCATGCACGATGCCACCATGAAAGTGATGAGTGAAGTTGGCATTATTTGGACGCATCAACCAAGTTTGGATATTTTATTGGGTGCAGGTTGTACGATGAATGGCAATCGCGTGTGTATGCCCGAAGATTTAATTATGGATTCGGTTGCCAAAGCCAATAAACGACCAGAGATTCGTGGAAGAAATGGAACAGTGAACAAAATTGGAAGTGGCGAATTATTTTTTCATAACCTCGGTGGAGCACGAGATGTATTCGATGCACGCACGGGCACACATCATGCCGCCACACATGAAGATTGTGTCAATGCAACGCGTGTATTAGATGCACTGCCAAATTGTAATAACGTCACACCATTTTTTACGCCACCTGATGTTGAAAATGAAATGATGGCGTTGTATATGTATCGGCATACATTGTCACATACGACCAAGCCCGTGCAAGGACCTGGCATTCAATTTGGTCATGAAGTCAAATATGCAGTTGAAATGGCGGCAGTGATTGGTATTCAACCACATGAATTAACACTTTCGTTATCGCCAGTGAGTCCGTTGACAATGCATGATGTCGCGGCGCAAGCAATTATGGATATGGCGAATGCGGGAGTCATTCATGCAAATCTTCCCGCACCTACTGGTGGTGCAACTTCTCCGATGACGATTACAGGAAGTTTGGTTCAGCAAAGTGCTGAGTCACTTGCTCCGTTGGTGTTGGCACAAATAATGAATCCAGGTTGTGGTGTGATTTATTGTGGACGACTAGGATTGTTAGAACCACGAACTGGTTTGATTTGGGGTGGCGTTGAACTTGGTATCTCGTCTGCGGCAACGGTGCAACTCGGACATTATTACGGATTCTCAGTCAACGTGTATGGGTTCTCAACCAATGCACATACTCTTGATGCACAAAATGCTTTTGAACGCGGACTCAACGCTTCTCTCCCCGCCCTTGCTGGGGCTGATGAACTATCGGGTATTGGTGAAATGGAAGCAGGTGTGATGGGTTCGTTTGCTCAAATGGTTTTGGATAATGAATTAGCAAAAAGCGTGCATCGTCAAAGACAAGGGTTATCGGCAGATGCAGAACATTTAGCAGTAGAAGTTATCAATACTGTGATGAATACCAATAGAAATTATTTAGCCAGTAAACATACACTCAAACATTTACGTGCGGGTGAAATGGCTTTGACTAAACTTGCCGAAAGAAATTCATGGGATACATGGGAAGATAAAATGAGTCGCAAACAAATGGCTGATTATGCAACCGATGAAGCCGAAAGAATTTTACACGAACATGTAGTAGAGCCGTTAGAACCACAACAAGAAGCCGAGTTGGATAAGATTATGGCGGCGGCTGAGAAAGAAACTGTGAAAGTGAAAAAGAAGTAAAGGCGAGTAATCAATTATCAGTAAGCAGTAACCAACTATAAATTAAGAAAGAAGCGTTATAAAGGAGCATAATCAAATGATTAAACAGGCACATGCAATCTCAGAAGAATTAATCGAATGGCGGCGTGATTTTCATCAACACCCTGAAACGGGTTTTGATTTATTTCGCACGGCAGGAATCGTAGCCGATGAATTAGAAAAGATGGGTTACAAAGTGAAGCGTGGAGTTGGTAAAACAGGTGTGGTTGCGGAAATAGGCGAAGGTGGAAAGCTTGTTGCCATTCGTGCAGACATGGATGCTTTGCCATTACAAGAATTAAATGAATCGGAATATAAATCTCAAGTTGAAAATAAAATGCACGCTTGTGGACATGACTCACATACCGCTATGGCATTGGGCGCGGCAAAAATTTTAGCAAAAGAAAAATTAAATGGACGTGTTCGATTTTTGTTTCAACCCTGTGAAGAGACTGCTGATGAAGAAGGCAAAAGTGGCGCACAAAGAATGTATGATGAAGGTGCAGTAGAAGGTGTGGATTATGTCATTGCACAACATGTTGACCCGACCAGCCCTGTTGGAACAATAGCAATCAATGAAGGCGCAAGTGGCGGAGGTGTTACATCATGGGGTGCAACCATTAAAGGAAAAGGCGGCCATGGAGCATATCCGCATAAATCAAATGACCCGTTTGTTTTGTTAGCACATGTAATTATGGGAATCAACTCGATTATTTCAAGAAGAATAGACCCATTTGAACCTACTGTGATTAGCATTGGTGCTGTCAATGGTGGCTTCACTGAAAATGTAATCCCAGACAAAGTTGAAATCAAAGGCACAATGCGGTTTACATCGTTAGAAGTAGAAAAACAATTACGCGAAGAAATCACGCGTGTATTTGAAATTATCAAAACACTTGGCGGCGACTATGAATTAAAGTTTTTGTTTGGTGGCTTGCCATTGATTAATGATAAGTTTGTTGCTGAAACGATTGAAAAAGTTGGCATAGATTTATTAGGCGAAGGCAAAGTGCAACCGTTACATAAATCATTAGGCGCGGAAGATTTCCCCGAATTTTTAAAGAATGCGCCTGGTGCTATGTTTACGCTTGGCACAATGATTGAAGGGCGTGAAATTTACGAACTTCATCATCCAAAATTTGATTTGGATGAACGCGCCTTGCCGATTGGTACTGCTGTGTTAGCAGAAACGGCGATGAGGTTTTTAGGTAAATAAAAAACCTGACAGGTCTCATTTAGAAAAAAGTTGTAATAAATTTAATAATGAATCTTTGAAGACTTGTCAGGTTTAATAGTATTAATGGAGAATGAATGCACACCATACTCAAATCAAACTCAAAAGAAGTAATAATCGGTATTGACAAACCATTTGTCATCATTGGTGAAAAAATAAATCCAACGGGAATTAAGAAATTGGGTCAAGCACTCGTTGAACGAAACATGGATTTTGTTAAACATCTCGCCAAACGCCAAGTGGATTGGGGAGCAGATGTTTTGGATGTAAATGTTGGTCATCCACAAATTGAAGAAGCCGAAGTGATTCCGTTGGTAGTGGAAGCAGTGCAATCCGTTGTAGATGTTCCGCTTTGCATTGATTCAAATGAACCTAAAATTTTGGAAGCGGGATTAAATGCTATCAAAGGTGGTAAGCCGTTAATCAATTCTGTCAACGGAGAAGAAAAACAACTAGCAAGCGTCCTGCCTATCGTCAAAGAAAGAGGCGCGGCAGTTATCGGATTAACGATTGCAGATGAAGGCATCCCACCTACGCCAGAAGGTCGTTTAGCGGCGGCAGATAAAATTATCAAACGCGCAACAAAAATGGGAATTCCAATTGAAGACATTATTATTGATCCATTGGTGATGACGGTTGGACACAATAGTGCTGCGGCAACAGTAACTTTGAAAACTATTGAGTTGATACGAAAAGAGTTCGGTGTAAATATGAGTTTGGGTGCAAGTAATGTTTCTTTTGGATTGCCCGATAGACATTCTGTCAATGCAGCATTCTTAGCATTAATGATGCAAGCAGGTGCAACTTGTTCGATTACTGATCCAATTAAATTAGGCAGTGCCATCAAAGCTTCAGATTTATTGTTAGGTAAAGATATGAATTCGATTCGGTATTTGAAATATTTCCGTGCGACCGAAAAATTAAGAGAAGTAGAGAGTTCAACAAAAGCATAAAAAATGACGTTAGACTTAAGAGGCAGTGATGAACTGCCTCTTTTTATTTGTATTGTAGGAGCACAGCGAATTAATTAAAAATTTTGACGATTAACCGTCTCGCTGTGTCCCTACATGGAGCCAACATGAAAAAATTATTATTGTTACTCACGCTTTCATGTTTATTAATTGGATGTATGCCACAAACGACTCCAATTTCAACTACCACACCTATTCCACCATCTGAAACTCCCACATTAACTTTTACACCTGAGCCTACTACAACCTTCACGCCATTACCAACTGCTACACCTGTTCCACATCCCATGAGTATTATTGCCATGCGAAATGGAACTTACCCCGGCAGTGAAATTGTGATTGAAAGAGAACTTGAGCGTGGATTAAATTATCGGCGTTATTATTCTTATTATCTTTCAGAGGGCTATAAGATTTATGCATTGCTCACCATTCCAAATGGCGAGCCGCCTGAAGGTGGATTCCCTGCGATTGTTTTCAATCATGGCTACATTCCGCCTGATGTTTATAAAACAACTGAACGATATATTCATTATGTAGATGAACTTGCCAAAGCAGGTTACGTTGTCTTTCGCATTGATTATCGCGGACATGACCAATCTGAAGGTGAACCCGGTGGCGCATACAACAGACCCGGTTATCAAATTGATGTGATGAATGCAGTTGCTTCTATTAAACAACACCCAGAAGTGAACCCTGAAAAAATTGGTATGTGGGGACATTCAATGGGCGGGTATTTGACTCTACGCGCTATGGTCGCTTCACAAGATATCAAAGCCGGTGTGATTTGGGCAGGCGTTGTCGCTTCATACCCTGACCTGTTATATAACTGGCGACGGACAGGTGCATTTACGCCTTCGCCAAGTTCAACCGGCAGAGGCTGGCGCGACAGTTGGATTGCAGAATACGGTACACCTGAACAAAACCCTGAATTTTGGAATTCAATTTCAGCAACTTCATATCTTGCAGATTTATCTGGACCGATTCAATTACATCACGGCACCAATGATGCAGATGTGCCGTATGAATTTTCCATCCGCGTGGCGGAACTTGCCCGTGCTCAAGGCAAAATTGCTGATTTGTATTTATATAATGGAGATAATCACAACATTGCCAGCAGTTTTTATACGGCAATGGGCAGAAGCATAGATTTTTTTGATATTTACCTAAAAGGAGAATTGGATTAAAAAATGTCCAAAGAGACTGTCACCAACAAGGTGACAGTCTCTTTATTTAAGGTAGTAAAATTAAAGCATGAATCCCATTGAAAAATTTTTACAAAAACAAAATATCATCGTTTTAGATGGTGCCTTAGCAACTGAACTTGAAAACCGCGGCTGTGACTTAAATGATTCGTTATGGTCTGCAAAGGTGTTGATGGAACAACCTGAATTAATTCGGCAAGTGCATTTGGATTATTTCCATGCTGGCGCGGATGTGGCTATCACTGCTAGTTATCAAGCCACTGTGGAAGGATTTGCACAACGAGGTTTGAATAAAAATCAGGCAATTGAGTTGATAAAAAAATCAGTGCAAATTGCAAAAGATGCAAGAGATGTATTTTGGTCTGATGAAAAAAATCGAATCAATAGGCAATATCCATTAATTGCAGGCTCAGTTGGACCGTATGGTGCTTTTCTCGCAGATGGTTCTGAATATCGTGGTGACTATAAATTGACAGAAAAAGAATTAATTGACTTTCATCGTCCGCGCATTGAAGCGTTGATTGAATCAGGTGTGGATTTATTAGCCTGCGAAACAATCCCAAATTTTGACGAAGCAAAAGCATTAGTTAAATTGATAAGTGAATTTCCAAACGCCAGCGCGTGGTTCACATTCACAGCCAAAGATGGTGAGCATATTAGTCATGGAGAAAAAATTGGGGATGTGGCGAAATGGCTGGATTCATATCCGGAAGTGGCAGCGATTGGCATTAATTGTTCATCTCCATTACATATTCCATCTTTGATTCAAGAAATAAAAAAGAATACAAATAAACCAATTATTGTGTATCCAAACTCAGGTGAATTTTATGTCTCTGTCACAAACACTTGGCAAGGAGAAACTTCTTCAGAGTCGTTTGGTTTACAGTCAAAGATTTGGTATGAACATGGAGCGAGTCTCATTGGCGGATGTTGCCGCACAACGCCAGAACATATCAAAGAAATAAAAAGGACAATGACCCCGTAGGGGTCAAATGATTATAGAATTTGTAAATGTTTTGATTATCAACCCCAAAGGGGTGTCATAAAAATGTGAAATCTATATCATCCCTTCGGGATTTATTTTCTTTTGTCGTTTATTCTATAATCCTAGCATCCCTACGGGATTAGATTTCATCAAAAAGGAATTTATATGAAATTAAACAACATGATCACAGCCATTGACCTGCATGCCTGCGGCGAGCCAGGTCGCGTTATCACGGGTGGGGTCTTGGATGTGCCAGGCAAAACGATGTTCGAGAAGATGAAATATTTTGAAAAGAATCATGACGACATTCGTTTGCGCATGTTGCGCGAGCCACGCGGGTACCCTGCTTTGTGTTGCAATGTGATTCTCCCCCCAACCCACCCACAAGCCGATGCTGGTTTTATCATCATGGAGCAAACCGAATATCCGCCCATGTCTGGCACGAACACAATTTGCGTAGCCACAACGCTTCTAGAGTTGGGAATGTTGAAGATGCAAGAACCAGTTACCACGTTCACGCTTGAAGCGCCTGCGGGTTTAGTCGAAATTGAAGCGCAATGTAAAGATGGCAAGGTCACGCAGGTCACATTTAAAAACGTCCCAGCCTTTGCAGTGCATTTGGATGTAAAAGTGGAAGTGCCAACTTTGGGAACTGTGACTGTTGACATCTCTTGGGGCGGGATGTTTTATGCGATTGCAGACGCTTCGCAATTTGACTTGAAGCTGACGCCTGACGAGGGAAAAGATATTACGCGGATAACTGAGATGATAAAAACCGCAACTGCTGAGCAATATCCTGTGACGCATCCTGATAACCCAGAAATTGTTGGACCAACGATTGGTCAACTTTCTGCACCGCCCACAAATTCAAAAGCACATCGAAAAAATGTAGTGACCGTTTCCACAGGAAAATTAGATTGGAACAAACCATCCACATGGACAGGCGTGATTGACCGTTCACCTTGCGGAACAGGCACGTGTGCAAAAATGGCAGTGATGTATGCCAAAGGCGAATTAGGATTGAATCAAGATTTTTATCACGAAGGAATTTTAGGAACTTTATTTACTGGAAGATTAGTAGAAGAAACACAAGTTGGGAAATATAAAGCCGTTGTGCCAACCATCGGCGGCACAGCATGGATTACGGGAATCAATCAATTTGTAGTGGATTCAAGTGACCCGTATCCGAATGGGTTTATAGTTGGGGATATTTGGTGAATTGAGTTTCAAGTTTGAATGTCCGCAGGTTTGAATGTTTAAGACCCGACATGTCTTACAGACTCCGTTGCTAACCAAAACGGTTGCGTGGACAATGGTTTCAATTAATCAGACTTTCGTGGAGACATGTCAGGTCTCTACACGATACTATTTCCACTTGACGAATCAGAACATAAGTTCTACAATCTCATGAAGGAGAAATCCCATGAGAAAAGTTACCTTTGGAATCAACATCACGCTGGACGGCTACTGTGGTCATGAATCAGCCGTCGCTGCCGATGACGAACTGCACGAATACTTCACCAACCTCCTGCGTGATTCAGGCGTTCACATTTTCGGACGCGAAACCTATCGCTTGATGTATCCGTACTGGCACGATGTTGCAGTGAATGGGTCAGAAACTGAAGTGATTAACGAATTTGCACGTACATTCGATGCCATCCCAAAGATTGTCTTTTCAAAGACATTGAAAAGTGTAGAGTGGAACAACACAACACTCCTCCGCTCAAATCTTCGCGAAGAGATTCTAAAGTTAAAAGAACAGCCAGGGAAAGATATTGCCATTGGCAGTCTTAACGTCGCATCACAAGTTGCAGGATGGAATCTGATTGATGAATATCACCTTGTTGTTCACCCAGTCATTGCAGGCAAAGGTCCGCGTTTATTTGATTCAGTGGAAAACCTTAGATTAAATCTTGTTTCGTCAAAAACATTTGGCTCAGGTGCTATTGCGTTGCACTATAAGAAATAATCCAGAGGAGTGATTGAGTTATGGCAGATAAAAGAAAATCCACGCAAAAAGATATTTCAGTCAAAGACTATATTAATTCACTCAATGATGAACAAACTATAAAAGATAGTCAAGTATTGCTTAAAATGATGCAGGGAATCAGCGGACATAAGCCAAATCTAACGAATGAAGGCACTATCGCGTTTGATTCCTATCATTACAAATACGACAGTGGACGTGAAGGCGATGCGCTTGTTATTGGCTTTCATCCAAGAAAAGGGAAAATCACAGTTTATCTAATGGATGGCACAGCACGTTATTCTAAATTGTTAACTAAACTTGGAAAACATACCACTACTGGATATTGTCTATATATCAAACGGCTTAGTGATGTTGATTTGAAAATCCTTGAGCAAATTGTGGGACAGTCTTATCAGAATATAAAGTCAAAGTCCAAAAATGGACCTATAGACACGATATTATGGCAAACTGAAAAATAGGCATTTCAGTCAGCCTTTACAAAACTTTTCCTAAGTGTTTGAAGTAGAAACTGGAGTGAGGTCCATGAGCACTGAAACTGAAGTACTTGAACAATTCTTTGCTGCAATCAATCGCAATGACATGCAAGCCATCGCCAAAGATTTTGATCCGCAGATTGTGCGAATTGAGCCAGACGGCTTTCCAACGGCTGGCACCTATCGTGGCATCATAGAGGTACAAGAACACGTCACAAAAGGACGCGGGACTTGGGCCGAAGGGACCTGCGAGCCTGAGAAGTTCTTAGTGAATGAAGATAAAGTTGTTGTATATCTCCATGTTCGGGTCCGCTTGAAAGACTCAGCCAATTGGATCGACGGACGATTTGCGGATGGTTTCATATTTCGCAAGGGAAAGATCATCCAATATCTTTCCTTTGGAGAACGGGCGGAGGCCCTCAAGTGGGCAGGTATTGAAGACCAAGATGCAATTTAAGTTATTTATACACAAATGTTATGGCGTTTCAGGAGATATAAGATGAATGTTGATTGGAGAACGAGCACTTGGAAACAATTTGGAGCAGCCATTGATATGCTGGCTGATGCAATACATCTATGCCCTGAGCATCTCTGGACTGTTGAGGTGTATAAAGATTCAGAAGATGAAAGGTTTGGTCAGTTTTGGTTTGTCTCCTATCACACACTGAAATGGCTGGACCAATTTCTGGAAGGCGTCACAAAAGGTTTTAAGCCACCCGCTCCTTTTATCGTTGGAGCGTTGCCTGAGCAACCATATACAAAGAAACAAGTCGTTGAGTATTTGGGTGCTTGCCGTAAGAAATGTCAAACCACAATCGAATCGTTAACAGATGAAAGAGCGGGAGAAATTTTGGTATTCGATTGGATGGAACCTAGTTTCTTGGAACTTCAGTTGTACTGTATGCGACATGTTCAAGAACATGCCGC
>JAEURG010000080.1 GCA_016789345.1 Anaerolineales bacterium | reverse complement strand
AAGATATTCAAAATGATTTGAGTCATACGCGAGCGTTTGGCTACGCGCAAATATTTTATAAAAGGATAAACCGTACATGCCTACTTCTATCCCCACTCGTAATAAGGTTAACAAAAAATATACTTGGAATAAAGAAAGTGTCTTCAAAACTCAAAAAGAATGGGAAGATGCTTTACAAGCGTTGTTAAAAGATATTCCGAGCCTTAAAAAATTTCAAGGCAAATTAGGTGAAAGTGCGGCAACCTTACTAAACGGGCTTAACGCCATTGAAAAGTTAACGCTTCGCGCTCAAACCATTTTTATGTATGCTCAATTTGAATATGCAGTAGATACGACCAATCAAAGCGCGGCTGGCATGGTTGGGAAAGCCTCTAGCATGGCAGGTCAAGTTGCGGCGGCGACTTCTTTCTTAAACCCTGAATTATTAAAAATTGGCAGAGAACAATTAAATATTTGGATGAAAGAAAATTCTAAACTAGCCGAATACAAACAAAGTTTTGATGATTTGTTCCGCCAGCAAAAGCATGTGCGTTCGGCAGAAGTTGAAGAAATTTTAGGCATGTTAGCCGACCCATTTAGCGGACCTAGCAATAGTTCTAGCATGTTGGTGAATGCTGATTTCAAATTTTCGCCTGCGAAAAATAACAAAGGCAAAAAAGTAGAAGTGACTCAGGGGAATTATCACTCCGCTTTAATGGAAGACCCCGATAGAAAGTTACGCCAAAGTGCGTTTGAAAGTTATCACGATAAACATATTGAATTCAAAAATACGCTCGCCACAAACTTGGGTGCTTCTATCAGCGCCAACATTTTCAATATGCGTGCGCGTAAGTTTGATTCGTCACTTTCGGCTTCATTGTTTAATAATAATATTCCTGATGAAGTCTTTCATAACTTAATCAATACTTTTAAAAAGAAACTGCCTGTTTGGCATCGTTACTTTGAAATCAAACGCAAAGCCTTAAAGTTAAAAGACATTCAATACTTTGACATGTGGGCGCCAATTGTTAAAAAGAAGCCGAAAATTTCATTTGAAAAAGCAGTGGATTTGATTTGTGAAAGTCTCGCCCCGCTTGGCAAAGAATATGTGGATACAGTTCGACAAGGTTGTCTAAAAGACCGTTGGGTTGATTCAACTGTCAATCAAGGAAAGATGAACGGTGCATTTTCGTACGGCTCACCTAGCACTCACCCATTCATTATGATGTCTTACACGGGTGAAGTTGGAAGCATGAGTACATTGGCACACGAATTAGGTCACTCGATGCACTCGTATTTATCATGGAAGAATCAACCGTTTGTATATTCAGGTTATTCATTATTTGTCGCCGAAGTAGCCTCAAACTTTAATCAAGCCATGATGCGCGGGCATTTGCTCAATACCATCAAAGATAAAAACTTCTTGATTGCCTTAATCGAAGAAGCCGTGAGTGGAAACTTCTTTAGATATTTCTTCCAAATGCCGACGTTGGCACGCTTCGAATTAGAGACACATGAACGAGTCGAGCGTGGCGAACCGCTGACCGCCGATTCAATGCAGGACTTGATGGCTGATTTGTTTACTGAGGGCTTTGGTCGTAAAGTGAAAATTGACCGTCCGCGCGTTGGTATGGTTTGGTCAACATTTAGTCACTTGTTTGCAGATTATTACGTCTATCAATATGCTACTGGCATTTCAGGCGCACATGCGTTGGCAAGTAAAATTTTACGTGGCGAGCCAAACGCGGCAGAAAACTATCTCGGCTTTTTGAAAGCAGGTTCTTCCGATTATCCGCTGAATGTGTTGAAAAAAGCAGGTGTAGATTTATCCACACCAAAAGCAGTGGAAGAAACATTCGCCATCATGGAAGGCTATATTGACCGATTGGAAGAATTAGTTGGCTAGTTTGTTAGTTAGCTAGTTGGCTAGTTTAGTAGTTTTATCGTTACGCATCACAGATTAAGTAACTCGTAATCCGTGATGCGTAATTTATTATTCGTTTATAATATGGCTTCGTAAATCCAAAATCTCAAATCGGAAATCGTTAAATGCCTCAAACACAAATTGCATGTCCTCGTTGTAAACAAATTATCCCTGCCAATGTTGAGCAGTTATTTGATGTGACTGCTGACCCGCAATCGAAACAAAGATTATTAAGTGGGCAATCAAACTTTGCCCGCTGTCCACATTGTGGCTATCAAGGTCGCTTGGCAACACCAATTGTGTATCATGACAATGCCAATGAATTATTGCTAACATTTTTTCCATCAGAATTGATGTTACCCGTCAATGAACAAGAAAAAATTATCGGTCCATTAATTAAGAAAGTAACCGACAATTTACCACCTGAAAAACGCAAAGGATATTTATTAAATCCGCAAGCGAATTTGACTTATGAATCAATGCTGCAGACGATTTTAGGCAAAGATGGCATCACGCCTGAAATGTTGAAAGAACAACAAGAGCGCGTGCAATTTTTAGAAAGACTCATGCAAGTCACCACCAAAGATGTACGCTCTGAATTAATCAAACAAAATGAAAAAATTATTGATGAACAATTCTTTGCTTTGTTCAGTCGCATTGCACAAAGCGCTATGCAAAGCGGACAAGAACAAATGGCACGCGCGCTGATTGACATTCAAACTCAATTGCTGGAGGAGACCGCATATGGTCGTCAGCTTAAAGAATCTGTTGGGGAATTAGAAGCCGCTCAACACGTCTTGCAAGAAGCGGGACAAAGCCTGACGCGCGAAAAACTTCTGGATTTCGTCTTAGAGTCCAAAACTGATGCACGCATCCGCGCTTACGTTTCGCTTGCTCGGGCAGGGATGGATTATCTTTTCTTTCAAACGCTTTCCGAAAAAATTGACAAAACCAGTGGTGATGAAAAAACTCGTTTGGAAAACATCCGCGAAAAATTATTGCAATACACCAATGAAGCTGATAAGCAAGCCGAAGCGCGTTACAAACAAGCGCAAGAATTTTTGGATAAGTTATTAGAACAAGATGACATTGAGAAAGCGACGCGTGAAAATTTAGAAGGGTTCAACCAAGATTCGGTTGACCTTGCTCAACAAATGTTACGCCAAGCCTCTGAAAAAAATGATTACACGCGCATGGGCAAGTTGCAAAAAATGATTCAAGTATTGCAAGCCGCTAGCACACCACCTGAAGTAATGTTCATTGAGCAATTGATTCAAGCACCTGATGATGCGACAGTAGAAGAAATGCTTAAGCAAAACGAATCTATGGTCAGCCAACAATTGCTGGATTATATGAGCAACTTGGTAGCGCAAATGGAGTCGCAACCCGATAACCCCGAAGCCAAAGCCATGGGCGAAAAATTGAGTCAAGTGTATAAAGTGGCGTTGAAGTTTTCGATGAAGAAGAATATGGAATAAAAAATAGCCCATCATTGATGGGCTATTTTTATTATCAATTTATGGTTTCACTAAAATCCCTAAGTGATTTCCAACACGCCTTTGCTGACCAGGCTTTCCTAAATCAATCGGAGAATTTAACGTTCGTGATTTACCATCAAACCCACGAATGACCATAGCAGAAGAACCGCCGCCATCCATATTGACTCCTGTGTGAACACCATACGATAAAAGTAATTCACCCACTTCGGATAACGTCACGCCTTCGCTATAACCATCTTGGCGACCATCAATCACCATCAATGTTAACCACCGACCATTTTTACTTAATCCCACTGCTGTACGCGGGGCAGGTGCAAGTGCCGCAAGGTTTTTTACCACTTTTCCATCAGTAACTACCAAACGGTCTCCAGAAATAGCATTGAACACAACGCCATCTACTTTATTAATTGAAAACTGATTTTTCTTATTAATATAAATAACAGGTTGAGCAGTTTTCTTTTTTGAATAAACATTTCCTCGTGAAGCCGCATAATCACTAATGCGTACTGGCTCGCCACCAGTTGGGCAAAGTTTCTTTGGGTCAAACGAAGAATCTAAATAACTGAAATATCCGCCATTAATTGCTACATGTAATTTGAATTCATCTAAAAATTGTGAAATGGTGCGCGTACAAATTACATCTGATTTTGATGGCGTAACTAAAAATTCTAATTTTGTATTTTGCAAGTCAATGGCTAAGACGTGCATCACAATTGGGCGTGGCGCAGTCAAATCTTTACGCATGTAGGTAATGCCCGTGTAAAGATTTTGCAATATAGAAGCAGGGCGCGAATTACCAATCAACACCAATGAATCCTTTGCACACCAACCGATTAACCCATCCAATTTTTGGATTCGCACCCAGCCGCTTACAGATGAATCATCTAAGGCTGGCACAGTATCATTTTTAGATAACCCGCCGATAAGTTTTGCTGTCGGGCTTGCCGCTTCTCTGATGACCAAGCTTGTGCTGTTAACCCGATACCATTTCTTATCTTTATGGTCTGGAACAGTGGTTGGCGGAGGTGTGGGTTGTGGCGTAGGGTTATGCACACTTTCTAAATATTGGCTTGAACTCCAACCAATTAAATTTCCGTCTTTGTTACGAATTTTGAACCATGTGCCGTCTAAATTTGAATCAAGTTTTTCTACCAATTCATTAAGGTACACCAAGCCAATTGATTCATGCTCAAGCCCTGGTCCTTGGCGAACTTTTAATGATGGTGAAGCCGTAACACGATACCAATTTTCATCCTCTTCATCTGGTGGGGTTGGCGGGGTTGGTGGCGTAGTAGGTTCAAGGTATTCACTCGATACCCAACCCGTTAACGTCCCATCTGCTTTACGAATTTTTAACCAAGAACGGTTTGCATTGGCTTCTAGTTCTTGCACCACTTCATTTAATAAAATGCTTCCAATTTGAGTAAAGTTTGTGCCAGCCCCTTCACGCACTCTTAATGAGGCAGTCGTCACACGATGCCATTTATTCGTCGGGGTTGGAGTCGGCTCGGGTGTAGGCTCAGGCGTGGGTTCGGGTTCAGGCTCGGGGTCAGGTGAGGCGGAAAGTCTTTGTAAGTAAGCAGAAAAACTCCAGCCAGTCAAACTTCCATCTTTGCGTTTGATGTTCAGCCAGTTTTTATCGGCACTTTCACCAATTTTTTCAACCACTTCATTAAGGAACAAACTTCCAATTTGTTTGGCGGTGGTATTGGGTGCTTCACGCACTCGTAAAGATGGTGAAGCCGTGACGCGATAATCATTACTCGGTGTTGGGTTTGGAACAGGAATGTGACTAATTCCAAATCTCTGATAAAAATCTTCAATATCGCCATTGAAATAATTTAAGTCAATGTTTTTGCTTTCAACGCCATACGGAAAACCATCACCCTTATCTGTAAATTGCCATAGCGTCCATGTATCCCACGGTTTAGGTACGAGTGGGTTCGCAACACCATAATTCGCCACCCACAACGGATATTGTTTGAAATAATTTAACGAAGCATTTGGAATACCCACTGAAACTGTATTTTCTCGCCAGTAATAAAAAGCGGTATAAACACCAACTTCTTTACCGGGCAAAAGTTCTTTTAAGCGTTCGATAAAGTTATACCAATGCCTCCAACCTGAAAATTGACCTTTGTAATTATCTTCAAAATCTGCCCAGAGCGGCAATTCGCCAGTATCACCATTAAATAAAGAGACCCACAACTCGGCTTGTTTTTTCGGGTCGGCACGGCTATCATAAAACCAATACGAACCACGCGGAATGCCCGCCGCTTTTGCCTCGCGCCAATTCACTTTGAAATCGCGGTCTATCCATAAATTTTGACCCGCACGAATAATCGCAAATGACGCACCATTGCGGCGCATCTGTGTAAAATCTATGCCTTGCGGGGTTTGGGGGTCGTCTTGATAAAAACTAACATCGGTGCCGATGACTCGCTCTGTCATAATATTCTCCTATGTGTTTTTGATGAAAAACCGCTTCTTCTCTTAATAGATACTTGGTTCTGCTTCTGAGAATTTTATTTTAACTTGTACAGATGAGATTAAAATTATATCGCATTCTCAAAGTGAGTGATTTGCGGGTCTTGTTTTCCCTCAATTGCAATCACATCAATTTGCCAGTGATTGATATTATTTTCAGTAGCGTAATGTTGAGCGGCATTGAGCATGTGCTCGCGCTTGCGTGCTGTAATTTGTTGTTCTGGGAAAAAATTTTTACTAGAAGTTAAAGTCTTCACTTCCACAAAAACTGTTATATCTTTTTGTTTAGCGATGATGTCAATTTCACCATACGGCGTGCGGATGTTTTGTGCAACAATTTCATAACCATGTTCCGCAAGCCATTGTGCGGCGGTTTCTTCACCCCATTTGCCAAGTTGCTGATTATGCTTATTCATGAAATAAACTCTTGTAACAACTTTTGAAGTTTTATACTCCAATTTAATTTTTTCTTTTTAGATTTTTTAATCACCGATTGATAGAGATTAAACATCATTTGTGTAGTTCTTTCAATAGCATAAGCAGAGGATGCTCGCCTAGCAGATTTGCTCATTTTAGCACGCAGGTCGGGGTCAAGGCAGAGGCGGGTTAGCTTGGCTGTAAAAGCAGGCAAATCTTCTGTAGATAAAAATCCAGTCACACCATCTTCCACAGTATCACCAACGCCAACTGATTCGATACCCATCACAGGTAAACCTGCTCCCATCGCTTCAATGACAGATAACGGGTGAACTTCTGTCACGGAGGCAGTGACGAAAACATCACACATGGCGAGATATTGTGGCAATTGTTCATAAGGAACTCTGCCG
>JAEURG010000073.1 GCA_016789345.1 Anaerolineales bacterium | reverse complement strand
GTATGTTGAATTCCAATCACAACATAACCTCGGCTTGCAAGTTCTAAGGCTTGACCAGCATTTTGGGCATTGAATCCATTCCAGCCATGTGAAAATAAAATGACAGGAAATTTTTCGTCAGATTGCGCAAGTTCTGAATCTTTATAAGCAGGGATATTCACCAATGCCAAATGATTGAGAAAGTAAGATGGCATGTTGATGTATGTGGCAATGGTTGGCGCGAAAATTTCGGCGTTTTCCATCCAAGGTGCTTGTTTATCTGAATCTTTCACATCCGCTGGATACCAAACTTGAATCATGAATCTACGCGATTCATCGTTACCTGAAAATAATTCTTTGCGAGAAGTATCGTTTAATTCAAATATTTTTGTGCCAACTTGATAATCTCCGCTGGGGGTTGGGATTTTGGGAACTGGCAACAAGATAGGAATCAGAGTCACGAGCAGAAGCAGGCTGAAAGTCAAATAAGAGGCGAGTGGTTTCCAATCAAAAACAAAAGAGATGATAGTTAATAGAAGAGTCAAAACATACAATGGAATCATTTGCCAGCGATACCCTTCGACGATGAAATGATTCAAAGTGAGGATGAATGCTAAGGCAGGCAAATATCGAATTGCTTGCGGGCGTGGATGACTCCACAGTAAATACGCGCTTAATAAAATTGGAATTAAGATTTCAAGCAGACGCATTGGATGATTCTGATGTTTGTGCTAATTTTGCTTTGCCATCTTTATATGCCATTGCACCTAACACATACATAATGAGGGTGATGTAAATTGTCATGGCAGGGAGTAAAACAATTAATAAGCAGGCGAGAATTAAAGTGGCTATAAGGATTTGCATTGCAAATGCCATTACAAATGAGACGATGTAGTAAATGCCAAATGCGGCGATGAACCCGCCTAAGTTGGCGCGGAAAATTTTCCACCATTCACGAAATTGAAAGACTGCTTTGAAATCATCTTTGTCAATGACATACATTTCAGGGGCAGGGATGATAACTGCCATAACAAGTGAAATTGGAAAGATAAAACATGTAAAACCAAGCATGATAACTGTGAAAACTAACGCCATAGATTCGGCTTCTCTTGCACTGGCGTTTTCCATTACAAATGGAAAGGCAAATGAAATTATCATGATGGGAAGTACGAAAACAAGTATAGGCAAACCAATGACAAGTCTTGCCCCAAATACTTTGAGTCCATCTTTGAATAGTTTGCCCCAATCTGTCCATGCAATCATGCGCGGAGACTCGCCGTTAATAATCTGTTTGGCGATTTGTGCGCCATAACCAAATAAAATAATGTAGGGAACAATTGGAACGATGAAAGCAAGCAATGACACTGCAATGCCAACATAAAAATGTTTACGACTTTCATCGTCTTTGACGGGGAACATGAATATTTCGTTTAAGTTAAATCCGAAAAACATAAATTATCCTTTTTGCCACAGAGGGCTCAGAGATTTTTTGAGAATTTCTCAGTGGTCTCTGTGAACTCTGTGGCTAATTTTTTTATATTGCTACGCCCATCACTGCCACAAAATGCGCGGCGGCGGCGAGTAACACAAAGATATGCCAAACTTCATGAAAACCAAACACACCGGGCTTAAAATTAAATATTTTTGTGGCATATACAATTGCGCCGAGTGTGTAAATGATTCCACCAGTCAAAAGCCAAGCAAAAACCCATGTCGGCAAAGCGGATAGCATTTCACCAGCGGCTGAGACACTAATCCAGCCCATGATGACGTAAATACCTGCACTTAACCAACGTGGTGATTTGATGTAAAAGATTTTTACAACAATGCCAATAATGGCAAGTGACCAGATAATGCTCAACATGCCCCATTTCCAAAAGCCTTCAAAGGCATTCACACAAAAGGGTGTGTAGGTGCCAGCAATCAAAACATAAATGGCGGCGTGGTCAACTTTGCGGAAAATTTCTAAAGCCTTATCTTTCACTTTCACCATGTGATACGTGGCACTGGCTGAAAATAGAAAAATCAAACTCACGCCGTAAATGGCGAGTGAAATAATTTTTGCAGGTGTGCTCCAACCGACAATGAGTAATGCAATTAAACCTGCCAAAGCAAGAATCGCTCCACCCCAATGGGTGAGACTATTTACAGGTTCACGAAAAATTTTTAACATATTATTTATTTCCTTTTCTTAATTTACTTAAATCTAAAACAAATGGTTTGTTGCGTGTGCCAATCCATCCAAAAAGTGCAATTAAACTTCCAAGCACTGTCCATGTTACTTTGTTAAGGTATTCAAGCTTATAAACAAGGCTAACCTTGGCAATGTCTGGAAAACTTTCAAGATAACGTACATCAACTTCTCGATAGCCTTCGGTCACATACCCATCAAGGTCAAAAATAAAGCGATTGGTTTGTGGATAAAACGAAAACTCTTCACCATCATTTGTTTTGA
>JAEURG010000115.1 GCA_016789345.1 Anaerolineales bacterium | reverse complement strand
TTCTGTTTTGATAGTTAGATTCGCGGCTTTCATATCAGCCCACATATTTTTTCGCGCTTCAAACCTATCTTGAAGTTGGTACTTGCCTCCGTTGGCATTGACCTTCGCCTCAACATCCAAAACCGAAATAATTGGCAAGTTATGACGTTGTGCAATCGCATAATCATTCGGGTCGTGACCTGGTGTAATTTTTAATGCACCTGTTCCAAATTCCATGCTGACGTATTCATCCCCAATCACTGGAATTTCACGATTCAAGATTGGCACAATCACTGTTTTGCCAATATATTTTTTATAACGTTCATCTTCTGGATGAACTGCTACGGCTGTATCACCAAGAATCGTTTCAGGTCGAATCGTAGCGACTGGAATAAACTCATCCGAATCTTTAAGCATGTATTTGAAGTAATACAACTGCACATCTTCTTCGCTATATTCCACTTCCAAATCTGACACAGCAGTTTTAAGTCCGGGTGACCAGTTGATTAAACGTGGTCCACGATAGATGAGTCCTTTTTCGTAGAGGCGCACAAATGCTTCTCGAACAGCGGCACTCAAGCCTTCGTCAAGTGTGAAGCGTTCTCTATCCCAATCACAAGAAGCACCGAGTCTACGAATCTGATTCGTAATCATGCTACCGTATTTCTTTTTCCATTCCCAAGTTCGCTTAAGAAATTCTTCGCGCCCCAATTCTTCGCGAGTCACTTCTTCTGTTTTTAATAAGTTTTGTTCGACCATCAATTGTGTAGCAATGCCTGCATGGTCTGTGCCGGGCACCCACAACGCGGAATATCCTTTCATGCGGTGATAGCGAGTCATTAAATCTTCAACAGACACAAACATGGCGTGACCGATATGCAACTCACCCGTTACATTCGGCGGCGGAATCGTAATAACAAATGGTTTTATATTCGGGTCAAAGTTTGCATTGTTTGGGTCATTATGCGGCTTGAAAAATCCGCCCGCCTCCCACATCGCATAAATGCGCGGCTCGGTAGATTTGAAATCATACGCCTTTGGTAATTCTTTTTTGTTTGGTAATTCTTTTTTGGTCATGATTGCTCCTTGATTAGTCTTATCAGTCTAAAAAGTCTTATTGGTCTGACTAGTCAGACTTGTTAGACCTTTTAGACTTATCGACTTAAATAAAAAATACCTCATCCAATAGAGGACGAAGTATTATCTCCGTGGTACCACCTCAATTCGTTATTAGTTGGCTAGTTTTCTAGTTGAGTGGTTAACTAGTTACTAAAAACGCACTTGATTTGCTGTAACGGGCTATCCCGTGCCGTTCTACTTGCAATTTGCTTTCTTCGGCATTTGATTTCAGACGACTTCGGCAATTTTTTTCTGTGAAGGCTTTCAGCAGTGACCTTCGTTTCTGTCAGAGATTGAATTGCTTACTACTTCTGAATGGTTGGCATTATACAGTTATCTTCTTTTAGGCGCAAGAGAGTAAAATAGACAATTCATATAAGAGGTATAAAATGAAAGAAATTGAAGAAAAATATATCCATTTTGTGTCTTGCATTAAAAATCTCAACAATGCATGGGTAATTTTCCAAGAACTCAAAAAAAATAAAGGTATACCTCCTGCAATTTCAATCGCAGCACTTCGATTTGCACTCATTGAATATTCAAAACCTTATAAAGATACAATAGGCAATATTCTTAATCCAAAAAGAAAGAATATTAAATATAGACTTGACGAAAAATACATACCAACAAACCACATTGAATTGCATAAGAGAATATTAGTCGCAAGAGATAAAATTCATGCACATAGTGACCTTACAATAATGGATGCCAAAGTTTATGTCCAAAATACAAGATACGGAAAATCTGTTGTAACTGGCCAAAATTTTATTATTGAGGGCGAAGAAATATCCAATATTGAGATAATAATTGACTTAATTGAGAAAACTTTAGATAAAATGTATGAAGAAGAAAAAATATTGAAAGAAGAGTTACCTGTTAATTCTTAAGTAACAAGTTTTATTAAAATGCTATTTCCTTTTGATTATTTCCTTATCTCAATCGCCGCCTTACTTGCAGGTGCAGTCAACGCCCTTGCTGGCGGTGGGACGTTAATTACATTTCCAGTATTAACTTTTTTAGGCGTGCCTGCTGTGTCAGCGAGTATCACAAATACAGTTGCATTATCACCTGGTTATTTGGGCGGCACGTTGGCACAAGCAAACGACTTGAGCGACCAAAAGAATCGTCTATGGTTATTAATGCCAGCCAGCATTCTCGGTGGAGTGGTTGGTGGATTCTTTTTATTGCAAACAGGAGAAAAACTATTTAGCGAACTTGTCCCTTACTTGATTTTGCTTGCTTCAATTTTATTAGCGCTTCAAGACACACTTCGGGCTTGGTTGCTGAAAAAGAGTCATACATCTAATCTGGAAAAAATGGCTTGGCTCCCTGTTGGACTCGCTTCTATTTATGGTGGCTATTTCGGTGCAGGTTTGAGCGTGATTATCCTTTCAGCATTGGGATTAACGATTGAAGATTCATTGACAAGACTCAATGCTTTGAAACAAGCCGTCGCATTCGCAGTCAATACTGCTGCGGCAATTTTCTTTTTGTTTTCGGGTCAAGTTTTGTGGACAGTTGCCTTGGTGATGGCAATTGGTGCATTAATCGGTGGAAGTCTAGGCGGAAGGCTAGCGGGAAAAATCAAACCGTCCACATTGCGGTGGACGGTTGTGACAATTGGCGTAATTGTGTCAATTATTTATTTTGTAAGATAAATTTTAGGGTCAGTACCAAAATGACGGAAAAACGATGCGTAGAAGTGTATCAAGCAAAAGCCCCAGCATAAACATCATGCCGAAGGAACGATTATTTACAAATGCTAGCGGAGCAAAATAAAGGGGCCAGCCGCCACGCCCGTCTGGAAAATCTTTTGGGCGTTCTTCAGGCTTAGGCTTCAAAAAAGCAGGCATAATTTTTCTTAAGGCAGAGATTGCAAACACAACAATCAGCATCACTGGGGAAAAGAACTTAGTCAATATTAAAACTGCTGTAACAATATAAGATAATAGCATCATTGCGATAACACAATAGCGGGCAATCTTTTCACCAATCAAGACTGGAAGTGTAAAGATTCTCTTTGATTTATCTATCTTTATTTTATCAATATGCTTGCCGAAGATTACGGTTGTCACACCAAGTGCATAAGGAATGCTGGCAAATACAACATTCCAATCCCATTGGTGAGATAAAACATAATATCCGCCACCAATCATCAAAGGACCCCAAACTAGAAATACGGCTATTTCACCAAGTGCAATATATTTTAGGGGCCAGGTATAAAAGATAACGAAAAATGCACCAAGCCCAAGTAGAATCCAAATAACTATATCTGAGTTATTAATCATAATTAGATATAAGCCTACTATAAACGCTGCGATACCCGTGCAAACAAAATAAGTCAGATGTTCGCGATGAGACATCAATCCATGAGCCAGAGGTTGAGGTCCGTACATTGTGCGGAAGTAATTATCTTTATCCACGTCACGTACAAAGTCAACATAATCATTGAGTAGGTTATTACTGGCATGTGCCAGAATTAATCCAAGCGTTAGCATCACCCACGGTAGAAATTCAAATGTATAGTTACGGATTGCAAACAAACCTGCTAGCGCGGCTGATAGAAAGGTCATTACCAGAACTGCGGCACGAGTAGAAACAAGCCAACGTGAGACAATATCAAGTTGATTCCATTCTTGTTTAGTCACCGCTGGAATAACCTGCAACGCTTCACGCCACATCGAAAATTTAACGCGATTGGATTCTTTTTGCGATTTACCAGCCTGTTTCATCTACACTCCATTCTTTGGATGCTAAAAAATAAATATGTTGAAGGATTTACCTTCAACATATCACAAATCCTGCATAAATGCATCCATCAGTTGCAGAATTGAATTTATTTTGATTCAGGTAATACCAAAGGAATATCCAAAAATGGATGTTTAACCACTTGCACAGGCAAGCAATACGCATCTGCAATTAATTCAGGTTGTAACACTTCTTTGGGCGTGCCAATGGCTTTGATACTTCCAGCAACCATTAAAGAAATTCTATCTGCATAACGGGCGGCGAGATTCAAATCATGC
>JAEURG010000113.1 GCA_016789345.1 Anaerolineales bacterium | reverse complement strand
ACGCGAATTTTTAAATCAATTAGCGAAAATCCGCGAAATTCGTGGCAAAGATTTTTACCTTCACTCAACCCAATCAAACGTTCTCGTGACTGCTTTCTTCCAACCTGAGTATAAACCCTGTCGGCGTTTTGAGTCCATTTTCGGAGTCCATTCTTTATCGCGTCCCCAATTCTTTTTTAATTCATCGGTATCTTTCCAAAAACCAACTGCGAGTCCAGCCGCGTATGCCGCGCCTAATGATGTTGTTTCTGCAACTTTGGGTCGCACCACAGGCACATTCAAAATATCGGATTGAAATTGCATCAACAATTCATTGAACACCATGTCACCATCCACTTTCAATGCACGAAGTTTTACACCTGAATCTTTTTCCATCGCATCTAACACTTCACGCGTTTGATAGGCTGTTGCTTCTAAAGAGGCTCTGGCAATGTGACCTTTATTGACATAGCGAGTCAATCCAACAATCACGCCACGCGCATCAGATTTCCAATATGGAGCATACAACCCGCTAAAGGCTGGGACGAAATAAATTCCGCCACTATCCTCAACAGATTTCGCCAACGCTTCTATCTCAGGAGATGCCTGAATCAGCGACAAATTATCTCTCAACCATTGAATCAATGCGCCTGTAATTGCAATTGAGCCTTCCAACGCATAGACTGCTTTTTTATTTCCGATTTTATATCCAAGCGTAGTTAACAAACCTGCTTTGCTTTGAACAGGTTTTTCACCTGTGTTCAATAACATGAAGCAACCAGTTCCATAAGTATTTTTCGCTTCGCCTGTTTTGAAACACGTTTGACCAAATAACGCGGCTTGTTGGTCGCCTAAATCACCTGCGACGGGAATATCCTTTAACAAGCTCAAGCCGCCGTCCTCGGCGGCGGGGACGCCGCCTAGAGCGTTTTTAGAATTTACATATCCATAAATTTCAGACGATGATTTTATTTTTGGCAAAATATTTTTTGGAATGCCCATTACTTTCAAAATCTCATCGTCCCAATCCAATGTTTTGAGATTCATCAACATCGTGCGCGAGGCGTTGGTCACATCTGTAATATGCTCACCTGTTAAATTCCAGATTAGCCAAGTATCTATATTGCCAAATAACAATTCACCTTTTTTGGCTTTTTGCTTTGCACCTTTGACATTTTCCAAAATCCACTTGATTTTTGGACCTGAAAAATAAGTTGCGAGTGGTAAACCTGTCTTAGTGCGAAATCTATCCTGACCGCTGACCGCTGACCGCTTTCTGCATTCTGCTTTCTGCTTTCCTAATTTCTTAATAATCACATCCGTGCGTGTATCTTGCCAAACAATCGCATTGTAAATCGGCTTGCCCGTGTTTTTATCCCATACAAGAGTCGTCTCACGTTGATTTGTCACACCAATTGCAACAATTTCAGAAGAACCAATTCTGCTTTTTGAAAGTGCGCCTTGAATTACTTCCTGAGTATTTTTCCAAATCTCCAACGCATCATGTTCCACCCAACCTGCTTTCGGATAAATTTGCTGGTGTTCTTTTTGGTCAAGTGCAACGACGTTTCCATCATGGTCAAAAATAATAAAGCGTGTACTGGTCGTGCCTTGGTCAATTGCGCCGATATATTTGGGCATGAAATCACCTCATGTGTAATTGTAAAACAAAAATGGGCTGAGAATAAATCACAGCCCACTATTTTTTGAAAGTCAATTTATTTCTTAGTTGCCTTACGAGTTGTTTTCTTTACAGTATTTTTTTCAGCAGGCTGTTCTTCCTGTTCATCTTCACCCGTAAAAAAGTTATAAGCAATCAAAGCCAACGTTGCACCAATCAACGGACCAAAGAAATAAACTACATATGTATAAGGATCAGCAAAACTTGGTGCAGCAAAAATAGCAGTTCCAAATGTACGAGCAGGGTTAAGGGATGCACCTGTTAATGCACCACCAGCCAAAATACAAATTGTTAAAGTTAAACCAATCACTAAACCAGCTAAGGCACCTGTTTTTCCAGCACCTGTATTATGCAAAATTGCATTCACCAAAAAGAAAGTTAATATCGCTTCCACAGCCATTGCAAGAAGTGCCGACTGAGTATTCATTGTAGATTCAACAGTTAACAAGCCAATAGTTGCACCACCTGAAATATCCCCATATGCTGCACTCAATAACCAGCCTGCTAAACCCGCACCAGCAAATTGAGCAATCCAATAATAAACTGCTTCACCCCATTTCACTTTATTCCTAAATGCCATTGCAAATGTCACTGCTGGGTTAATATGTGTGCCTGAAATATATCCAAACGTATAAGCAAATGTCGCCACTACTAAGCCGTGTGCCAACGCCACACCTAATAACCCTGCGCCTGCAATGCCTGCACCTGCACCAATAAATACCAATGCAAACGTGCCTATCAATTCTGCTACAAATATTTTTGCATTAAACATAGTTTCTCCATTGAAATTATTTAATACTGATAACACCCATTCATAATGTAGGTCACGCTTTTAGCGTGACGATATTTTTGATTAAGTTGTCACGTTGAAAACGTGACCTACCACCCTTTTGCACCCAATAAAAAGGATTTGCCTGACATGATTTTTTTTCCTGCTGGTTGGACTTCTTCCAAAATGATTGAACCATCAGCACATGTCACTGCGCCTCTTCCTTCGACGGTGAACCTGTTTCCTGTTTCCCCAACCTTTTTCTCACTGACACTGACCTGTATCACTTTGAGTAAATTTCCATCCCACTCAAACCATGCTGAGGGCCATGGATTCATTGCACGAACTCGTCTTTCAATTTCATATACCGAATGATTGAAATTTAATTTGCCATCTTCTTTTTTCAACATGGGAGCATATGTTGCACCTTCATCTAGTTGTGGTTGTGGCGTAATGCTTCCGTCAAAAATTTTAGGAAGTGTTTCAATTAATAACTCTGCTCCAAGTGTGGATAAAGTTTGAAAAACAGAACCAGCTGTATCGTCAGGTTTGAGGCGAATGGATTTTTTTGTGAGCATATCACCTGTGTCGAGTCCCACATCCATTTTCATAATCGTCACACCTGTTTCATCATCACCTGCAAGAATGGCAGCATTGATAGGTGCGGCACCACGCCAGCGTGGAAGTAACGAAGCATGAACATTGATGCAACCGAATTTCGGCATATCCAAAATTTCTTTTTTGAGAATTTGACCAAACGCGGCAACGACAATCACATCAGGATTCCAAATTTTTAATTGTTCCGTTGCTTCTCTTAATTTTTCAGGTTGAATGATTGGGAGATTTAATTCTTGAGCCAAAGTTTTCACAGGCGGTGACTTTAATTCGCGTCCACGCCCAGAGGCTCTATCTGGCTGGGTGACAACACCGACAACTTGATAATGTTGATTAAGCAGGCGTAAAGATGGCAATGCAAAATCTGGCGAACCCATGAAGACAACTCGAATTGACATGCGCCGATTCTAGCACAGTACCATTGGGTGAAATTGGCTAGTTGCATGTTGGCGTAATTAGATGTAAAATAATAAAAATTCAAAATCATTTTCTTTAGGAGAAAAAAATTATGTCTCAAGCACCTATGTCTGATATTACCCAAGATGATAAGTTATGGGCGATGCTTTCTTATCTCATCCCAATCATTGCTATTGTTGTCTTGTTCATGGAAGATAAAAAGAGCCGACCCTATGTGAAATTCAATGCAGTGCAATCTCTTGTTGCGGCTGTGGTACTTTCCATTATTGCCACTGTCACTTGTGGATTTGGCGGTATTCTAGGTTTGGTGTTCCTGTATTGGGCATTTCAAGCTTATCAAGGTCAAGATATCCGCATTCCATTTGTCACAGATTTCATTCGCAATCAAGGCTGGGCATAGTTTATTTGCAACCAAAAGACTCGCGCAATGCGCGAGTCTTTTTATTTAATTATGATAGACTTAATTTAAAGAAAAGGAGAAAAAATGAGTGAACAAATTCCACAAACAAACTTAACTCCGCTCAGCCCCAGTGAAGAACGCCAATGGGCGATGATTGCACATTTAGGTGTGTTGGTTAATTTATTCTCTGGCATTTTTGGTCCGCTTGTGCCTTTGATAATTTATATGATTTATAAAGACCGTTCGCGTTATGTGGCTTATCAATCGTTACAAGGGTTAATCTTTCAAATCATTTGGTGGGTTGGTGGCGGTGTGTTAACAGGCATTGCATGGGCAATTACGGGTACTTTGAGTACAGTTGTGATTGGTTTGCTCTGTGTTCCTTTCGCCTGCATTATCAGTGCTATGCCTTTCGTCGCATTAGGTTATGGTGTGTATGCAGGGATTCAAACGAATCAAGGTCAAGATTTCAAATATTGGTTGATTGGTGATTGGGTAAGAAGCACATTAACGGGTTAAATAAAACTCGGAAGTCTTTGAGACTTCCGAGTTTTTATTTTATGGAATGGCAGGGGCAATATCGGAGCCAAGCCGAATTTCGATGTCCACTGTTTGGTTGGGGTCCGGGCTGAAGCGGATTTGTCGGTCAGCAATCCCAAAAGTGGCTTGAAGCCATTTAATCGTATAAAGTTTTGGTCCATATACAATAATAACGGTTTGGCTATATGCTTCGGAGGCGGGACCTAGTTCAGTGACAGTCATACCATATTGTTGGAATAAAGCCCCAGCACGCTGTTCTAAACCAGTAAATGTTCCATCTACAATGCGCACACGCGCTTCTTCCTCACGCATTAACGTGGGTGCATCTCCTTGTGCAAGCGGGCTGGTCGGACCTGTGGTGGTAAAAATTTCATCGCGCAAAATGCGGATTTGGTCCATAATCGGTTTTAACACACTGGCTTCTTCGCCGCCTAAAATTGTGTTATCAAATATTGCCATGCCTTGTTGCGGGTCAATTACGCCTGTTTTAATGCTTTGAGGAGATATATCTTTTCCAAGAACTGCCAGTTCAAGCGCATCTTCAAATGTAAGGTTGGTCTTGATTCCAGTATTTAGGCGTTTATATAAAGTTGTAGATTTTTGAATGAACGCAGGGAAATTCTCTGGAGAAAAAATAATTTTTTGTAAAGCCAAAACAACTTCTTGTTGGCGGCGAGCGCGGTCGGCATCTCCGCCAGAGGTTTTACGGTGGCGAGCATAGGCAAGCACTCTCCAGCCTGAACATAATTCTCTATAACCGCCTGTGGTTAGAACAACTTTATCTGTACCTGGACCAATGGGGTCAAGCACCATTCTTTCAGTTGGATACACTTCAATACACCCACCAATGTTAATTAACTCATCTACCATCGTAATAAATACATTGAAATCTACTTGAATGTAATAATCTACTGGAACGCCGAGAAGTTGCGAGACTGTTTTCATAGCCAGCCCAGGTCCACCGCCGGGTAAGTTACTACCTTCACCGCTTGGGTAGGCGGTGTTAATTCGGCTATAGCCAAAGCCCGGAATGTTCACCCACAAATCTCTCGGAATAGATAACATACCTGCTGTTTTTGTAATTGGGTCAATGGTAAAAAGTATCATTGAGTCTGAACGCGGAGGTCCATTATTAACTTCTAAATCACGCGCATCCATACCAATAAACAAAATATTGATTCGGCTCGCACCATCCCATGCGGGAGGCAAAGACTCTACAGGCACAAGCGCAGGCGTGGGTGGTAAGTTCGCAATCGGTGTGCCCTGCTCGTTTAAGGTAAAGTCGTCACCCGTTGTTGTGGCTCCACATTTTGCGGGAGCAATACCTGGCAATTTTGTGAGCGTCCAACATTGTGTTAAGTTATTAACCAAAATAAACGCCACAATTGCTAATACAATGCTTACGCCAAAAAAAATAATTTGGCGTGGTGTCATTTTTATATTTTTTAGATATTCAATTATTTTCATATTTTTCAAAACCTCAAGGGTTAATATATACCATATCTAACCCAAGTTTATTTAAGCCTTGCAC
>JAEURG010000013.1 GCA_016789345.1 Anaerolineales bacterium | reverse complement strand
GTTGTGCCTGAATTTATTTCAAACAATGTTTTCACTGGCACATTGCATACCAACACTGCAGATTTGCTTCGCAGTCAACTTAAACGCCAGCATAATATTGTTATTATTGATGTGCCATATCATGTGCATTAGGATAAAAATCCGCTTCTTTTCTTGATTGATAACTGATTTTGCTTATCAACTTTTTTCTTGGCTGATAATTTCTACAATAACTGCGAAATAAGTTTCGCAGTTATTGTTTTTGTAAGTACAAAAACCCTTGACCTACCGCTCGGTAGGGTGTAAACTCCTTGAACCTACCGTTCGGTAGGCAGGAGAACTTCCGTGACTAGAGACGATATTCTCGATACAGCCGCGCAGGTGTTTCGTAAAAAAGGCTTTCATGGTGCATCCATGTCTGATATTGCTGAGGCACTCGGTGTGCAGAAAGCAAGTTTGTATCATCATGTCAAATCGAAGCAAGAGATTTTGCTAGCATTGTTAGACCGTGCTTTAATCATGCTGGCTGACCACATCTCGAAAATTTCTTCTGAAAAACTTCCCCCAGACCAAAAATTAAGAAAAATGATTCGCGGATATTTATCCGCTTTAGCAGAAAATGCCGACTTGACGGCTGTTTTATTATTTGAACATCGTTCACTGGATAAAAAGACTCATACCCGCCATGTTCCTCAACGAGATAAATTTGAGGCGTTATGGCGGGATGTGCTTAATGAAGGGCTGCGAGAAAAAATATTTCAGTTGAAAGATGTAAATCTCGCTACACGGGCATTGATGGGTGTGATGAATTGGACACTTACTTGGTATCAACCAAATGGTGAAAAATCCATTGAACAAATTGCAGATGATTATTCCGATTTCATGCTGAAAGGCATGTTGAAATAATTTTGGAGTGCAGGAGCTTGCTCATGCAAATACGCCAGCAAGCTGGCTGACTCCATAAAAGATGAAAGGAAAAATAAATGTATTCATTTGAACCAAACGAAGAACAACAAATGTTAATTGATGTAGTCAGCAAGTATGCAGAAAATGATTTGCGTACATCATCTAATGAAAACGAAGAAAACAAAGAACTGCCAAAGAAATTAATCAATAAAGGCTGGGAACTTGGTTTACTGCAAGCCTCCATTCCAGAATCCTATGGTGGCTTTGGCGAAAGAAATGCTGTCACCAATGTTTTGGCTTTGGAAGAAATGGCTTATGGTGATTTAGCAGGTACATTGGCTGTGTTAACTCCGTCATTGTTTGCAACGCCTATTTTGCTTGCTGGCAGTGAAGAACAAAAGAAAAATTATTTACCTAAAATTATTGCAGGTGAGTGGAGTCCATACACTGCCGCATTGATTGAGATGAGTTTTGATTTTGACCCAAATGCGCTTAAGACCACTGCGGAAATTGTGTCAGACAAAATAAAACTCAATGGAACAAAAGCATTTGTCCCGTATGCAAAAGAAGCGCATGAAATTCTTGTGTATGCAAATCTCAATGGTGTCACGCAAGGTTTCATCGTTCCGAAAGATGCGGTTGGTTTATCCATTTCAGAAGAACGCGAAAAGTTGATGGGATTAAATGCATTGCCGATGTATAAAGTTGAATTGCGTGATGTGATGATTCCATTATCGAATCGATTGGGTGGCGCTTCAGGACATGACTTTGAGTTGATTCTTGCTTCATTGAGACTTGGTTCTGCATCTGCGGCTTTGGGTGTTGCAAAATCATCTTTTGAATATGCAAAGAATTATGCAAAAGAACGTGAAGCCTTTGGAGTGAAGATTGCACAAAAGCAAGCAGTAGCGTTTATGTTGGCAGAGATGCGGACTGAAATTGAAGCCATGCGTTTACTCACTTGGGAAGCCGCTTGGAAGTTAGATAACAACAAAGAAGATGTTTGTGTTTCAGCTTATTTAGCTCACACAGGCGCGGCGGACATGACAATGATGGTAACTGACCGCGGTGTGCAAATTTATGGTGGTCATGGATACATTCGCGAGAACCCTGTTGAACTGCTCATGCGTAATGGTCGTGGATTTGCTATGTTGCTTGGTTTAGCAATTGTATAAAGGAAATAAATATGACAATAGAATTTGAAACACCCAAACCAATCGTCAATCAACAAGTGATGTTGAAAACCGTCGCAGAAAATATGATGCGACCCATTTCACGCGAGTTTGATGAAAACGAACATGAAATTCCATGGAGTTATGTGGAATTTATGCACATGGCGATGAAAGCCGCAGGTGGTGGCGGTGGATTAACTGTTACAGAAAAACCACAAGAAGGCGATGAAAAACGTCCGCCAATTGGTTATCAAAAATTAGCAGCACAAATTGAAGTGCTTGCTTGGGGTGATGTTGGCATGTATCTCATTACTCCGGGCGGTGGGCTTGGTGCGGCGGCTGTTGCGGCGGCTGGAACACCTGAACAAAAAGAAAAATTTCTTACTCGATTTAATAGTGATATTCCAACTTACGCCGCAATGTGTATGACCGAACCAGGCGCAGGCTCAGATACATCCGCAATTCGTACGCGCGCTGTATTAGATGAAAAGACAAATGAATGGGTTATCAATGGCGAAAAGATTTTCGTCACAGGTGGTGATAAGTCTTTCACACATTATGAAAAACTTGGCAAAGGTTTTATTGTCGTGTGGGCAAGCATTGACCCAACTGCTGGGCGTGCGGGAATGCGTGCCTTTGTCATAGAGTCTGGAACTGCTGGTGTAAAAATCAATAAACTCGAAAAGAAAATGGGTATCCGAGTTAGTGATACCGCCGCAATTTCTTTAGTGGATGTACGTGTTCCATTTGAAAATATGTTGGGAAGTGCCACCGTTGAAAAAAATAATACAGGCTTTCGCGGAGCGATGGCAACTTTCGATGCGACTCGTCCTCTCGTTGCGGCATCAGGCTTAGGCGTAGCAAGAGCCGCGCTTGAATTCCTCAAAGAGAAATTGGAAGAAAACGGAGTCAAAATCCGTTATGGATTGCCTCGCCAAAAATTGTCCAATGTCGAACGCGAAGTAATTGATATGGAAATTATGCTCAAATCTGCGTGGTTGATGACGTTGAAAGCGGTATGGATGGCAGATAATAAAAAATCAAATGCTTTGGAATCTTCAATGAGTAAAGTGAAGGCTGGTGATGTGACGACGAAGATTACTCAAAAAGCGGTTGAGATTTTGGGACCAATTGGTTATACCCGCGAATTCCTTTTAGAAAAATGGATGCGTGACGCGAAGATCACTGATATTTATGAAGGTACGGGTCAAATCAATCGTTTGGTTGTGGCAAGAAATATTTTGGGTTATAGCGGAAAAGAGTTGAGATAAATATGAAACATAAAATCAACAAAGCAGTTGTCATTGGTTCAGGCACAATGGGTGCGGCGATTGCGGCGCATCTTGCAAATATAGGTGTACCTGTTACTTTATTAGATATTGTCGCAAAAGACTCACCTGATAAAAATAAAATTGTCAAAGAGGGTTGGGAGCGTTGTGTCAAAGCCAAGCCTGCCAATTTGATGGCAGATGAATTGAAAACATTGGTCAAACTTGGCAATCTTGAAGATGATTTCAATGCAGTTGCTGAAGCGGATTGGGTGCTTGAAGCCATTATTGAAGATTTGAGAATTAAAAGAGAATTGATGGCGCGTATTGATGAGGCGAGAAAAGCGAATACTATTGTTTCAACCAATACGTCAGGCATTCCTGTCCATGCGATTGCAGATGGTCGTTCGAAAGAATTCAAGAAACATTTTCTCGGCACACATTTTTTTAATCCGCCACGTTATTTGAAATTGCTGGAAATTATTCCAACTGCTGATACATCCAAAGATGTTGTTGAGTTCATGTCACATTTTGGTGAATATCGTTTGGGCAAAGGTGTTGTCATTTGCAAAGATACGCCGAACTTTATCGGCAATCGTGTTGCATTTGGAACTGGCGCGTTTGCGATGGATTTCATCCTCAATAATGATTACACGGTGGATGAAGTGGATGCTCTGACTGGACCTTTAATGGGTCGCCCAAAGACAGCCACCTTTCGCCTCATTGACTTGGTCGGAGTTGATGTGTGGCATCATGTTGGTGCAAATCTTGAGCCATTGATTCCGCACGATAAGCTGGGTCAAAAATATCTAGCTTCTGAAAAGCCAAAGAAGTTAATGGATACATTGCTTGAAAGAAAATGGCTTGGTAATAAAACCAAAGTTGGTTTTTATAAAGAAGTTCGCAATGCAGAAGGAAAGAAAGAATTTTATTCTTTAGATTTAAATACTCTCGAACATGTCACGCCGACAAAACCACGTTTTGACTCTGTCAAGGCGGCGAAAGATGTCGAAGGGTTAGGTGACAGGTTGAAGGTCATGTTAGAAGCGGATGACAAAGCGGCAAAATTAGTCAAAGCGCTCACATATCAATCCTTTCAATATTCATCTTCGATTATTCCTGAAGTTGCTGATTCACCAAAGCCAATTGACGATGCTGTTCGTTGGGGTTTTTCACATGAAGCGGGTGCGTTTGAAATTTGGGATATGTTGGGCGTGAAAGATGTTGTGAAGAAGATGAAAGCAGAAGGATATGCGCCTGCAAAATGGGTTGATGAAATGTTGAAGGCAGGTGTGGAGACTTTCTATCAATACAAAAATAATAATAAAGTTGGCGTGTACGATGTGACCAAGAAGAAATATGTCAAGCTGAAGCAAGATGACAATTTTGTTTTCTTGAAAAATTTGCGCGGCACGAAAAAAGAAGTGAGTAAAAATGCAGGCGCATCTTTATTTGACATTGGTGATGGTGTTGGACTTGTTGAATTCCATACCAAGATGAATGCTTTGGATGATGATATTTCTGCAATCGTCAATGAAGCCATGGATAGACTTGAAACTGATTTTGATGGACTCGTCGTTGGGAATGAAGGTGAACATTTTAGTGCGGGCGCAAATTTATTTATGGTCGTGGTTGCCAGTCAACAAGGCATGTGGGACCAACTTGATGGCGCGATTCGCAATTTGCAAAATATGAATATGCGGATGCGTTATTCACCTAAACCAATTGTTGTCACTCCTGCGGGTTATACATTGGGTGGTGGATGTGAAATCACAATGCATGCATCGCGAGTTGTTGCCGCGACGGAATCTTATATTGGTTTGGTGGAACTCGGTGCTGGTGTAATTCCTGCGGGCGCTGGCACAAAAGAAATGATGAGACGCATTATTAACCCTGCAATGCGAACAGAACATGCTGAAGCACTTCCATTTTTACAAAAAGCATTTTTGCAAATTGGTCAGGCGAAAGTTGCAACGTCTGCAGAAGAAGCGCGTGGCATGAATATTTTGAATCCGCAAGATAGAGTGATTGCCAATCGAGACCATTTATTGACCGAAGCCAAACGCGAAGTTTTGCATTTGATTAACTCTGGATATAAAGCACCTGCACCAGAACCCATTTATGCGGCGGGACGTGATTATCTTGGCGCATTGCGAGTTGGAACATTTATGTTTAAAGAAGGAAATTACATTTCTGAATACGATAATCACATCGCGAATAAACTTGCATACATTATGTGTGGCGGTGATTTGACTCGCGGCACTTGGGTATCCGAACAATACATTTTAGATTTGGAACGCGAAGCATTTTTGTCTTTATGTGGTGAAGAAAAAACACAAGCAAGAATGTGGAGCATTTTACAAACTGGAAAGCCGTTAAGGAATTAGGAGTAGACATGAAAGATGCTGTTATTGTTTCTGCTGTAAGAACTCCCGTTGGTAAAGCCAAGCGTGGCGGATTAACCACCGTCCGCCCTGATGATATGGCGGCAACGGTTATCAAAGAATTATTGAATCGCACACCAAACCTTGACCCAAAACAAATTGATGATGTTGTAATTGGTTGTGCATTTCCTGAAGGCGAGCAAGGTCTCAACATGGCGCGCATGATTGCGTTGCGTGCGGGCTTGCCTGATACCGTCCCTGCTGAAACCATCAATCGTTATTGTGCATCGGGCGTGCAATCTATTGCGCATGTTGCCAATGCGATTCAATCGAATCAAATAGAAATTGGAATCGCAGGCGGTGCAGAATCCATGACGATGATTCCGATGACAGGATTCAAATTTTCACCCAATCCATATTTCGCACAAGACTTGCCGCATTATTATACAAACATGGGGCTGACTGCTGAAAATGTTTCTGTGAAGTATGGCATTAGTCGTGATGACCAAGATGCATTTGCATTGCGAAGTAATCAACGCGCTTCTTCCGCAGTTCAAGCTGGTCTCTTCGACCCAGAAATTGTCCCACTTGACGTAGAAGTCGTTGAGTATGTCAATGATAAGGCGGAGAAAAAATCTTTTAAAGTGAAGCAGGATGAAGGTCCGCGTGGTGATTCGACATTGGAAGGACTCGCAAAGTTAAAGCCAGCTTTCAAAGAAGGTGGCGTCGTCACTGCGGGAAATTCAAGTCAAATGTCCGATGGTGCTGCAGGTGTTGTGGTCATGTCCGCTGAACGAGCTGAACAACTAAAGATGAAACCTTTAGCAAGATTTGTTTCATTTGCAGTTGGAGGAGTTCCTCCTGAATTAATGGGAATTGGTCCAATTGTAGCAATTCCAAAAGCATTGAAAATCGCGGGTCTTTCATTAAATGATATTGACTTGATAGAATTGAACGAAGCCTTCGCCGCGCAAGCATTAGCAGTCATTCGTACATTAGAAATTGACCCTGAAAAAGTTAACGTCAATGGCGGTGCAATTGCATTGGGTCATCCGCTGGGATGCACAGGCTCGAAATTAACCACGCAATTGATTTATGAAATGGGTCGTCGCAAATCCAAATATGGAATGGTGACGATGTGTATTGGTGGTGGCATGGGCGCCGCAGCGATTTTTGAAAATTTACAATAAGATTTTATATACAGGATTAATCCAATTTAGGTTATTATTTCTTTTATGGAAAATATTTTTGAGAAATCGAAAAGATTTTATAACTTAAATTTCCTTTGGGGAAGCATTGTTGTCTTAGGTGTGATTCTTCGCCTAAGACAATATTTTGTTAATCGTTCTCTGTGGGTTGATGAGGCTAGTTTGGCACTTAATATCGTAAATCGCACATTTGGTGAGTTAACACGTACTTTAGACTATGACCAAGGAGCCCCAATCGGTTTTTTGTTTATCGAGAAATTGCTTGTTTTGATTTTTGGAAACCAAGAATATATTTTGCGCTTTTTCCCTTTAATATCAGGGATTATTTCAACCTACTTAATATATCGTATTGCTAGTGAGTATTTTGGAGAATTCGGTATATTTGCGGCTTTGCTGTTCTCAATCTCCGAATGGATGGTGTATTATTCTTCTGAACTTAAACAGTATTCTAGCGATGTGATGATTGCTCTTTTACTGATTTACTTTTCACTTTCATACTTAAAATCAGAGAAACATAAGCAGAATGCTATTTTCTTAGGAATAGCAGGTTTTTTTGCTATTTGGATATCTCACCCTTCTATCTTTATATTACCAGTGATTGTGTTTTTACTTGTTACTGAAAGATGGATTAAGAAAGATTACCCACAGATTGGCTGGCTTTTAGGAATGGCAATGGTATGGCTAGTAGCGTTCCTAATCACTTATATGATTTCCTTGAATAACTTAGTAGGAAATGAAAATTTACAAGATTATTGGAGAGATAATTTTGCTCCATTCCCGCCATGGGAAAACCTGTTGTGGTACAAAAATATCTTCATTTCTTTATTACCACAAATAACCCCTTCTTTTTGGTCAGGGGTTATACCAATGCTTAACTGGGCTTACTTAAGAGAAGCGTGCCTAGTACTTATTCTAATTGGTGCTATAGCATTACTTATTAGAGATAAACAATTAGCAACTCTTGTTATTTTTCCACTCGTACTTGCTTTTGTTGCATCTGCCTTACGGAAATACCCAATTACAGATAGATTTTTGTATTTTTGGTATCCGTCACTCTTCTTGATTATGGCAGAAGGACTTAGAGGGATATACATTGCCTTCAAGAGGTTTAATGTTAAGTTGGCATCGTTTATCTATGCCTTATTAGCAATAACAATTTTGTGGGCACCTCTTGCAACTGCTTACAATCATTTCATCTCACCGCCTATGGGTGAAGATATAAAGCCTGTTTTAGCATATGTTCAGGATAATGTTCAGGAAGATGATATTGTTTATATTCATTATGGTAGCCTAACACCTTTTCTTTATTATGCAGATGTGTATAACATTAGGGCGGAAGAAATTTTTGTTGCAAGAAAATCTTGGAATTTCGAGCGCTTCGTAATTGATGTTGAAAATTTTCGAGGCAGTGGTAGGATTTGGTTTGTTTTTTCACATGTGCTTAGTTGTGATTGTGAAGCAAGTAGTAGAGAAGGTAGAATACAAGCCCATGTTGATGTTCTTGATAAATACGGCATACAATTAGACCATTTTGAAGCCATTCGAGCAGTCACATATTTATATGACTTAAATCGTTAACGATTTCTAATTTACAACCAATATTTTCATATCTTAAGGAGAAATGTAATGTCTTTAACAGTTGAAACCCTCATGTCGAAAATGCCCGGTGCATTTATCCCCGAAAAAGCCGCAGGCTTGGACGCGGTCATTCAATTCAAATTCACAGGCGCCGAAGCAGGTGATTGGTATGCTGTCATCAAAGATGGCAAAGTGGAAGTATCTAAAGGCGAACATGCTTCACCCAAGATGACTCTTACTGCTGATTCTGCAGATTATGTCAAAATTTTCACTGGTGAATTAGATGGAATGCAAGCCTTTATGCAAGGCAAGTTAAAACTTGCAGGCGACTTGAACCTTGCGATGAAGTTAACGCAGATGTTTAAGGTCAAGTAAAAATAATTGCATTTAGTGTAGAATAAACCCAATCAAGTTGATTGGGTTTATTCTTGTTACAGGAGAAAAGCCATGGATTTTAATTCATTAAGTTCTGGGCTTATATGGGGTTTTGTTGCTGGTGGGTGCTGTTTGGTTGGGGTTGTGATTTGGCTAGCCTCTTCGTGGTTAGGTCTCAGAAAATCTGCACAAAAAATAATGGATAATGATGCCCTAAGAAAACGGGGGATTACTGCTCCTGCTATTATTGTCTCAGCCCGTACAGGTTTGGCTCGCAACAAAAAAATGCGAATTGAGTTTACGGTAGATGTGCAACCAGAAGGCAGGTCATCATTTCGTCAGTCATTTCAGCATTGGAGCGAGCGTAGAGGGTACAGCGCCGTAATGAATGAGATAACAGGTGAAGCAGGTCGAAAAATATGGGTGACATACGACCCAAATAATCCTAATGAAATGATTTTTGAATATTATGAAGAAGACCGTCAGAAGATGCTTAAACAGCAAGAATTAGATGCTCGTCGAGTAGAGTTTAACAAGATGACTGAAAATAATGAATCTCTCAAAAAAACGGGCGAGTCTGCGGAAGCGGTCATTACACGAGTAGAGGATTTAGAGTTGCCGTACCCAGCCAAAAAGTCAAGAGCGATGCGGTTAGAATTTAAAGTCACACCTACATCTGGACCAAGTTTTCAATCCGAAGGTCACTTTTTGATTGGTGATTCTGCTGTCGAAAAATATTCAGTTGGGAAAAAAGTTTATGTGCGCTTCGACCCATCACATCCTGAAAAAGTTGTCTTAGATAGTGAGCGGAATAAATCTCTCAAATAAGTTTAAGTGCATTTTTTGTTTTCCTATTTTTTTACTTATCTATTAAAATAAGTTATATCTTATTTTAGGAGCGTCCGCCGTGGACTTTAGTTGGATTTCAAACCCGCAAGCATGGATTGCATTTGGAACGTTGGTTGCGTTAGAACTTGTACTTGGGGTGGATAATGTTATTTTTATTTCTATCCTCGCAGGGAAACTCCCGCCGCAAGACCAGCAACGCGCGCGCACTACAGGCATTGCACTTGCCGTTATTACGCGAATTTTGTTGCTGTTTTCATTGTCATGGATTATCAGCTTGGAAGAGCCTTTGCTTTTTATTCCTTGGTTTAGTGGTGAAACGATTGGCATTTCAGGTAGAGATTTGATTTTGCTCTTGGGCGGTTTATTCCTAATCTGGAAAAGTACGCATGAGATTCACGAAAAGTTAGAAGGCAAAGAAGGTCATGCGTCTGCCAAGGTTGCGGCGACATTTACAAGCGTCATTATCCAAATCTTGCTGTTAGATATCGTCTTTTCATTAGACTCTGTGATTACAGCGGTCGGTATGGTAGATGAACTGCCGATTATGATTGCCGCAGTGGTTGTCGCCGCGTTAGCCATGATTTTCACAGCAGGTCCCATCAGCAAATTTGTGGATGAACATCCCACTATCAAAATCCTTGCATTGAGTTTCTTGTTGTTGATCGGCTTTACTTTAGTTGTTGAAGGCTTAGACCAACATATTCCAAAAGGTTACGTTTATTTTGCAATGGGCTTTTCTGTGTTTGTGGAATTGCTAAACTTAAGACTCAGACGACGAGAAGAACCGCCTGTGCAATTACGAAATCCTTACAAAGTTGAAAAAGCAAACCTTGCAGTTGCACCTGTTAAAGTGAAATCGGTGAAGAAGACGAACTTAAAAAGCAAGAAGAAATAAATCAAAACAGCCGTCAAATTTTGACGGCTGTTTTTTATACCAAATGAACACCGGTTTTGCTTGGTTTCGTAATCACAGACTTTGTTTCAATTCCTCGTTCTTCAAATACATTCGCAATTTCTTTTCTTGCTTGTTCTGCGTCATTGGCATTGACAAAATTAATAATAGACGGTCCCGCACCTGAAAGTGCTACCGCGCCAAATTGCTTGGCAACTTTATAAGCAGATGCTCCACCTGAAATATGTTTCAAGCGATATGGCTGATGAATTCTGTCATCCATCACTTTTTGCAAAAGCGATAAATCTCCATTCTGCAAAGCATCTATTACCAAAGATGTTCTACCGATATTAAAAATCGCATCAGTTCTGGATATAGACTTGGGTAGCACAGCCCGAGCGGTTTTTGTCAACCATTCTACTTGCGGCTTGACAATCACAATTGCCCAATCAGGAATTTCATATCTACGCCATAAAATTTCATCTTTTGACATTACCGAAACGATTAATCCGCCAAATAAAGCAGGTGCAACATTATCAGGATGACCTTCCATATCAGTGGCGAGTTTTAGCAAATCATTTTCACTTAACGGTCTATTCAAAATTTCATTTGCCCCAAATAATCCCGCCACAATCGCCGCCGCGCTAGAACCAAGCCCACTGCTCATAAAAATTTTGTTCTGTGCCAAAATTTTGACAGTACTTAACTTTTTCCCGCACACTTGATGAACTTTTGCAAAGGCTTTTGTCAATAAATTGCGAATCCCTTTATTTAATTTCTCCGCACCTTCACCAGTCACAAAGTGACTCATTTTGTCAGCATGTTCGAATGTGATTTCATTCCAAATATCCAATGCCATTCCTAAGCAATCAAACCCTGGACCTAAATTGGCAGATGTGGCTGGAACTCGAATTTTTATCATATCCGCTATTATAATCGGCGAATTATCATGTCATTGGAGTTAACAAATGTATCAAGGCTTAATTCATCGTTACAAAAACTTTCTTGATTTACCAGAACATACAAAAATTATTTCTTTGAATGAAGGTAACACACCGTTAATTCCGATGCCACGTTTGAGCAAAGAATTGGGATGTGAAATATACATCAAGTTTGAAGGCTTGAATCCTACAGGCTCATTCAAAGATAGAGGTATGACAGCCGCTATTAGTGAAGCCGTTGGGCGTGGAGCAGAAACTGTAATTTGTGCATCAACAGGCAATACTGCCGCATCTGCCGCCGCGTATGCCGCACGTGCAGGCCTTAGGTCAATCGTGTTAATTCCCGAAGGCAAAGTTGCAGTTGGCAAACTTGCAGGTGCAATTGCTTATGGCGCACAAGTGATTCAAATTCAAGGTTCGTTTGATGACGCGCTTTCATTAGTTGTTGAAATCACACAAAAGACTCCGATTGCTTTAGTCAATTCAATCAACCCCTTTCGCATTGAAGGACAAAAAACAGCCGCGTTTGAAATTTGTGATGACTTAAACGCCGCGCCAGATTGGTTATGTTTACCTGTTGGCAATGCTGGCAACATCACATCTTATTGGGCTGGATTCAAACAATATCAAAAAGGATTGCCGCGCCTCTTGGGCGTGCAGGCAGTTGGTTCTGCTCCATTAGTCTTTGGTCATACCTTCGAGAAACCTGAGACGATAGCCACTGCTATTCGAATTGGCAAACCTGCTCGCGGAGAACAAGCCCTTGAAGCCGCAAGTGAATCAAAAGGCAAAATCATTGCAGTATCTGATGAAGAGATTTTGTCAGCACAAAAGATATTGGCTGGGGAAGGCGTGTGGGTTGAGCCTGCATCCGCCGCGGGAGTAGCAGGCTTGATAGCAGAATCAACTAAAAGTCAGTTTGAAGCGAAAGGTAAAAGAGTCGTAGTCGTTTGCACAGGGCACGGCATGAAAGACCCAGCTATCATTACCGAGTCATTTCAATCCCCAAAAATTATCCCTGCCAGTTATGAATCATTGGCAGAAGTTATTTTTTCAAAGTAAAATAGGGCGCAATGACACAACCTCCACTTCTCGTTGAAAACTTAACTTTCAAATATCGCACCCGCCCTGAACTTGCCATTGAAAATATTTCTTTCGAGCTCAAGCAGGGTGAGTTGTTATTAATTGCTGGCTCCAGCGGATGCGGAAAAACCACGCTGGCACGTTGCATTAACGGATTAATTCCTCGTAGTTATCGTGGTGAATTATCGGGTAAGGCTTTGTTGTATGGAAAAGAAATTTCCTCGTTGGAAATTCCTGAAATGGCGCAAATTGTCGGCACATTGTTACAAGACCCAGAACGTCAAATTGTTGCAAGCAATGTATTTAACGAAATTGCATTTGGACCTGAAAACTTAGGCTTACCGCGTGATGAAATTATCATGCGCGTTGACCAAGCCATGAAACGCCTCAACATTGAATATTTACGCGAGCGTGAAACCTTTAATTTATCTGGTGGTGAAAAACAAAAGGTTGCGCTGGCTGGCGTGTTGACAATGAATCCATCTATCTTGTTGTTAGACGAACCGCTCGCTTCACTTGACCCTGCCTCTGCTCACGATGCCTTGCATGCCTTCCGTGGTTTGGCAGATGAAGGTAAAACTGTTATTTTGGTAGAACATCGTGTAGAAGATGCGTTGCAAATCAAGCCTGACCGTTTGTTGTATATGGAAGCAGGCAAGATTAAATATTTGGGTGGCATTGAAAAACTGCCAAAAGAAATTGACCACACGCAAGTGAAACTACCCGCTCCTTGGGTGGTGCAAAGAGTCAAAACGTTAGATAAAGTTGAAGAAACAGCACGCAGTCACAAGTCAACAGAAAGAGGCGAGCCGTTGGTCGTCTTTGAAGATGTGGATTTTCGTTATGGCGACGAATATCCGCTGATTTTGCAAAATGTGAATCTCACCATTAATCGCGGTGATTTGATTGCAGTGCTAGGTCCAAATGGTGCAGGAAAATCTACTTTAGTAAAACATGCCATTGGTTTATTGAAACCCACACGAGGACGGGTTTTGGTGGAAGGAAAAGATACGCGCGAGATGAGCGTGGCGCAAATTGCGCGCGTGCTTGGTTATGTATTTCAAAGCCCAACGCACATGTTGTATGCGCCGACAGTGACGGAAGAGTTGGAGTTTGGTCCAAAAAATTTAGGCTTTGAACTTGAAGATATAAAAGTATCTGTAAAAGAAAGCTTAGCGACTGTGAACCTAACAGGTTTTGATGAATACCCGCCCTTAGGCTTATCATTTGGTCAACAAAAACGCACGACGATTGCGGCAGTACTAGCCATGCGCTCAAAAATTATGATTATGGATGAACCAACTGCTGGACAAGATTTTGCAAATTACACCCGCTTCATGGATGCGTTATGTAATACGACCAATGGTAAGCAATCCATCCTCACAGAAAATTTTGCATCAACGCTTTTTATTACACATGATTTGGATTTAGCTGTAACATACGCTAACCGCGTTTTGTTATTTGGTGATAAACATATTGTTGCTGATGGAAAACCAGAAGATGTGTTGAAAGATACTGATATGTTATTAAAGTATCGCGTTAGACCCACTTCGCTTTTGCAACTTAACCTCGACCTGTTTGCAAAAACTGGAGAATTTTTACCCGCCGAATCGTTAACAAAATTTGTTTCGTGATTTTCCCTGTAACGTGTTTGCATTTGCAGGGTTAAAGTGTGTGAGGTCAGCGTTGTCCAAACAA
>JAEURG010000007.1 GCA_016789345.1 Anaerolineales bacterium | reverse complement strand
TCAAATCCAAAAACATTCGCGTCTCTTCGCCGTCCTCGAAACCATGGATAACGGCAAGCCCATCCGCGAAACGCGCGATATTGATATCCCGTTGGTCGCGCGACATTTTTATCATCACGCGGGTTGGGCGCAACTCATGTCAAGTGAAATGAAAGGTTATCAATCGCTTGGCGTTGTTGGGCAAATCATCCCGTGGAATTTTCCGTTGCTCATGCTTTCATGGAAGATCGCGCCCGCCCTTGCAATGGGTAACACAGTTGTGTTGAAGCCTGCTGAATTTACGTCGCTGACTGCGTTATTGTTTGCAGAGATTTGCGAAAAGATTCTTCCCGCTGGTGTTGTAAATATTATTACGGGCGATGGAAGAACTGGCGCGGCGTTGGTGAATGCAGATGTGGATAAGATTGCGTTTACTGGTTCGACAGATGTCGGACGCATCATTCGTAAGGCGACGGCTGGTACTGCTAAAAAACTTTCGCTTGAGCTGGGAGGAAAATCTCCATTCATCGTCTTCGACGATGCAGATTTAGATTCTGCTGTTGAAGGCGTAGTGGACGCGATTTGGTGTAATCAAGGTCAAGTATGTTGTGCGGGTTCGCGTTTGTTGGTGCAAGAAGGCGTTGCTGAAAAAATGTATAAGAAATTAAAAGCACGCATGGAAAAATTACGCGTCGGTGACCCATTAGATAAAGCCGTTGATATTGGTGCAATCGTTGCACCTGTGCAATTGCAACGAATTGAAGAACTTGTAAAACAAGGTCAAGACGAAGGTGCTGATATGTGGCAACCATCCTGGTCTTGCCCAACCGACGGATATTTTTATCCGCCGACTTTATTTACAAACGTTGCACCTGCATCCACGATTGCACAAGTTGAAATATTTGGTCCCGTGCTTGCGGCAATGACATTTCGGACTCCAGAAGAAGCCGTCAAATTAGCCAACAACACACGTTTCGGTCTCGCGGCTTGTATTTGGAGCGAAGATATTAACTTAGCTTTGGATATCGCCACTCAAATCAAAGCAGGTACCATTTGGATTAACTCTACAAATCTATTTGATGCCGCTTCTGGATTCGGTGGTTATCGTGAATCAGGCTTTGGACGTGAAGGTGGGAAAGAAGGGTTGTTTGAGTATGTAAAGAAGACAGTGGACAGTGGACGGCAGACCGTAAAACCAAAAGCTGCGAAATCAAATGGTCATAAACGGTCAATGGTCAATGGTCTATCGTCTATCTCAATTGATCGCACTGCAAAATTATTTATCAACGGCAAACAAGCCCGCCCCGATAGCGGATATTCAATTGAAGTAAAAGATGTAAACGGAAATTTAATTGCAGAAGTGGGTGCAGGCAATCGCAAAGATATTCGTAATGCTGTTGAAGCCGCGCGTGGCATTGCAGAAAAATGGTTTAAGACAACTGGTCACAACAAAGCGCAGATTTTATATTACCTCGGCGAAAACCTCGCCGCCCGTGCTGATGAATTTTCAAAACGTATTGTTCAACAAACAGGCGTTGACCTTGATTCTGCAAATCAAGAAGTGGAGGGAGCCATCGAAGCCTTATTCACTGCCGCCGCTTGGGCAGATAAATATGATGGCGCAATTCACAACACACCGATTCGCAATGTCACTTTGGCTGTTCCTGAAGCAATTGGTGTGATGGCGATTCTTTTACCCGATGACAAACCTTTGCTGGCGCTATGTCAGTTAACAGGAACTGCTTTGGCGATGGGAAATGCTTTAGTCGTTGTTCCATCACCTGTTTCACCATTAAGTGCCACAGATTTTTATCAAGTCCTCGAAACATCCGATGTCCCTGCTGGAACGATTAACATCGTCACTGGAAATCGTGATGAGTTAGCAAAGACTTTATCCGAGCATGATGATGTCGATGTCATCTGGTATGCAGGTGAAAAAGCTGGAGTTAAGTCCATCCAAGCCGCATCCGCTGGAAATATGAAACAGACATGGGTGATGTCCGCAAGTGGTGAATTGCCAGAGATGGATGAGATTTTGAGACATGCAACTCAGGTGAAAAATATCTGGGTTCCATATGGGGCTTAACCCCTCCCGTCCTTCGGACACCCTCCCCAAATCCGAAATGAAAATTTGAAATAATTATAAAGAAACCTTAGTTCGGATTTGGGGAGGGCAGGGTGGGGCTAATAATGCTTCTCGATACCACCAAACCCAATCAACTTATTCTTTTCGGTCATTTCAATAAAATATCTTAGTCGCTTCTTGAATTCTTCAGGGCGTTTTCTTGCTCCATCAATAAAAGCCACCCGAATCCGTTTATAAGAATCTGAAAACTTCTGGAAATTCTTCCATGCTTGTTTATTAGCTTTGATGGCATTCAGAATATCATTCGGAATCACAAATTCTTGATTCAAAACATCCGTCAAAGTTTCTGCAACCTCTTTGATAACTTTTTTTCTTTGCAACCAAATATCTTAATCTCTCAATATTCGCTTGCGAATAACTTGATTTTGGTTTCCGTGGTGAAAATCGTTGAGCCGTTCTTTCATCATCCAACTTTTTGATGATGCTATCAATCCAACCGAAACATAAGGCTTGTTCCACTGCATCGTTGTATTCAATGCGTGGCTTGCCTGTCTCTTTTTTGTAATAGACTAGCCAAATTTCTTTTTCGGTTTTGTAATTTTTCTTTAGCCAATTGCGCCAGTCTTTGGGATTGGTCACATAGAGTGTTTTGGTAATTTCCATCTACAAATTATAATGTGTTGCCCCGTTTGGTCGTTCAATGTTTGGGTGGAAGAGTGGGTTGGTAGAATCAGCGACCAATTATCGGCGGGGAAAGAGGCGTATGTTTTTTGTCACACACCAGATAATTATTTAGCACCTTATCTTTGTAAAGAAATCCATCAACGCATTTCAAATCAAATAAAAATAAATTCGTTGCCGTGGAATGAAATTGAATCCGATTCTCCAAAACAAGCAAGTTTGTTCTAAGTTTCGGTTATAATTTGCGCAAGGAAAAACTATGAACATTGCGATTGCACTCGTCCTTGGTTTATTAATTGGCTGGTTAGTAGAGTGGGTGATTGATTGGTTTTATTGGCGCCGCCCGCGTGATGAAAAAAACGATGTGCCTGCCAGCACGCCAGTGATGACTCAACGGGTACGATATAAAACTGCGCCAGCCCATGCCGACGATTTGAAAAAAATTAAAGGTATTGGACCTGTGATTGCCAAACGCTTGAATACTGCTGGTATTTATACTTATGAACAACTTGCAGATTTAACGCTTGATGAATTTGAAGAAGCACTTGGAGATTTGTTACAACGCTTCATTAATGAACGCGCGATATTAAGGCACGCACGCGAATTAGCCGAACAAAAAGCGCGCGGGGAATTGAAGTGAAATCTCGTTATGTTCCAGGATATGACCTTTTCAAATTAGTCGTTGCCATTATATTAACGATTATTTTGATTATTCTTTTGTTGCGCGAACGCGACAGCAGATATGCTTTGTTGGAAGTATCTCCTGTGCCGACCGTGACTCAACTTGCAGTTCTTTCTACTGCGACACAATCGCCTCTTGACCCTAGCCCCAGCCCGACTCAACAACCCCCAACCGTGACTCCTACCCCAGAAGTTGCCGCTACTGAAGTTAGTGCTGTACCTCAGCCTACTGTCACTGAAACTGTTGTCGCAACTGAATCTACACCCGCGCCTGTGCAAGCAAGCAACCCTGACGATTGCCCTGCGAATCCAACGCGTTTGCAAGCAGGTATGAACGTAAAAGTATTGGATTGGTTAAACTTTCGCACAGGACCTGGCTTGAATTATGAAATTCAACGCACAAATCGCCCCGGCACTGAAATGGAAGTCATCGGCGGACCAGTTTGCACAATCAGAGGAGATAATCCTCCAACTGCTTATTTATGGTGGAATGTGCGTATGGAGTCTGGTCAAGAAGGCTGGTCTGCTGAAGCGCCGCTGAATTTCCCCAATTACTTTTTAGAGCCAACTGAGTAGGTACATAAGAAAACAAGTACACACGAAAACATGTGTACCTTGTACTTGTTTACATTTCTATTTGTTTACTTCCCACCTTGCTCATTGCATACTCCGCAATCGCGGTAATCGTCAAACTTGGATTGACTCCAGGATTTGCTGGCATCACAGAGCCATCAATAATATATAAACCTTCATAATTATGAATTTGAAAATTTTCATCAATCACACCTTCATCAGAATTTTTTTCCATCGGTGCGCCGCCTAAAATATGAGCAGTGGTTGGCAAGCCTAATAAATTTTCACCAATTGATCCCAATGCCACGCCGTTCACACGTTTTGCGAATTCGCGCGTGACTTCATGTGAGCCTTTTACTTGTGCATTGATTTCATAGCCGGGTTCTTCATCCGCGACCATGCCTGTTCTGAAAAATGTAAACAAACTTCTTCCAATTTTAAATCGCATACGGTTATCTGCATGTTGCATGACCAGCAAAATGGTGACATTGTGTGCCCAACCCGGTAAAAACATGGCTTTTGCAAAATCAATTGGATGTGTCATCATCCACCATAAAAACTTCAAAATACGAATTGGAATGCTGACATTTGTTTCAATCAACGGCGCGGCAAGGAAGCGCATCAACGATGAACCATCAGGATAACGCACAGGTTCAATGCGAGTCATTTCATCATGATTATAGATAGATGAAATCGCGACACCTTGCGAATAGTTGATATCTGATTTACGAGCCACGCTTCCCAACAGACCCTCGGAATTGGTTCTCACCATCGTCCCTAATTTGGCTGATAGTTTTGGCAGTGACTTTTTCACGTCGCGTAGATTCAAAAGTAATTTCATTGTCCCCATCACACCAGCAGAGAAGATTACATTTTTTGCATAGATAGTTTTTGTTTGCTTGAAAAGTTTGGTTGAGTCTTTATAAGTTACTTCATATCTTGCACCATTCACTGATAACTGATTACTGTTTACTTCTTTTACGTCCACAACCTCAACTTCAGACTTCACAACCGCCCCATTCTTCTCAGCAAAATACAAATAATTTTTCGGTAACGTATTTTTGGCATTATGTCTACACCCAACCATACATCCACCACAATGCTGGCACCCTGCTCTATCGGGACCCTCTCCGCCAAAATATGGGTCAGGGACAGTCACACCTGCTTCCCCAAAATAAGAACCAACATCCGTTGCGCGGAAAGTATGCCCCATACCGCCCTCTTCTGCCATTTCTTTTAATAACAAATCTGCTTTCCATAATTTTGGATTGCGTGAAACACCTAACATTTTTTTAGCAGTTTGATAATGCGGTTTCAACACTTCACCCCATTTGATATTTTGATTCCATGCAGGCGTGGCAAACGTTTCATCGGTTGGAACTTCGAGTACATTGGCATATCCCAAACTTCCGCCACCAACTCCTGCTCCATGCAAAACCATCACCCCTTTGAGAATGCTGATTTGCAAAATCCCATGCGCGCGGATAAACGGCATCCACAAATATTTCCAATATTGCCAATTTGTTTTTGCGAAATCTTTATCTTCGTATCGCTTCCCCTTTTCTAAGACTAAAACAGAATAACCTTTTTCGGTGAGTCGCATGGCTGAGACGCTTCCTCCGAAGCCGCTTCCGATAATTACATAATCATAGATTTTTTCAGCCATTGTGTGAATTATACTTTGCATGTCACTCTGAACGAAGTGAAGAGTCTCTAAAACATTGTTGAGATTCTTCGCCGCAAAAGCAAAAGCGCGGCTCAGAATGACATAATAGAAATGAGGCAAACATGACCAACACAGATTTTAACTCACGCCGTTCCCCCATTTATAGCAGGCGCGGAATTGTGGCGACTTCTCAACCGTTGGCAACTGCCGCTGGGATTGAGATTCTTTCCAAAGGTGGAAATGCGGCGGATGCGGCTGTGGCAGCTGCGGCGGCGTTGAATGTCACTGAGCCAACGTCCACTGGAATTGGCGGGGATATGTTTGCTTTGTATTACGACTCGAAGACCAAACAAGTGACTGCATTGAATGGTTCGGGGCGCGCTCCTGCCGCGCTGACACTTGACCTGCTAAAGAAAGAAAATTTACTTTCTGACGGATTGCCTTATTATCATCCACACACGATCACTGTGCCTGGGGCATGTGCAGGTTGGTGTGACTTAATCGAAAAACATGGCTCACTTTCGTTATCTGAAATTTTATCTCCAGCGATTCGACTTGCAGATGAAGGTTTTCCTGTTGCGCCGATCACATCTTATTTTTGGGGACGAGGCGCAGAGAGACAATTAAAATCTGCATTGAATGGACATGAATTAACGATTGATGGTCGCGCACCGAATGCGGGTGAAATTTTTTATAACAAAGGTTTGGCAAAAACATTTCGTTTGATTGCCGAGAAAAAAGCTGAGGCGTTTTACAAAGGTCCAATAGCAGAATCAATTGTCAGTGTGATTAAAGAGGCGGGTGGAGTTATGTCAGATGCTGATTTAGCAGAACATGTATCCACTTGGGAGAATCCAATTTCGGTTAATTATCATGGATTGAATGTGCATGAATGTCCGCCTAATGGACAGGGCATCACAGCATTAATCGCATTGAATATTTTAGAAGGCTTTGACTTGACTTCGTTGGATTTGTTATCGCCAGAAAAAATGCACTTGATGATTGAAGCCATGCGGCTCGCATTTGCAGATGCGAGTTGGTATGTAGCTGACCCTGCCTTTGCGAAAATTCCGATGAATGAATTGTTATCGAAAGAATATTCAAATGAACGGCGAAAATTAATTAATTTGAAACACGCAACCGTTGATCAAAAACGCGGCACGCCTGTGGCTTCATCGAACACGGTGTATTTGAGTGTGGTGGATGGATTTGGAAATGCGTGTTCGTTTATCAATAGCAATTACATGGGCTTTGGCACAGGCATTGTGCCGAAGGGTTGGGGATTTACTTTACAAAATCGCGGACATAACTTTAGCCTTGACGCGAATCATCCGAATGTGCTGGCACCGAAGAAACGTCCGTATCATACGATTATCCCTGCCATGGTGACTCGTGAATCAGATAATTCTTTATATGCTTCGTATGGCGTGATGGGCGGGTTTATGCAACCGCAAGGTCATGTGCAAGTATTATCTGCATTGAAAGATGCAAATCTTGATCCGCAATCTGCTTTGGATTTGCCAAGATTTTGTATTGATGTGGATGAGGCTGGTGGCAAAGTTGCAATTGAAGAAGGTATGCCCACAAAAACAATGGATGCCCTCAAAAATATGGGGCATCCGATTTATAAAGTTAGTGGATATGAACGGGCGATGTTTGGGCGTGGACAAGTAATTACACGAGATAATGAATCAGGTGTGTTGTGTGGTGGGAGTGATCCACGAGCGGATGGATATGCAGGGAGTTTATAAATTATTTTTTGGATTGTTGTCGTCTTCATCCCATAAAGACGGATTGATATTGATGTAATCTGTTTTGCTTTGCAAATCTTTTTCATCACGAATGATGTGTTCATAATAATTTCTCTGCCAAAATTTTGTAATTGCATCTTTGGTTTCAATTTTATTCATCTCTTTGGTAGATTGATATTTGAAATATGCAATAATTTGCCCCAGCGTTGGTTTGCGTAGGGGCGCGGTCTCCGCGCCCAATTTCTCGGTTTCATCAACATTTGTATTTTGGTTATTGTGATTTGGGTTGTCACGGGGCGAGATGACCTCGCCCCTACGTTCGGAGATAATAAAAATGATTCCATGAATGTGATTGGGCATAATTACAAATGCACCTAATTCCACATTTGAAAAATGAATTGGAATTTCATCCCACCATTTCTGAACAATTTTGCCATATTCGTTGAGAATCATTTCCCCGTTAACAATTTCACCAAACAAACATTCTCGTCCATGTACAACAATCGTCACATAGTATGCACCCTCGGATGAATAATCATATCCTTTTAGGCGGATTGATTTGCGATGATGTTTTTGTGGATCGAATTTGGATTTCATGGTTTATGTAGGGGCAGGGTCTCCCTGCCCCTGTTGTTGGTTTTATCAAAAGGAACAAAAATAAATATTGTAATTTGGGTGGTTACAGGGCGAGAGAACCTCGCCCCTACGATATATCAAATCTAATATTGATAAAACCCTCTTCCTGACTTTCTTCCCAAATAGCCCGCATCCACCATTTTCCTCAATAACGGAGCAGGGCGATATTTATCTTCACCCAAATCGCGTTGTAAGACTTCCATAATAAATAAGACCACATCCAAGCCGATTAAATCTGCCAACGTTAGAGGACCCATCGGATGATTCATTCCCAACTTCATCACGGCATCAATTGCTTCGGGTGTGCCGACCCCATCTTGCAAAGCAAAAATCGCTTCGTTAATCATCGGGCATAAAATTCGGTTGGAGATAAAACCTGGCGAATCATTCGCTTCCCATGCTTCTTTGTTCATCGCTTTGCATAACTCAAGCGTGGTCTGTAACGTTTCGTCACTGGTCGCCAAGCCTTTTATCACTTCCACCAATTTCATCACAGGCACAGGATTCATAAAATGCATCCCGATCACTTTGTCAGGTCGTTTGGTTTGTGATGCAATTTTTGTAATCGAAATGGATGATGTATTGCTGGCTAATATCACACCTTCGCGGGCAACACGGTCTAACTCTTTGAAAATTTTGAATTTCAATTCTGGGTTTTCGGTTGCGGCTTCGATGATGAAATCCGCTTCTGTCGCGCTGTCATAGGATGACGCATAACGAATATTATCCGCGCTGGATTTTTGT
>JAEURG010000097.1 GCA_016789345.1 Anaerolineales bacterium | reverse complement strand
TACTTATTCTCTGGAGATTACAACATGAAACTTCAATTCTTCTTCCTCCTCATAGACTTTCTCATCCTTTTGGCATATCCATTTGTCTATCTCATGTATCGCATTCGTAAGGGGTTGGGTGTAAAATAACGAGAATCTAGTTTGTAAGACAACCCATTATTGGAGGCTTTTATGCCGTCGTTGAATGAAGTCTTAGCTGTGATTCTCGGTGGGGGACGTGGTGCTCGTTTGTTTCCGTTAACTCAATTGCGCTCTAAGCCTGCGGTTCCGATTGCAGGCAAATATCGTTTGATTGATATTCCGATTAGCAATTGTATTAATTCGGAAATTTTTCGGATTGCGATTCTGACTCAGTTCAATTCTGTTTCTCTCCATCGGCATATTACTCGCTCCTACAACTTTGACAATTTTCATCAAGGCTGGGTGCAAATTTGGGCGGCAGAACAAACCATGGAAAGTGAAAATTGGTACCAAGGCACAGCGGATGCTGTCCGCAAACAGATGTTAGAAATTCAAGCAACGAGTGCCAAATATGTTTTGATATTAGCAGGTGACCATCTTTACCGTATGAATTATAAAGAGATGGCAGAGTATCACTGGAAGAATAATGCCGATATCACAGTAGCAGTTCAACCCGTAACAAGAAGCGAAGCGAGTCGTTTTGGGATTTTGAAGCGCGAATCAAATGGAAAGATTTCTGATTTTGTTGAAAAACCGAAAGACACTGAAACACAAAATAAATATATAAGCCGTGATGATGAGCAACGTCCATTTTTAGGTTCGATGGGAATTTACATGTTCAACACCAAAGTGTTGATAGATTTTTTGAAGGACTTTCCAGATTACGATGACTTTGGGAGTGATATTATTCCAAATGCGATTAAGACTCATGCCGTGTATGGTTTTGATTTTGAAGGATATTGGCAAGATATCGGAACCATTCGTTCGTTTTATGAAACCAATTTGATGTTAACGACTGCTGAAACCCCGTTTGATTTTTATGATGCCAAACTTCCGATTTATACCGATACACGTTATTTGCCTGCATCTATTGTAGAAGATTCATCTTTGAAAGATGTGTTAATTGCTGAGGGAAGCAAAATTTTAAAATCTCAAATCACTCATTCCATTATTGGCATTCGTAGTCAAATTGCGAGCGGATGTGTGATTAAAGATAGCATTGTGATGGGTGCTGATTATTACGAACGAGATACAAAAGAATTACCCATTGGCATTGGCGCGAATTGTCATATTGAAAATGCGATTTTGGATAAGAATTGTCATATTGGAAATAACGTCACCATTAAGCCGTTTCCGCGCAATACCGATATTGACAATGAAAATTGGTATGTGCGTGATGGGATTGTGATTATTCCTAAAGATACAGAGATACCAAGTGGCACAACAATTGCACCATAATATAAAGAAAGAGGAAAGAATTGATAATTCTTTCCTCTTTCTTCTTTTATAAGTCGTTTATTTAATTAAATTGCAAGCCTATTATCGCAAAGCATAGCCCTAAGTTATGCTATACTTTCCTTAATTATGGAGACATCGCGCGAATTTTGGCATCGCTGGGCTGAGTCCTTGCGCCGTTATCAACTTCAAGATGTAGCCGCCTCGTTGCTCGAAGCCACAAGTCCGCTTGCATTGATTGGGGCGCAAGCATTGTATTTCAGTGGCGGATTTGTAAAGAATGACCAACTCACTGCTTTAGCAACCATGTTGGAGGATGAATCTGAAGCGCGGGCTTTCGCATCTTTCTTAACGCAAACGGGGTCAAATCAATGACATCTCTCCTCGCCCTAGGCATTCTTCTCTTAACTGCATTTTTATTACTCGTTGTTGCTTTGCTCACGAGAAATTCAACGCCTCGTTTTAGAGAAATACCTGCGCTGACACGCCTCGTGCGAACATTAGGATTAAGCGTCGAAGATGGCAAACGCTTACACATCTCATTAGGTCACGGCAGTTTATTAGATGAACGTGGTGGCTCTGCTTTTGCCGGGCTTGCCGCATTACGCATCATCACAGAAAAAACCTCTGTCAGCGATATGCCCTCTGTTGCTTCTGCTGGTGACCCTGCACTTGGTTTATTGACTCAAGATACCATGCAAGCGGGTTATCAAGCCGCTGGTGTAGAAGAATTATATGTGCCGACCACAAGCCGTGTAACTGGATTAACTCCATTTAGTTATGCCGCTGGGGCAATGCACATTGCTTCTAACGAAAATGTTTCCACAAATATTATGATTGGTCACTTTGGACCAGAAGCCGGTTTACTGGCTGATATTTCAGACCGTGATTATGTCACGTTAATTGGTGCGAGTGATAATTTAGCAGGTCAATCTGTTTTGTATGCCAGCACACAAGATGCCTTAATCGGTGAAGAATTATTTGCAACGGGTGCATATTTAGGTGCAGGTACATCTCATTCTGCTAGCCTGACTGTACAAGATATTTTGCGTTGGTTAATTATCATCACCTTGTTAGGCGGCGCGGCGGCAAAGTTTGTGGGGGTGATTTAATGCGCGTCTTGACCGCCGTTATTGCTATTGCTGTCGGTTTAATGGTTTTGCTTGGTTATTTTTTTGCTGAATTTGTTGGCATTCAAACTTTATTATTAAATTGGGCAGTTATTCTTGCAGGTGTTGCTTCATTAGTTGGTATTTTCAATTTAATTGCTGTTCATACGGATAAAGTACGCCGTGCCGAAAAAGGCGGCGTGTATAGTGCGCTTCTTGTGATTGCATTGGTGGCAACTTTTGTTTTCGGGTTAATTCTGCAACCGCAACATCAAATCATGCAAGTTTTACTCAATGGAATCATTCTGCCTGTCGAAGCCACTTTGATGGGTTTACTCACCATTACATTGTTATATGCCGCCATTCGTCTCTTACGCCGCCGCGCCGATGTAATGAGCGTTTTCTTCATTATTACTGCTGTATTAATTTTTCTCGGCTCAGCCACATTACCAACTGGTGATGTGCCAGTCATCGGAACATTGATTCGTCCATGGGTCAGCCAAATTTGGGCACTGGGCGGCGCACGCGGAATCTTAATCGGCGTGGCGCTTGGCACACTCGTCACAGGTTTACGCGTGTTATTCGGCATAGACCGTCCGTATGGGGGTAAATAATGGCAGATATTAAGTGCCCCATTTGTGGAGAAATGAACTCTGCTGAATTAGAGTTATGCACCAATTGCCGTTCTCCATTGCAACCAAAATCAAATATTCCTTCTGGGCAAGTGCCTACCAAAAAACACACCGCCGAACTTGAACCAATTCTGCCACAATGGTTAAGAGACGCGCGAAATGCCGCTCGCAATGTAGACCCGCAAGATGATTCGCCAGATTTTTTGCAGACGACTGAAAATAAACCTAAACCCGTCGCCTCACAACCTGACTTGTTAGCAGGTTTGCAATCGCAAGCAGGAGGTGACGATGAAGAAGAAGTGCCAGACTGGCTTGCTAGTATCACGGGTGCTGCACCAAAATCAAAACCTGCTAAGGATGAACCCGCTACCGATGTTCGTTGGGTAGAGATGGGCGGAAAAGATGATTTTTGCACAAAGTGAAAACATCTTAGCCCAACCGCCATCACGTGGTGGGCAGGATGATGACGTTCCATCATGGTTAGCAGGTTTACAAAACGAATCTGCACCTGAAAAAGACGAATTGATGGATTGGGCGCGAGATGTAAGCGAACCTCAACAACCGTTAAAAGAAGAGCCGCCTGTTTTTACGCCTTCACAAGAAGATACACCTGATTGGTTAAAGCAAATGTCTGCTGAGGCAGAATCAAAATCTCAACAGGTTTCATCACAACCCGCTAGTGATTCACAATTTGATGCTGATACACCAGACTGGCTTAAGCAAATGTCAGCCAATGCTGAGCCTGTAGAAGCAAAAACTCCGCAAGATGCACCTGAATTAAATATTGATACACCAGATTGGTTAAGTACTTTAGGTGGTGCAGATGACAATACTTCCAGCGTAGAACCCGCCGTTTTTACAGAATCAAATGTCCCTGAGCGTGAAGCGGAATCACTTCCTCCAATGGATATGCCAGATTGGCTGAAAAGTTCAAGCGAAGTTGAAGAAGAAAAGCCATCTCAAGATACAACCACGCCATTATGGTTGAAGCCACAAGTACAATCCCAAGAGCCAGAATTGCCTGCATGGTTATCATCTGCTGAAGAAACGGTTTACCCTGACCAAACAAAAGAAGAACCAGCCGCACAAGATGATTTACTCGGTGACGTGCCAGATTGGTTAAAAGCCGCCGCGCCAGAAAAAACTATTTTTGATTCACAAGATGAATTGAAATCGGAAGTTGATGCTTCGGGTGGCACAGATTGGTTTTCAGCGATTCAACCTTCTGGTGAAACAGAAGTTGAAAGTAATATTGAGCCAGAAAAAGTTGACCCGTTTGCTTCGATGCCAGCCTTTACACCTGAATCGCAAACGGATGAAAGTTTAGAAGGTTTGTTTACCGAAATGCCAGATTGGTTGAGCAGTGCTAGTGAACAACCTTCAACTTCAACACCAACTCCAATTACAAATGAAGATGTTTTACCTTCAAGCAATTTGCCTTCGTGGGTAGAGGCGATGCGCCCCAGCGATAGTGGATTTTCACAACTTACATCTTCAGCCAGTGACCAAACATTAGAATCGCGTGGCGCTTTGGCTGGTTTGCATGGCGTGTTACCTGCTGTACCGGGCTTCACACCGACGAGTAAACCGAAAGCCTACTCATTAAAATTAAATGCAAGTGCTGAACAATTAAGACACGCTGGTATTTTAGAAGACATTCTCTCGGCAGAAACTTCACCTGTGCCGATTGAATCGTTTTCAACATTATTGTCATCCCGTGCCTTACGTTGGACTTTATCATTTTTGATGTTGGCTGTTGTTTTCAGCACCGTATTTTTGCGAACTCAAATATTTTCCATGCCGATTGGCAGACCTAGTGAAGTCAGTTCTGTAATTCAAATTGCGCAATCCATTCCAGAAAATGCACAATTGTTAGTAGCGTTTGATTATGAACCTGCACGTGCAGGTGAAATGGAAGCCGCCGCCACACCTTTATTTGATAATCTTCTATTATTGAAGCATCCGCGTTTGACGTTTATCTCTACCAATGAAACTGGTTCTGTGCTGGCAGAACGCTTCATTTCTGGACCTCTGGCTGTTCACAATTACCAAAGCGGAGTTACTTACTCAAACTTGGGTTATTTACCCGGTGGTCAACTTGCAATTCGCGCTTTTGCACAAAACCCAAGCGTTATATCACCATTTGACATTTTAGGTCAGGCGGCATGGACTTCTCCTACACTTCAAGGCGTGACTTCACTTAATCAATTCACTGCCATGATATTAATTACTGATAATGCTGATGCCGCGCGTGTTTGGGTGGAACAAACACAAGGTTTGCGCGGGGATATTCCTTTCATTGTAATTTCCAGCGCACAAGCCGCGCCAATGATTCAACCGTATTATGACTCTGGTCAAGTAACTGGAATTGTGCCAGGTTTATATGGTGGCGCAATTTTTGAGCAACACAATGCGGGTCGCCCCGGCACTGCCAGAAATTATTGGGATGCATATAGTATTGGAATGTTAATTGCGATGGCATTGTTATTGAGTGGCGGTTTGTGGAATTTAATTCTCGGTTTGCGTGAGAAAAGGGAGGAGAAATAGTATGCAAATTTCTCTTGACCTCATCACTGGCGTATTAAGTTTTCTTTTCACGCTTTTAATTTTGAGTTATCTTATTGGAGATAACCCATTATTTAGAATTGCTATTTATCTTTTTGTCGGCATCACAGCGGGTTATGTCGCTTCTGTGATTTGGTGGCAAGTGCTCACGCCACGTTTATTCTCACCGACCATTCCTGCCTTGTTTGCAGGCTCTATGATTGAAAGAGTCATCATCATCGTTCCATGGTTAGGTGCGGTTTTTATTTTGATGAAAATCTCACCACGTTTATCTAAAATTGCTAGTATTACCATGGCTTTTCTTGTTGGTGCAGGTGCGGCAGTGATTATCGCGGGAGCATTGATTGGGACAATTATTCCGCAAGTATCCGCCACAATTAACTTTTTTGATTTGAATGTTGCCATTGCAAGAAATATCAATGTTGCCGAAGTCATTGGCAATGGCACAATTGTGCTTGTCGGTGTAGTGACCACATTATCTTATTTTCATTTTGGCGCACGTCCGCAAGCGAATGGAAATCCGCGCCGTTTTGTTTTGATTGAACTCTTCGCTTTCATTGGAAAAATTTTCATCGGCATCACATTAGGTGTTATTTTTGCTGGTGTGTACGCCGCCGCATTGACTGCTTTCATTGAACGCATTTCATCTTTGATTAACTTCTTCGGAAACTTCTAATGCCTTCTTCTATCATCACCAGCAACTCTTTATTAGCAATAGATGTCGGCGCGGCAAACACACGCGCTGTGTTATTTGATGTGATTGAAGGCGAATATCGTTTTATTGCATCAGGTATTGCACCTAGCACTGCCGAAGCCCCTATCAAAGACGTAGCCGAAGGCGCGAGAAATGCTGTCGCCAACCTACAAAAAATTGTAGGCAAAACTTTACTAGATTCATCCAGAGGCATCATTACACCCACACAGGCAAACGGGTCAGGGGTTGATGTGTTAGTCATCACTTTATCTGCTGGACCTACTGTTAAAACAGTCGTGGTTGGGTTGTTAAAAGATGTTTCATTAGATAGTGCACGCCGACTCACCGAAACCACCTACACCCGCATCATGGACTCAATGAGCCTGAGTGACCAGCGTAAGCCTGACCAACAAATTGACAGTTTGATGCGTTTACGCCCAGAACTTGTCGTCATTGCCGGTGGAACAGATGGCGGCGCATCACGTTCGATTCAAAAATTGTTAGAGCCAATTGGTTTAGCAAGTTTCTTAATGCCAGAAGAAAAACGCCCAACCGTTTTATTTGCTGGCAACCAAAAAATGGAAGAAGAAGTAAAAACGTTGGTTGGTTCATTATCAACTTCTTTACATTTCAGCCCAAACATTCGCCCATCACTTGAAACAGAAGATATTGACCCCGCTGAACGCGAACTCGCCCGTATGATTATCAACATTCGCAAACGCCAAATCAAAGGCGTAGATTTGTTAGATTTATGGTCGGGTGGTCACATGCTTCCAACTGCGTATGCAACCAGGCGCATGGTGCGATTCCTCTCCAAAGTTTATGGTTCACCAAAAGGAATCCTAAGTGTAGATATGGGTGCATCTGCAACCGTCATTGCAGGTGGATTCAAAAACAAATCCACGTTAAAAGTTTTGCCACAATTTAGCTTAGGTCAAAACTTGGTCGGCTTATTAAATTACACCACGCTTGATAATATTTTAGAGTGGTCATCATTAGATATTTCCAGCGGCGTTTTGCTCGATTATTTACATCAAAAATCTTTATATCCAGCCACCATCGCCGCCACACAAGAAGACCTTGCCATTTCTCAAGCCATTGCGCGTGAAGCCTTGTACCTTGCAATGCAAACTGCCAAAAAAGACTTCCCACAAAATATTGCCAACATCAAACCCAATTTGACTCCGCTCTTTGAACCGATTCTCGCTGGAGGCGGTGTATTGAGTGACGCTTCGCGACCTGGCCAAAGCCTGTTACTGCTCCTCGACGGAATCCAACCTGTTGGCATTACCACCATCATCCTTGACCAAAATAACTTATTGCCATTATTAGGTGTTGCCGCATCACAAAATAATATTTTGCCCGTACAAGTTTTAGAGTCGGGTGCTTTCTTAAGTGTTGGAACAGTCGTCTCACCAGTTGTTTCAGCAAGATACGGCACATCTATTTTGAAAGCAAAACTTAGTTACGAAAACGGTGCTGAAGCAAATATAGATTTGAAATTTGGAAGCATTGAAACCTTACCACTTGCCAACGGTGAAACAGGTAAATTAACCATCCAAGTTTTACGCGGCGCAGACGTGGGTTTTGGACCCGGTCGAGGGGGCACCATAACAGTTAGTGGCGGGGCGTTAGGCGTCGTCTTTGATGGCAGAGGTCGCCCACTTGATTTACCAGATGACCCCGTCAGAAGACGCGAACTTATCAAAAAATGGAATTGGACATTGGGAGGCGGATGATGCAAGCACCTGTTCATCATATTATTGGTCTTACATCTATTGTGCGTGAAAGAGTGTTACCCATTTCAGGCAATGTAACTGCACGTATTCAACAAAAAGTGACTCCCAATGATGTGGTGGCTGAAACCAAATGGGCGCGTGAGCATGTCTTGTTAGATGTGGCGCGTTTATTAAATATTTCTCCCAATGCGGCAGACCGTTTAATCAAATGCAACGTCAATGATGAATTAAAAGCCAATGCAGAAATTGCAACGGGTAAAGGCTTGTTTGCAAAACCAGTGCGTGCTCCGCGCGCCGGGCGTGTGGTGGCAGTGGGCGGCGGACAAGTATTGATGGAAGCCGGCGAAACAAAAATCGAATTACGCGCTGGCATTCCCGGCACTGTGATTCAGATTTTGCCCAACAAAGGCGTTGTGATTCAAACTGCCGGTGGATTAATTCAAGGCGTGTGGGGCAATGGAAGAATCGACTCAGGCATACTGGCAAACTTGACAGATGCACCTGATACAGTGCTTACGCCCAATCGTTTAGATGTAAGTTTGAGAGGTTCTGTTATTCTAGCAGGCTTAGTGAAAGATGCAGACACCTTAGAAGCCGCCGCCGAATTACCCGCACGCGGATTAATCATTGCAAGCATTTATCCATCCTTGCTTGCAAAAGCGCGTGAAATGCGTTACCCCATTTTAGTGACCGATGGTTTTGGTTCTTTATCTATGAATTCAGCCGCGTATAAATTACTTAGCACCAACGCCAAGCGTGAAGTCACTGTCAATGCAGAATTTTATGACAGATACACAGGTGCAAGACCCGAAGTCATTATTCCATTACCAACTTCATCAGACCCGCTATCACCTAAAGAAGTGGAAGAATTTGCACCCGGCTTACAAATACGGATGCGTCGCCCACCTTTTATGGGTATGATTGGTTCTATCGTTTCAATAAAACCAGGTTTAACCACACTACCCAGCGGGTTACGCGCGCAATCTGCCGAAATTAAGTTAGAAAATGGCGAAACGGTAATTGTCCCGCTCGTTAACCTTGAAGTTGTGGGATAATATCGCCAATACCAATCAGGAGCGTGTTGCATGTCTTTCGATAACAACAATTTTGAAAATATAGATGAAGAAGAACAACTCCCAGAAGAGTCGAGTAATAACCGCACCTTCTTAATTGCTGTTGGCATTTTAGGTGGAATTATTCTGCTTTCAGTTGCTTGCATCGTTGGTATCTTTTTAGTAAACCGCAATAACCAAACTACCCAACAAGCCCAAATTGATGCTGCCACTCAAACTGCCGCCGCATCTAACAATTTTATTAATCAAGCCCTTACTGCCACTGCTGAAGCACAAGCCATTTTGCCGACTGCTACTGAACCTCCGACAGCAACACCCGTAGTGAATATTGCCACTGCAACCAATACCCCTGACCCAAACGCAACTGCAGGTGTAGCCGCGCTTGATGCAGGTACACCCGCCGCCGCAACTGCGACTGTAGGCGCAGCGTTGACTCAAGCGGCAATTGCTCAATTGACGATTGTGCCAACCACAACAGCATTACCTAATACTGGCTTTATAGATGATTACGGTGTGCCAGGTTTAGCAGTAATGGCATTGGCATTTGTCATGGTCATTTTGTTAGCTAGAAGGTTACGCATCTCGCCGACGAGATAAATTTTGAAATAAAAAAGGCTCATCAAATGATGAGCCTTTTTTATTTAATCACTCATAGCTAATCGCTACACAACACTTTCTGCCACAGTTTTGCCATATCCCAACAACGCCTTCACCATTTCTTGCGTTCTGCCTTCGGCATACACTCGCAACACAGGCTCTGTACCTGATGGGCGAATCAACAACCATGAATCATCTGCCATGATGTATTTCACGCCATCGCGTTGACTAATTTCATTGACCGCTTCACCACCAATTTCTTTTGGTGCTTGCTTGGTAAGAAACTCTACCATTTCTGCTTTGGCTACTGGACGACTCAAACGTAAATCTGCACGCTCATATAAAGCGGGACCGACATCTTTCAATAAATCATCTACCATTTCACCAAGTGACTTGCCAGATTCAGCCAACATTTCCACTAATAACAATCCCATAATCGGACCGTCACCTTCGGGGATATGACCCTTGAATGAAATGCCGCCCGATTCTTCACCACCAATTAATACATCTTCTTGCATCATATAATCCGCAATGTGATTAAAACCGACAGGGGTTTCATATAATTTCAAACCATATCGTTTTGCTAATCGGTCAATCATACGAGTTGTGGAAACTGTTCTTACAACTGCACCAGACATTTTCTTCTTTTCAACTAAATACTTCAAAGATAATGCCATGATTTTATGCGGGTCAACAAAGTTGCCACGTTCATCCATCGCACCGATTCGGTCAGCATCACCGTCTGTCACTACGCCAAAATTCCCAAAGCCTGAACTGACTGCACTTGCTAACGGACCTAAATATTTTGCAATCGGTTCTGGATGCACACCGCCAAAGCCCGGATTCATCTCATTACGAATTTCGTAAATTTCACAACCTGTGCCTTGCAAGAAAGATTTAATCGTGCCACGTCCAGAACCATACATCGCATCCACCACAAAGCGTTGCGGATTTTCAGCAATAATGTCAGTATTAATTAATTTTCTTAGGTGTTCAAAATATGCAGGCAATGGATTAAATTTTTGAATCAAACCAGCCTCGCGTGCTTTTTGAAAATCCATCAAGTTTGGACCACGCGCTTGCTCTTCATTATCATTGATATACACTTCCACACGGCGACATTGTTCAGGAAGTGCCGAACCACCAAAGCCACCTTTTAATTTCAAGCCGTTATATCTTGGCGCATTGTGTGATGCTGTAATCATCACACCTGCAATGGCATTATTATTTTTAACAGCATAAGAAATGGCAGGCGTTGGCGAATCAGATTGCGCAAGCAACACGGTAAACCCGTTTGCCGCAAGCACCCGCGCCACTTCCCCAGCAAAACGGTCAGACAGGAAACGGGTGTCGTATCCAATGATAATTTTTTTTGTATCAACTGTATCGGATTTATCCCAATGTTCTGAAGCAACTGCATCAGCAATCGCTTGCGAAACCATGCGTAAATTACTAAATGTAAAACTATCTGAAATCACGGCACGCCAGCCGTCGGTACCAAAATGAATGGGCATTTATATTTTCCTTTTTAATTTTGTATAAGTGCGTCGCACCACACTGATAAAATTTTATTTTATTAGCAAACGAATCTTTGTTTTAGATTTATTTTATTAATCAAAGTGCGACGCACCCCGTTTTATGGCGTAGGTGTAGAGGTTGCACCAAAATTTGGTGCAGGGGTTGCATAGGCAATTACTGATTCTAATAACCAGCCTTCAATTTTTTGACCATTCAACGTGGCATATACTTTTGCCCAAGTGATATTGCTTACCACTTCAAACTCGCCATACGTTTCAACAATTGTGCCATTGAGCAATGTCATAATATATGCGCCATCGGGTCCGGGGGCTTCGCGCAAGTTTGCACCGCCACCTTCATTGGCTTGAATTCGCGCGTATGTTGGCGTGGGTTGAATTGTCAATGTAACGGTTGGTGTTTCACTTGGAGGTAACGTAATATCAAGCGTTACAGGAACAGGGCTAGGTGTGCCGGGCGTAGGTGTGTTCACGCGAGCAGTCGGTGTGGGATTCAGAGTCAGGCTGGAGGTCACAGTTTGAAGCGTTTGATTCGTAGGCGTGGATGCGGGAAGTGTAGAAGTCATCGCTTCATTTCTTGACGTGAGACCTGCTCCTGTTACCAACAACATCAGCACTGCAAACAATAAGATTGTGATTCCGCTTAAGACAATCCCCCCGGCAGAGGGTCTTAATCTCAAAACAAATAATGTGATTAAGCCAAGAATGCTTGTGAATGCAAAATGAAACCCAAAGACGATTAAGCCTTGAACCCAAACATTTTGCAAACCAGAACTGATTCCAAACCCAACTGCATTGATAGGTAAGAAAAACGCATAAGCAATGAGGACGCTTGGTAAAAATGGTTTTTCTTCTGAACGGGCAAAAGATGCAACCAATGTTATTGCACCAATAACAAACACAATCAATGCTGGAATCCACAAGCGGGTATGAATATAAACATTATCGTGAGTCATTTGTGGTAATGCGAGTGTTACAAACCCAACGATTAACCCACCAACAAAAACCAAAATTAGGCTGATGATTAATGCCATTACGGTTTCAAATAGAAAACGGACCGAGCCTGTTAGGATAGAAAGTAAAAAGCCGACCCACGGAACCATTAATGGCGCAACAAGAATGCCAAGCAATAACACGGCTTGTGAATCGAGTAAAAATCCTAGCCCTAAAATTGCACCACATACTAATGAAAATACAAATAACTCAATAGATGGATATGCCCGCCTTGCCAGTGATGCAATTAACGCGGCTTGACCTTCTGCATCGGTCGGGATAGAGGAACGGCGCGTGGCACGTCTTCTACGGGGTGGCTCGCTAGGTTGTATTTGCTCGTCAGGAAAGGACATGAAATGAATTATACAGGCGGAAGGATGAATTATGAAGAGGAAATAATTTTAACGGCTGACCACCGACGGCAGACCGCGGTCTGTGGTCAGAAGCAATTTTTATATTGTTTCAGTCTATATTAATTTATAATGTAACTTTAGGAGATAAAACATGAACGAACCGCGCGTTTACAAACAACCCCTTTTTGGTGTTTTTCTTTCTGCTATTATGATGATGTTTTCGTGTGGCATTATATTTTTTGTGTCAAATACTCTAGCAGATTTATGGTTCATCATTCCTATCCTGGGTTTGTTTGGGATTGCCTTCTTAATTTCGCTTTTTTCTTACACATCAAAAGTCACCATCACAGACGATGAAATTACATCTGCTTATCTTTTTATTCCCAAAACATTAAGGTGGACGGAAATTAACCGCGCTTCTGGAACAGGAAGTGGAATCAAATTACATAGCGAAGATACGACTGTCTCCATTAGTTCACGCTTGCCGGGCATTGAAGAAATTATAGAAATTATTGGTCAAAAACGGGCTGATATTTTTTCTCATCAAGAGTTTAGTGAAATGCGGCGTGGACTTGGTTCATATCTTGGATTTTTTGCCATTGGGCTTTTGTTTGCAGGCATCATCATCGCCTTTTTTATGATGGCAGATTTTTCATCCGATTCATTACTTTCTGTGGCTGTGATTGGCTTTTTTCTCATTTTCTTTATGTGGACGTTTCTTTCCAGTCCACAATCTCTTACGATAGAAAATAATAATTTGCAGGTTAAGTATCTGCTGGGTGAAAAGAATTTTTCAGCGAACGATATTGCTTCTATATTTTTCACCCACACCCGCACTCGCAGAGGCGGAAAACAATATTTCATTTCGCTTAATTCAAAAGATGGGAAAAATATCCGCATTTCTGGATTAAACATCGGTTTGCCAGTGGCGTATCTAGTATTGAAGAATTGGCACAAAAAGTTCGCAAACCCATAGGTTCACAGAGTTTTTTAGTTTATCTCTCTGTGTTCTTCGTGGTCTCTGTGGTAAAACCTTGAAAAAATTAACACAACTCTTTAATTATCCATTAACCGCCACCCTGCTATAATAGACCTAGACGTGACCAATCCCTCGGCGTGTCTCATTCCACTAACAAGGCAGGTATTTCGCCATGTTCAACATTTCTCTTTTTTAATTCCCCTTTTGCAAAACCCAAGCCGCGAGCAGATTTCGCGTGCCTCTTTCTTCTTTCCTCTTTTTGCATTTCACGTTTCAGATTGACCTGCAACTTGCAACCTTCAACCTGAGACTTACATAGAAACTTAAAATATGACTCAACATAAAATTACAGACGACCTCGATGTCCTTTTAGATGTTCTCCCTGCCAATCTTCGTCATGCAGTTGAAAAAGCCAACAACAGTGACAAGTTAATCGAAATTGTCATTGACCTTGGCAGACTCCCCGCCGCACGTTTTGTTGAAAACGAAATTTCATTATCAGATAAAGAAATCACACGCACAGAAATTGACCATATTACCGAACGCATTGGTGAGTTTGATGCGGATAATCGCGCGGGTATGGAGCGCACACTTCATCGCATTTCTGCAATTCGCAACAGACGCGGTGCCATTGTTGGTTTAACTTGTCGTGTGGGGCGTGCCGTTTACGGAACCGTAGATATTATTCAAGACATTATCGAATCGGGAAAATCCGTTTTAATTCTCGGTAGACCTGGTGTTGGTAAAACAACTTTACTTCGTGAAGCCGCGCGTATTCTTGCAGAAAATAAACGTGTTGTCATCGTTGATACATCTAATGAAATTGGTGGCGACGGTGATGTGCCACATCCTGCGGTTGGTAAAGCACGTCGTATGCAAGTTAAAGTTCCAACTCAACAACATGAAGTGATGATTGAAGCCGTTGAAAATCATAATCCCGAAGTTATTGTCATTGATGAAATTGGTCGTGAGCTTGAAGCACTTGCCGCACGAACTATTGCGGAACGTGGCGTACAACTTATTGGCACGGCGCATGGTCAAACACTTGATAATCTTTTACTCAACCCAACCTTAAGTGATTTGGTCGGTGGTATTGAAGCAGTGACTCTTTCTGATGAAGAAGCACGCAGACGTGGTACACAAAAAACAGTTTTAGAAAGACGTGCGCCACCTACATTTGATGTGTTAATTGAGATTCAACATCGCGAACGTTTTGCAGTGCATCTTGATATTATGTCGGCGGTGGATTCTTTATTGCGTGATGTACCTATGCCGCCAGAGATTCGCACGCGAGATGAATCGGGGCAAGTGGTGATTGAGAAAACAGCACCCGCTAAAATTAAGTCAGAAGCGACAAAAACCACGCCTCGTTCTAAGCGTCAAGTTGTTTCTGAACCCAAGCCAAATCTTCGCTCCGAGTCAATTAATCCACCTGTTATCAATAACAATGGGACAACAAAATTACAAACCGTAAAAATTTTTGCGTATGGCGTGGCGCGTAACAGACTCATGCAAGCCGCCAAGCGACTCGGTGTGCCTGCTGTTGTAGTTGCAGATGTAAACGAAGCCGATGTGTTGGTGACGTTGCGAACGTATTATCGCAACCGCGAACAAACGGTGATTGATGCTGAATCTCGCGGCATGCCGATTTATGTATTACGTGCAAATTCCGTTTCGCAAGTGGAACAATTTATCGGTGATTTGTATAACTTAACCGAACACACGCCGCGTGACACAATGGATGATGTGCGCAGTGAAACACAACAAGCGATTGCCGCCGTTTTGAATGGTGAACGCTGGGTAGATTTACCACCTGGACCTTCATTAGTAAGAAGACTTCAACACGAAATGGCTCGCAAAGCAGAATTGGTTTCTCACTCGTATGGCAAAGAGCCGAGAAGGCATGTGAGAATATTTAGAGAATAAAAAAGCGGTTAGCAATTAGCATTTAGCTAAAAGCTGACCGCTAAAAGCTAATTGCTACTTATGTTTATCACACTTGAAGGACCCGAAGGCTCTGGTAAGACATCACACATCCCTCATCTCGTAGAATATCTGCGCGAGCAGGGACATGTTGTATTCCCCACGCGTGAACCGGGTGGGACATCTATTAGTGAGCAGATTCGCGATATTTTGCATGATATGAAAAATGCGGAAATGCATCCACGTACTGAGACGTTGTTGTATCAATCTGCGCGTGCTCAAATTGTGGAGCAAGTCATCAAGCCGAGGTTATCAGACAAAGAAATTGTGATTTCAGATAGATATTATGATTCGACGATTGCTTATCAAGGTTATGGACATCAACAAGATTTAAATGAGATTCGAGCGTTGGTCAAATATGCAACTGGCGGATTAACTCCAGACTTAACGATTTTGCTTGATTTAGATATTGAAGTTGGTTTGAAACGTAAAACGCAAAACGAAGTGGAATGGAATCGTTTGGATGCTTATACAGTTGAATTTCATAAACGAGTCCGCGCGGGATATTTGGAAATGGTCAAGCAAGAGCCAAAACGATGGGTTGTTGTGAACTCAGATCAAGAATGGAAAGATGTGCAGGAAGAGTTGAGGAAGGTGATTGTTGGGAAATTGAAGGGTTGATTTTAAGAGGGAAAAAGGCTATACTTTTGGTATAACAAAAGGTATAACCATGACAATTGTAAAAACCGCAATCTCAATTCAAAAGTCACTTTTTCAGCAAGCAGAGGAAATTGCGAAAGAAATGAAAATTTCTCGCAGTCGCCTATTTGTCTTGGCTGTAGAAGATTTCATTCGTCGTTACCAAAACCAACTTCTGTTAGATGAAATCAATCTTGCTTATTCCGATAGTTTTGATGAAAAAGAACAAGATGAATTTCGCAGAATTCAAAGAAAATCTTTAAAATCAATAGAAGGTAATGAATGGTAATCAATCAGGGGGATGTTTATTGGATTGATTTAGGCGAACCTGAAGGCTCAGAACCTGCTTATGAACGTCCGTATGTTGTGATTCAAAATAATGTTTTTAATCTCAGCAATATCAATACAGTGATTGTTTGTGCAATTACCTCGAATACAAAACGAGCAAATTCGCCAGGTAATGTTTTGTTAGAAGAAGATGAAGCGAACCTACCAAAATCAAGTGTTGTGCTTGTTACCCAAGTTTTTACTGTTGATAAAAGTCAATTAAAAGAATATATCGGAACACTTTCTCGAAAACGAGTGAGACAAATTCTGAATGGCATAGAACTTGTGACAGAACCACGTGAAATAGAATAAGGGCTTTGGAGTAAACATGACCGAACAATGGATGCCGAGTAATAAAAAAGAATTGATGTCTGAAATTAAAAAAGAATGGAAATTATTAATTGACCTTGCTGAATCTTTGACAGACGAGCAAATGACCAAACCTGATTCAGGTGGATGGTCACCGAAAGATAATTTGGCTCACCTCACAGAGTGGATGAATATTTTGTTAGGCTATCACATGGATAAACTCCCTGCACATGAAGTGATTGGTATTTCACAAGAACAATTACCGAAATGGGAAATTGAAGTGATTAATCCAATTTTGTTTGACAAGAACAAAAACCTGACGCGAAAAGAAATGATGACGAAATTGAATCAAGTGTACGGTCAATTAGAGGCGCGGCTTGAGTCAATGTCATATGAAGATTTGTTAAAGCCACGTCGTGAAGATGACCCAGAAAAACGTCCAATCTTATTATGGGTCTTGGGTGATACGACAGAACATTTTCTTGAACATCGTGAAACGATTGAACAAGGATTAAAGTAATGACAGCAGAATCAGAAATTGATATTAAATATTTAAAAGCCGCGGGGCGTGTGGTGGCAGGTGCTTTGAAAAAAATGATGACACATGCCAAGCCCGGCATCACAACTGCTGAGTTGGATAACATCGGCAAAGAATTTCTTGAAAAAGAAGGTGCCAAATCTGCGCCGCAAACCATGTACGATTTTCCCGGTGCAACCTGCATTAGCATTTCGCCCGTCATTGCGCATGGCATTCCAAATGATTATGTATTGAAAGAAGGCGAGTTAATTAATATTGATGTATCGGCTGAGCTTGATGGATATTTTGCTGATACAGGTGCTTCGATGATTGTTGCAAAAAGAATTCCTGAACTTGAAAAACTTTTGGACGCAACAAAATCGGCATTGAATAAAGCCGTTCATGCCGCCAAAGCGGGCGCATTGTTAAACACAATTGGCAAAACGATTCAAGATGAAGCGACTCACAAAGGCTATGGTGTGATTTATGATTTGACTGGGCATGGCATTGGGCGCAAATTACATGATGAGCCATCTAACATTCATAATTTTCATAACCCATCAGACCGCCGCACACTTCACGAAGGCTTGGTTCTTGCTATTGAACCTTTTCTTACCACCGGAAAGGGTCGCGTGGTAGAAAAGAAAGATGGCTGGTCTTTACAAACAATTGATAAAACCATCGCCGCGCAATTTGAACATACGATTATCGTCACAAAAAATGAGCCGATTATTTTGACGTTGTAACAAGCTTGCACAATGACATATAATCAATATATATGATTGCTACATTACAAGGACAAATTTCTCATATCGAAGATAACGCCCTCATTATCGAAGTCGGTGGTGTGGGACTGCGTGTCTTCGTGCCTGCGCCATTGCGCACAAAGTCTAAGGCTGGGGAAATATTATTTTTGTTCACCCATTTGCAGGTCAGAGAAGATGCGTTGACGTTGTACGGATTTGAGTCACAAGCAGATAAAGATTTATTCAACACATTACTCGGCGTGGATGGAGTCGGTCCGAAAGTGGCATTATCCGTTTTATCTTCAATGACATTAGATGCGATTCAACGAGCGATATTTGCAGATGAAGGTGAGTTATTAAGCAAAGTGCCGGGCGTGGGAAAAAAGACCGCCCAAAAAATGGCATTGCATTTGAAAGATAAATTGAAACCAACCGATGCACTTTCAAAACTTGGTTCATTAGCAGATTACGACAGTGAAGTATTGGCGGCATTGACTGCATTGGGTTATTCGGTTGTGGAGGCACAGGCGGCGATACAATCTTTGCCGAAAGACGCGCCAACCGATGTGGAAGAAAGATTGCGACTGACTTTGGGATATTTCCAATAAAGATTTGGAAGAGCAAAAGAAGCAATCAAAAAAGATTGCTTCTTTTTATATCTCGCTCTTTGCGCCGTCCTCGGCGCAAATGTAAATTCATATAAACCGCCGAGGACGGCGGTTTGAGCAAAGGATTTTATTATGTTAAAGAAAAAAATTGCATTTATTGGACCTGGCATGATGGCAGAAGCCATGATTGCAGGTTTGCTTCGTCAAAAACTTGCCGACGCGAAAAATATTATTGCGTCTGGTCCGCGTGAAGAGCGGATGAATGAATTAAATAAAAAATATGGAATCAAATCTACAACTGATAATTCTTCTGCCATTCATGGGGCGGATGTAGTTGTGTTATCTGTCAAGCCACAGAGACTCACCGAAGTGATGAAAGGACTCAAAGGCATTCGTTCTGATGCTTTGGTGCTTTCTATTATTGCGGGTGCAACGCTTAAGAAAATTGGTGCTGGACTGAAACATAAAGCCATCGTGCGTTCGATGCCAAATACACCCGGTCAAATTGGCGAAGGGATTACGGTCTGGACTTCTTCTAAAGAAGTGACCGATGAACAAGGTGAGATGACCAAATCTATTCTTGGCGCATTGGGTGAAGAAGTTTTTGTTGAAGATGAATCGTATTTGGATATGGCAACAGCTTTGTCAGGTTCAGGACCTGCTTATGTTTTTCTTTTCACCGAAGCTTTGATTGATGCTGGCGTTCACATGGGATTCCCAAGACGAATTGCAGAACAACTCGTTTTGCAAACGATTAAAGGCTCTGCTTCGTTTTATCAAGGACAAAGCAGACATCCTGCTACGTTAAGAAATCAAGTCACTTCACCGGGTGGGACTTCTGCCGAGGCGTTGTATTATTTAGAGAAAGCAGGTTTTCGCACAGCCATTTCACGCGCCGTTTGGGCGGCGTATCAAAGGTCTCTGGAGTTGGGTAAGGAGAAGCCGGGGCATATTGATACAGATGAAGAAAAGTGAAATTTGATTCGCAAAAGCATCATCGCCGTTCGATTCGGTTGAAAGAATATGATTATTCTCAACCCGGTGGATATTTCATTACAATTGTGACTTATCAACGCGATTTATTGTTTGGGGAAATTGTAAAAGAAGAAATGAAATTAAATAATTACGGGCGGATTGTTGATGAATGTTGGCGTGAAATTCCTAAGCATTTTCAAAATGTGGAATTGGGCACGTATGTTGTTATGCCAAATCATATTCATGGAATTATTGTGATTAATGATGAAAATGGAACGACGACGAATTCGTCGTCGTTCGTAGGGGCGAGGCATGCCTCGCCCCTACCACCACGTGGTGTAAAACCAAAATCAATTGGCGCAATAATTGGTTCATTCAAATCTGCCGTCACCCGCCGACTTGGAAAAGTATTCAACATCACGGGAATTTGGCAGAGAAATTATTACGAGCATGTGATTCGCAACCACGAAGATTGGGATAGAATCCATAAATATATTGAAGCCAATCCATCTATGTGGGCAGAGGATGAAGAGAATCCGTTATTTATGGGGAAGGAGAAGCCGGGTCATGTGGATGTGGAAGAAGAGAAATAGAGACTAGAGAACTAGAGATTAGTAATTGACTTGTTGTGAAATAGTGATAGTTGTATAATTTGAAATAACGAAAGGCGTAATATGAAAACTGACATCACAATTCCTAATTCAGTTTATCAAGCCGCGGAAAAACTTGCAAAAAAAGAAGGCATTTCTTTAAGCGAGCTATATACTGCCGCATTAAATGCCTATGTTGCAGAACATTCCGA
>JAEURG010000260.1 GCA_016789345.1 Anaerolineales bacterium | reverse complement strand
AAACATAGAATTGTTCCCAAACATAAATTTTTATCGCGTAAGACTTCATTGAAAAAATGGAATCAATTAAATCCTGACATAAAAAATACTGCCGTTTATTATGATGGCTTGATAACAAACCCCGAACGCCTCGCACTTGACCTGATACTTGATTCTGAAGCGGAGAATTCATCTGCCCGTGCAATCAATTATATGAGTTTGGCGAAAGGCGAAAAAGATAAAGTCATTTTACGAGATGAATTAAGTGATGAATCTTATGAAATACAGCCGAAGTTATTAATCAACGCTTCTGGCGCGTGGATAGATTTTTCAAATCATAGTTTAGGTTTATCTACAAAATTTATCGGCGGAACCAAAGGCTCGCATTTGGTTTTGAATCATCCCGAATTAAGAGATGCCATTGGTGACAATGAGTTTTTCTTTGAAAATAAAGATGGACGCATTGTTTTGATTTGCCCATTATTTGACCGCGTCTTAGTCGGTACATCTGATATCAAAATTGAAAATCCCGATGAAGCCTTTTGCACCGATGAAGAAGTAGATTATTTCCTTGAATTGATAAAACATGTCTTTCCATCTATTCAAGTGACGCATGACCATATTGTCTTTCGTTATTCGGGCGTTCGTCCATTAGAAAGTAGCACTGCAAAATCAACCAGCCAATACAGCCGTGACCATTCTATTCAAGTGCTAAGTGGTGATTGGACGAATCTGCAATTCCCAGTCTATTCACTCGTTGGTGGCAAGTGGACGACCTTCCGCGCTTTTTCAGAAGAAGTAACTGATAAAGCTTTAAATTTTTTGGGTATACCAAGAAAAAAAGATACAAAGTCACTGCAAATTGGCGGCGGGCATGGCTATCCAACAAATCAAGAAGAAAAAATAAAATTTATCAACGGGCTTGCCGCATGGACGGGCTTATCAAAAGAAAGACTTGAAATTTTGTTTGAGCGTTACGGCACACGCGCCGAAGCCTTTGCCGATTTTATAAAAAATGCTCCTGATGAGCCGCTAAAATTTTTACCAAATTATTCTAAGCGTGAAATTATTTATATTATTCAACATGAAAAAGTGGGACATCTCGACGATATTATTTTGCGCCGTTCCATGCTGGCGATGCTCGGAAAACTCTCAACGCATAGTTTGTTGGAGTTGGTCGAAATTTTAGGCGAAACATTACATTGGAACGACGTGCAAAAAAATGATGAGGCGGAAAGAACGCTTCGGTTGTTAGAAAACAAGCATCAAGTCAGGTTGTGAGGCGCATGGTAGAATCATGTAAATGTCTGCCAAACTTAAAATTGATTTAGTCATCCCCATTTTTAATGAAGTCGAATCGATTACACAAACGTATCAAGATGTTTGTGCTGTGATTGATTCTCTTCCTCATGATTTTCGATTCATCTATGTAGATGACGGTTCAAACGACGGGACAGTGGATACGCTCCGAAAAATTTCGGTCAATGACCCACGCCTGACTCTGTTACAACTGAGCCGCAACTTTGGGCATCAAGCCGCATTGACGGCTGGCATGGATGCTTCGCAAGGCGATGTGATGATTTCGATGGATGGCGATGGGCAACACCCACCTGAAATGATTCCGCAAATGATTTCGTTGATTCAAAATGGATATGACATTATACAAACACAACGAATCGAAAATGGTGGGCTTTCATTTAAGAAAATTACATCTAACTTTTTTTATTGGCTGATTAATAAAATCAGTGGCACGCAAGTAACGCAAGGCGCGGCAGATTTTCGTGGGATGAATCGCGATGCGTTGCATGGCTTGCGTTCGATGAAAGAATATCACCGCTTTTTACGCGGCATGATTTCGTGGATGGGATATAAAAGTATTATTCTGCCTTATGAAGAACCTAAAAGGATTGCAGGAAAATCAAAATATTCATTAGGTAAAATGTTGCGCTTGGCTTCAGATGCAATTTTTTCTTTTTCACTCGCGCCGTTATATATCGGTTTGAGTGCAGGCTTACTATTTTTTATTTTAGCATGTGCACAATTGACGTATGTTCTGACCTTATGGTTGACCAATAATACAGAACGCGTTGTGCCGGGTTGGAGTTCTTTGATGGGAATTTTGTTAATCGCCAGCGGAATCATTATGATTTTGCTTGGTTTTATTGGCGTGTATGTTGGTTATATTTTTCAAGAGGTCAAACGCCGCCCAGTTTATTTGATAAAGGGGAAATTACCCGATGACGAAAAGTAAAGCTAAAAAATTTTTTATCACATTATTACGCCATGGTGAATCAGTTGGGAATGCTGAAATGCGTTGGCAGGGACAAAAAGATTATCCGCTGACGGAACGTGGGCGTGCTCAGGCGCAAGCCTTAGCCGCGCGTTGGAAACAGACAGAGGTCAAGTTTGATGCGGTGATTGCGAGTCCGCTTTCGAGGGCAAAGGAAACTGCTGAAATCATTGCTTCTGTATTAAATCTAAAAGTTGAATTTGACCCGCTGTGGATGGAACGTGATAATGGAAAATTTTCTGGGCTGACCGGACATGAAGTCAAACATAATTTTGTGCATCCTGAATTTCATAATCCGTATGACCCTGTGGGTGTTGATGGCGAAGGCGATTGGGAATTGTTTTTGCGCGGCGGGCAGGCATTATATAATTTATTGAAACGCGAGCCTGCTAGATATTTAATTGTTTCGCATGGTGGTTTGTTGAATCAAGTGATGCACTCGGTTGTAGGAATTGCACCACAAGCCAATAATGCTGGTTTGCGTTTTCGATTTAGCAATACGGCTTTCGCTCAATTAATTTATCATGCGCATCAGCATCGCTGGACGATTGATTCGGTCAATGACCATGCGCATTGGGTGGATGCAGAGAGCGAAGAATAATTTTCATGGCTTCTGAACTTAAGTTTCTTATTTTTGGTGCAGGTGCAATTGGGACGTATATTGGCGGTTCGCTTGTTTTAGCTGGGCAATCGGTTACGTTTGTTGAACGAGAAAAAAATATTGAAGAATTAAAAACACGCGGATTACGTTTGGATTTAACTTTAGATGAAAGAAGAAAGACGAAAGAAGCGTTCATCATCGAATCGCGTGCTTTTACCTTTGAATCTTCACTTGAAGCGGCTTTGAAGTTTGGTCCATTTGACGTGGCGATTGTGGCGTTGAAATCTTATGACATGCCAGCATTGTTAGAGACGATGAAGCCGTTTGCAGAAAAAATCCCGCCGATTTTATGTTTATCCAATGGTGTGGATAATGAAACTTTAATTGCTGAAATGTTTGGAAAAGAAAAAGTGATTTATGGGACGGTTACAACAGCAGTGCGCAGACGTGCAGTGGGTGACATTGTCTTAGAAAAATTACGCGGCGTTGGTATTGCGGCTGGGCATCCACTTTCTGAAACATTGTTTGAAATATTTAATCAAGCCTTTTTGAAATGCCGTTTGTATCCACATGCGGGCAGTATGAAATGGTCAAAGATGTTTACGAATTTAGTCGCCAATGCATCATCTGCTATTTTGAATATGAATGCTCGCCAAGTGTTGACCAATACATATTCATACAAACTTGAAATTGCCATGTTACGTGAATGTTTAGCGGTGATGAAAGCCATGAAGTTAGAAGTGGTGGATGTTCCCAAAACACCAGCACGTGCTTTAGCATTTGCGACAAACCTTCCGCTTTGGATTTCTAAACCGATTGTCTCGCGTGTGGC
>JAEURG010000244.1 GCA_016789345.1 Anaerolineales bacterium | reverse complement strand
GTTACAAAAATTAATTCCAAAATGGGTTGCCGCTTTTGCAATTATCTTCGCTTCGTTTGACCCATTCTTTTTAGGTCACAATCGCATGTTAGACCATGAATCAATGGTGGCTTTGTTTGTGATTGTTTCAGTTTTATCTTTAACTGTTTATCTTACGCAAGATAAAAAATTTATTTTTCTCGCTATTTCAGGTATTTCAGCAGGCTTGGCGCAACTCACAAAATCATCAGCCATTGCCATACTTGCACCCGTTGGTATTTTATTATTGATTCAGTTCATTCAAAATCGTGAAGATGGCTGGCTAAAATCTTTTTGGAATCAAACAAAAGTATTTTTGATTTGGTTCGCATTTCTCGTACTTGCTTATTTTATTTTCTGGCCCGGCATGTGGGTTGCGCCCGGCGCGATGTTATATGAAGTGTATGGCAACGCTTTTAGTTATGCCTTTCAAGGTGCACGCCTCAAAGTGACCGAAGAGTTGGATGTTTCCTCTTTCAATCTGGAATCTAATTTTTATGGCGTGCGACAAGTATTTTATGTTTTGTTATATCGCTTGACTCCACTCACTTGGCTGGGTGTAATATTTGGATTCATCTTCCGCTTCATCACTAGGGGAGAGTTGATTCGCGTTTTCAAACTTTTGACTACACTTCTACTGGTCACTGCCGCAGGCTTCATCTTATTAATCGGCATTGCACAAGGAAGAAATTCTCCGCATTACATTCTCACCAGTTATTTAGCATTGAATTTAATGGCAGGCTTTGGCTGGTTTCATTTCCTAAGTTGGCTCACTGAAAAATTTAACCTGACAAAGTTTATTTGGCGAGTCGCTCCAATTGCATTACTGCTTATGATTCAAATTTGGAGTGCGCTTTCATATTTCCCATACTATTACACCTATCGCAACCCGATTTTATATTCAATGGGTTGGTATAACGAGTATCCGCAATTCCCATATTGTGAAGGCTTAGAAAAAGCCGCCGCGTATCTCGCCCAATTGCCCGGCGCAGAAGAAGCGACAGCGTTTGTTTATTATCCGCGTGGATGTTTTTCATACTTTTTCCCCGGTGAAACCACCGCTTTTCGTCCATATTACATAGATGGTAATCACGCTGAGGATTTATTAAATTATTTAACTTCAGCAGATTATTTGGTCGTGTATTATGCCAATCAAATTCAATTGCCAAAATATCATCCATACTTAGATATTATCTCTACCCAAGAACCGATTTACGAAGTTTGGATGGATGGTTACAAATATGTGCAAATTTACAAAGTTGATTCTTTTCCGCCAGAAATTTTTGAGGCACTCGCAGATTTATGATGAAACGAATCAATTGGCGCACATGGATATTTGCACTTCTTTTATTAGTTGTTATCACCCCTTCGCATATTATCCAAAATGACCAAACTATTACCATTGATGAACCGTGGTGGATGATTTCTGGTTCTAATTATTATTACGCCCTTACACATCGAGATTTTGAAAACACGCGCTACGATTATCATCCCGCCGTCACAACCACATGGATGGTCACTGCCGGAATGCTTTCATACTTTCCTGAATATCGCGGTTTGGGTCAGGGATATTTTGATGTTCGCAAAACCAATTACGAAGAATTTTTACGTGCGCAAGAAAAAGATGTTTTAACTATTTTGCGCAATGGTCGTTACATTCAAACTGCTGTAATTCTTTTCTTTGCTGTCATCGCATTTTATTTTTTGCAATTGCTAGTTGGTCATTCAATCGCATTTCTTTCTATATCATTGATAATGCTCGCGCCGTTTTTTCTAGGTCATGCCCGTTTATTTAATCACGAAGGTATGTTGGCTATATTCGTCTTGGTATCCTTCCTTGCCATTTATGTTTATTTGCATAAAGAAAAAAAAATATTATATTTACTTATCTCTGGTGCATCTTTTGGTTTAGCCCAACTCACAAAATCATCGTCCATTGTTTTGATAGGTTTAGTGGGATTAATGCTTTTGATGCAATTAATTAGAAAAGATGAAAACCCGCTTCTCTCTAAGTTGACATCTGCTACAAAAACCCTCGGCATTTGGTTTATCTCCGCCGCCCTCACTTACTTCATCCTTTGGCCTGGCATGTGGGTAGCACCCGGCAAAATGCTTTCGGAAGTATATGGCAATGCGTTTAGTTACGCTTTTCAGGGCGCGCGTTTAGAAGCGATAGATGAAATAGAACAAGCACCACCTGCCGAATTTAATATTGCAAGTCGCATGGCTGGTATTAGACTTTACATCACCTATTGGCTTTCTGGTACGACCGTCATCACATGGTTTGGAATGATTTTCGCTGGTTTTCTTTTCTTCTCAAAAAGTAAAATTGAAAATATAAAGTCATTAATTACTTATTTATTGATTTTAGGAACTTTATTCATCTTAATGTTCGGCATCGTGCAGGGACGGAATTACGCACATTACATCACTAGCACCTTCCTTGCGTTTGACGTGATTGCTGGCATTGGTTGGGGATTCGCATGGATGTTTGCTCAATATAAATGGCAAATATTAAATAGAACTTATGCAAGTGTTACATTTATTGTTGCTTTGGTATTAACTCAAATTGGTTTTGGGCTTCCGTATGCGCCGTATTATTTCACATACAAGAATCCGCTAGCAAAACAACCTGCTACGTTTGGCTATGGTGAGGGCTATGACCAAGCCGCCGAGTATTTAATCAACAAGCCGAATGCAAGTCAGATGCGGGTTTACGTCTATAACGGCATGGGAACATTTTCATATCTATTCGCTGGTGAAACTTTAGTGTTCAAGCGCGTGTATTTAGTAGATGAATCTTACGAACAAATTGTAGAGGAAATGAAATCATCAGATTATTTGGTTTTATATCCCATTATCCGTGAGAAGCAACCCGAAACCGAAAAACTTTTTACCGCTTTTGAAAATGTCACTCCTGAAAAAACAATCCTGATTAATGGCATTGATTATGTGTATATTTACAATGTTTCGGAGATTCCTGAGTTTATATATGAGGGATTACTGAGTCAATAGGCACACTCAAAATTTAATCATGCATATTGCAAAAAATGAGGCGGAGCATACAACAAACGCTTTCGCAAAGGTTCTGGCGACTCTTCTTCACACAAAACTCTTAAGCGTTTCATTTGTTGCGCTGATTCAAGCAAGAAAAAAGGTTCAGAGAGTGAACCAATTTCCCTTGTCCAATGTGGAGGCGGCTGATTTGTTCTTTCAGCCAGCAACTCTGTAATCGCGGCGGTCATCACCAACAAATTGTGATTATCCGTTACAGGCTTAGGGATTTTGGATATTTCCAGATTAGCATGTGCAAAATCTTGAACCAAACTGCGGAGTTGTAATGAGTCGCGTTCTAGTGCGGCTTGTGCAATTTTTTCAATCAGTTCCATACAAAGCCTCCCATTTTTGCCTCTTCTGGAGATTGGATAAACGCATCAATATCGCGCGTCGAGTTGCGTGCTGAAAACCTCAACACCATTGCCGCCCCGCCCACTACAACCAAACGAACCTTTATGTTATTTTTATGAGCAAGCTCACCAAGTTCCGTTAATCCTTGCTCAATTTGTTGACGAGTAAAAACTGCCATAGATTTATTTTACTCTATGTACTATCCTCACCGACCGCCTCTTTACGGGACAAAGAAATGTTCCTTCAATTAATTTGATGGATTACAATGCCCGCATGTACTCCCCAGCCCTTGGACGTTTCATCCAGCCTGATACAATCGTGCCAGACATGCATAACCCGCAAAGTTTGAACCGCTACAGTTATGTGTTGAATAACTCGATTCGATATACAGACCCGACAGGACATTTTACTGAGTCTACGATTAATCAATATGTAAGAGATTATTGCAATTACGAAAGGGCTTGCAATCAATTAGTCCTTAATCAATGGCAAAGTGATGCAGTGTGGTGGGGAATGTTGAGAGATGCAGAAGCAGGTGATGTGCTTTATGGTCACGTTGACAATTATTTAGGTAATACAGCATATACCGCAACTTTTGGAGGCAATAGCAATACTTTGTTAACAGGTGTAATGGTAAATGGGACTGGCACCGGTGTTCCTGAAACAATGACTCTACTCAATATTCAAGCATCATTTCATCAATCTGGAACAAAAGGACTTGATTTAACAAAATCAATTGTTTCATGGGGAGGATTCTATAGACCCAATGAAAGTGGTGCACCGACATATTGGAAGACAAAGGATGGTTATGAAATGGTAGATTTAGGAGCACCTAGCAAATCAGGTGAAGGTCCAATTACAGAGATTAGTATTGGGTTAGCTTTTGCATATGGGTGCAAAGGTGGAGGGGTATATGGAATCGCAGGTTGTTTTGCTCTTGGTGCTCTTGGATCACCTATAATCATGGATGCACTTGATGTTCAATCGATTGATTATCAATTTGAATCAGGTCCTTATTACTTCAACTTTCAAACTCAACCCAATATTTATAATACATGGACTTTAGAACATATATATTATAATCCTTAAGAACACTATAAGAATTTAGGCATGAAGATGAAAATAATATCAATAAGATTACTATTGATTTTCACATCAATAGTAATGCTAATAGTTTTATATAGAATAGTATTCCAAAATTACCGCAATATAGAATGGCTAGTTGCATTAATTGGATTATTAGTTATTATTTTTAGCGCAGATTTAGAAAAAGCTTTAAACCACCAAAAAATTGATTGGATCGGGTTTTCAAGACGTGATAAGGTTGTGTATGTTATAAGCCTATCAATTTTATTAACTTTTATTTTTTTTCCACTAAAGGAGAAAATGATTGTATCTATTACATTCCTATCCTTTACTCTTGGGTTTTTATTTTCGTGGGTAATAATTAATAGATTTGGAAGCGAAAATTTAAAGAAACACATATTCCCTTTTTATTAAATTAATCATTCTGGGGATTAAGGTCACGCTTGTAGTGTGACAAAACTATCTTCCAAAAACAAAAGCCTCCCTGAAACAATAACCAACCTTCCCCTAAGAAAGCGATGCCCTGAGCATGTCGAAGGGCGAAGCATTTCATCCACCTTACGGGTTTGTTATGAAAGTACCATATACTCGGCGGGGGGTTGTGGAGTAAAATTTAGGTTATGTTAGTTCAAGATGTGCGCGGGGCTGGGCTGAGTGTTCAGCGCTCTGGTGATTTGCTAAACCGTATTTTGCAATGGGTGGTGCTGGCGTATCAGGCATTGGCGGTGGTGGTGTTTTTATTGGGGTTATTTTTTGCCAGCCGTTGGTTACAAACCCCATTTTTGGGTTCGTTTTTTGAACACACCATGATATTCAATGACACCGAGCCAAACACAACGGACTTGGCTTGGGCGTTGTCACAAGAGGTCAAATCAGGTGACCAGTTGATTGCGATTAATGGTGCGCCTGTGAAAAGCGCGGCAGATGTAGAGCAGATTTTATCTACCCGCTTTGCTGGCGAAACAGTGAAAGTAAGCGTGCTAACTTTGGAAGGGGAAGCGCGTCATTTTGACGTCACGTTGTATGCGTTTCCTGAGTCGGGGCGTACTGTTTATTTTTATTTCCCTTCAATCTTAAGTGCTACCTTTTTAATAATCAGTTTGTGGATTTTTGGCTTTCGCCGAACCGAAGCGGCAGGGCGGGCTTTTTCATTATTTACATCATCTTTGGCGATTGTTACGGGTGCATTTTTCAACATTTCTACCACGCATGAATTTACTTATATTTGGACGCTGGCTTTAGCCTTAACAGGCGGTGGGTTAGTGGCATTGGCGTTGGTGTTTCCAGTTGAGTCGCGCTTAGTTTTCAATCGTCCATCATTGCGTTGGGTTGGTATTTTAATAGGCGCATTTCTGGCTGTAGCCACGTTTCCGAATTTATATAATTTCAATCAGCCGATTGCCTATTTTGGAAATTGGCGTTTAATTTATGGCTTCAATGCGTTATGTATTTTATTTTACATTTCGTTCAATATTTATCACGCGCTCAATGCTCAATCACCTGTGATTAAAACCCAAGCACGCACAATTTTATTGGGTGCGCTAATTGCTTTCGTGCCAGTTGGTATCTGGTTAGCGGCAGGCTTTTTAGGTCCGATTAATTTCTCGCCATACCTTTTCTTACCTTTGATTATTTTCCCGTTGGCAATTGGATACACTATTTTGCGTTTCCGCTTCTTGCGGACCGACGAACTGGTGCGGCGCGGGGTGATGTATCTTTTGCTTTCGATTTTGATTACGCTAGGATATTCGCTTTTGGTGGTGGGGGCAGGTTTATTGTTTGGCAGTAACTTGCCGTCCAATAGCCCAGTATTTGTGGGGCTTGGGCTTTTTGTCATTGCTATTGTCCTCGAACCCATTCGCACCCGTTTACAAAATTTAGTAGATACAATTTTCTTCCGTGGCTCGCGTGTGTTTGCCGAACAACTGGAAGATTTCTCTCGCAAACTAACCACGTCTTTAGATTTAGAAACCATCGGCATCAACATCCGCGACCAAATCGCCTCAACCCTGACCCCGAGCCGAATCCACATTTATACATACGATGCCCTCAACGACTTTTTCTCTGCTCTGCCCGGTGAAGACCGCCGACCCACGAGTGATATTCGTTTTATTTCTACGAGTCCGTTGGTTAATTATTTTACAAAAGAACGCTTACCTTTATATTTAGATAATACAACTTCTTTGCCACAAGAACTACAATCAGAACAATCTCGCTTGGCATTATTAGGTGCAAGGTTGTTTATTGTGTTACCCGGCAAAGAGAGACTCAATGGTTGGTTAGCATTGGGACCGCGCCTTACAGGTCAACCTTACACGCCGCGCGATTTACGCTTCCTTGAAAATATTTGCGACCAAGCCTCCGTTGCAATTGAGCGTGTACAAACAGTTTCTACATTAGAACGCCGAATTCAAGAAATGAATGCACTCACTCGTGTATCCAAAGGTGTAAACGTCACACTCACATTTGATGATGTGCTTGAATTGATTTACGCCCAAACGGCACAAATTATCCCAACCTCACATTTTCATATCACATTGCATAATAAAGATAGTGATTATTACTATTATGGTTTTTGTTTGGAAAATAATGAAAGAATTGAAGAACGCGAAAATCAACCATTTTCTGCAAATACAGGCTTAAGCCCAGATGTCATTCGCAAAAGCCGACCAATTATTACTCAAGATTACATGCGTGAATGTCAGGCGCGCGGGCATACGCCAGCACTTGAAAATGTTTTCGCTTGGATGGGCGTGCCATTGAATGCTGGTGCGGCAACGATTGGTACATTAAGCGTCGGTAGCCGTGACGGCTCTATTGCTTATACACGCGGTCAATTGGAATTATTGCAAGCCATCGCTGACCAAACCGCTGGTGCAATTGTGAAAGCGCGTTTGCTAGAAGAAACAGAACAACGCGCTCATCAACTTTCTACATTGAATGAAATTACAAAGCAGTTAACCTCCACATTGGAATTGAATCCGCTATTGCAGAATATTCTTGAAAACGCTGTCGGCATTTTGAATTGTGAAGCCGGTAGTTTGTTCTTAGTAGATGAACAAACAGATGAATTGGTATTCCGTGTGACGGTGGGACCTGTTGCTACAAATTTAATCGGTAAACGCCTTCCACCCGGAACTGGCATTGTTGGGCGTGCTGTGCAAACTCGTGGTGCTGTAATTGAGAATGAAGACCAAAATACACAATCTCGCTTCAAAGGCATTGACCAGCAAACTGGTTTCGTCAGCCGTTCGTTAATGGCTGTGCCACTACAAGTCAAAGACCGTGTGATTGGTGTGATTGAAGTCATCAACCGCCGTGATGGTTTGCCATTTGTACAAAATGATGAAACATTGCTAAATGCATTTGCAGGTCAGGCGGCGGTGGCGATTGAAAATGCACGTTTATATACATTGACTGACCAAGAATTAGCCAATCGTGTAGAAGAATTATCCGTTATGCAACGCATTGACCGCGAATTAAATGCCAGCCTCGAAATAGACCGTGCCATGCGCATCACATTAGATTGGGCGTTGAGACAATCTAGTGCAGAGGCTGGGTTAATTGGCATTTTGGAAGAAGAAAAATTACGCGTTATGGCACATCAAGGCTTGGATGAGCAAATGCAAAACCTACCAGAAATGCTGATGAAGGTTGAATTGCCAGCCATGCTCGCCGCGGTAGAAACAGGTGTCCCTCAGCAAGAGGCGGTTGAATCATCTAAAAATAAATTATTGACAGCATCTCATACGCAAATGGTGATTCCAATTCGTCGTGAAACGACAGTCATCGGTTTGTTGTATTTGGAAAGTTTAAGTGATACGCGCGTAGATATTGATTTTCTAACACGCCTCACAGACCATGCCGCCATAGCAATTTCCAATGCTCAATTATTTAATGAAGTACAGCGTGCCAACCTTGCGAAAAGTGATTTCGTTTCTTTTGTGGCACATGAATTGAAAAACCCAATGACCTCGATTAAAGGCTATACCGATTTGCTTGCGGCTGGTGCAGTGGGGCAAGTAAACGATATGCAAGGAAATTTCTTGACAACGATTAAATCGAATGTAGAGCGTATGTCCACTTTGGTTTCAGACTTAAACGATAATTCTAAAATTGAAGCGGGTCGTTTGCGCTTGGAATATAAAGCCACAGACGCATCTGATTTGGTAGATGAAGTCATTCGCACGTTTACACGTCAATTAGAAGAAAAGAAACAAAAACTTGAACTCTTAATTCCGAATGGTTTACCGCCTATGTGGGCAGATAGAACGCGCGTGGCGCAAGTGCTTACCAATTTAGTTAGCAATGCGCATAAATACACACCCGAAGAAGGTGTGGTGCAAGTAGGTGTAGAAGAAACCGCCAATCAATGGGACTTAGATGGCGCGCCGCGTGTGATTCATTTATGGGTCAAAGACAGTGGCATTGGTATGACTCTTGAAGACCAACAAAAGATTTTCCAAAAATTCTTCCGTTCTGATGACCCTAAAGCCCGCGAAGCACCCGGCACTGGCTTGGGCTTGAACATCACCAAAAGTTTGGTTGAAATGCAAGGCGGAAAAATTTGGTTTGAAAGTGAATATCGTCAAGGCACAACATTCCATTTCACAGTTCCAGTGGCGGAAGGTTAACCAACATGGCAATTCTTGCATCGGTTGGTTCTGCACAAGCATTAAATGGGCGCGAGGCTGGTCTGCAAGCCACGCATCAAGCCTTGAATCGTTTGGGTGCAAATGCACCTACGTTAGCCATTGTAATTTCTTCTCATCAATATCAAGCACGCGAAGTATTGAATGGCATTTCTAGTTTGGTAGGTGATACGCCCATGATTGGATACAGTTCACCTGCTGGGTTAACACATCAAGGTCAACAACCACATTCGGTAACGGTAGCATTGTTAAGTGGAGATTTTCAAAGCGAAACGCTTTGGCTTCCCGGCTATGCCCAATCAGGACGTGAAACCGCTTCAAAAATTGAGACGCATGTTTCAGCGCGAGCAGAACGGCAATCGGTTTTATTTTTTGCAGATGGCTTCAATGGTGATGCAGAACAATTTTGCAATTCAATTTCTACAGACTTAAATATTATTGGCGGTCTTTCCAGTGGAGATTTGCATACAGGCAATACCTATCAATTCACGGGCAATCAAACTGGAACGGGAAGTTTAGCCGCTGCATTATTGCGTGGCAATATAAAAATTGGCGTCGGCACAGACCACGGCTGGGACCCTGTTGGAAGTCAACTTCGAGTCACACGCTCACGTGGATTTTGGTTAAGAACATTAGATGGCAGACCCGCTTCAGAATCGTATGCCAGCCTGTTTGGTTACCCTGCAAGAGATTGGGCATTTCCACCATTAAGTTATCTTGCCCGTTTATATCCTTTGGGGGTAGAACAAAATGAGGGTTTAGTAGTCCGCGCCCCAATCAGGGTTGAAGCGGATGGTAGTTTCCGTATGAATGCCGCCATTCGAGATGGAATCGATGCCTATCTTTTAGTTGGAAGTCGCGCCGCCTGCGAAACCGCCGCCCGAAATGCCGCGCAGCAAGCCTTGTTACAACTTGGTGATAGCAAACCCGCACTTTTGCTCGTGTTGGTAGATGTGGCTTGGCAAATGCTTCTCAAAGCGCAGCCCGGCGCAGAGATTACCGCCATTCAGGAAATCCTTGGCGAAGATGTACCAATTGCAGGCGGCTATACGCTTGGGCAAGTGACCACTGCCGACGAGAACTCAAAACCCAAGTTTCTTAACCAGCACATTGTCGTCATAGCCTTTGGAGAAGCCTAGCCGCTCAAGCCGCCTCCGGCGGCTTTCTTTTAGCAAAAAACCTCAAAAATTAGGCTTTTTTAGATTACATTTCCCTACCTTTCAATAAAGTAAACCTTTCTCTGCCTAAAAACCTGTATACTGACCTCGAAAAGTGAGGTTGGCATGGCAGACAGAAAGCCCTCCACAAAGCAACCAACAAGACAACCCAAACCCACACAAAATATTCAAGCAGGTGATGATAGCATTGCCGTTGCCGGTTCAGTGACGGAAAGCGCCATTATTCACGGGCAGACGATTGTTTTAGCAGAACGCTTCTGGCGTGACCTGAAACCTGCTTTGCCCGCCGAGACCATTCATCAAGCTACAGCCGCTTACTTGAATTACCTTGCCGACCGGCACTATTATCTCAACATGAAAGGCATGGGGGTTGCAGACCGTATTCCATTAAAACTAAAACTGCTCGATTTATATGTTCCGCTCAAAGCCCGTATGGAATTGCCCGAAGGCGACACATGGAAGCGTGATTTGAGTCTTGCCGGGCGAGACATCACCGACCATGAGCAAGAGGTTTTACATTTTGGCGACCCTGTTCCATTAATCAATGTTTTGAAAAGCCATGCTGGCATGGTAGTGTTAGGTGACCCTGGGGCAGGTAAAACTACATTCGTCAAATATTTAGCCATAAAACTTGCACGCGGTGAAGGCGCAGAAATTGGCTTGAATAATTACTTGCCGATTCTGCTTCCATTAGCAGGCTATGCAAATGCACTGCAAACCCGTGATATTCCACTAGATGATTTTATTGCTGAATATTTTGAAGGCATTGGTGCGAACCTGCCTATCAGCGATATGCTTAACGAAGCCTTGAAAGCCGGGCGCGCATTAATTCTATTAGATGGTCTCGATGAAGTCCGTGACCTCAACATTCGCAATACAGTTGTTGAGCGGGTTGTAGATTTTTATACCTTCCATCATCATCAAGGCAATAAATTTGTCATTACCAGCCGCGTGGTGGGGTATCGGGCTGTACGTCCATCTGCCGAAGATTTGGCAGAATGCACGATTGTAGATTTTGAGGATGATGAAATTGAAGAATTTATCAATCATTGGACGAGTGCTTTAGAAAAACAAGCACAAGGCAATACTTCCGTTGCATATTCAGATGCGGAGACCGAACGCCGTGAATTGATAGATGCAATTCATCAAAACCCCGGCGTGCGTCAATTGGCATCCACGCCTTTGTTGTTGACGATTCTTGCTTTGATGAAACGCCAAGGTGTAACGTTACCAGAGCGGCGTGTGCAGTTATATGACCAATATGTAAATACATTGCTTTCCACATGGAATCGCGCCAGAAGTTTAAGCGGACGTGCACCCGGACGAGATATTGATGAAATACAAACTGTAAGAATCCTTGCGCCTTTGGCATTATGGATGCACGAAGTCAGCCCTGGTGTTGGTTTGGTGGGGCGTGAAGATATGCGCCGTAAATTGGAAGAACTCTTCCATGAACGTGGTGATGTTTCCCCACATCAAGCCGCGCGTCAATTTTTGCAAGATGTGCGTGAACATGCCGCATTGTTACTTGAACGTGGACCTGCTGAATATGGTTTTATTCACCTAACATTTGAAGAATATTTAGCGGCTGTAGCATTGGCATTAAAAGGTCAAGGCGATTCAAAACCGATTATTGAAACATTGTCTGCTCATGTGGGCGAACAAGCCTGGCGTGAAGTGACTTTATTAACGATTGGCTATCTTGGCATTCGTCAGCAATTGCCGAAGATTGCCGGTGAAGTTGTTGAAGCGTTGGTGAAAGAAAAACCAGGTCCCGCAGGTGAAGCGGTTGTACTAGCAGGTGATGCGGTTTTAGATACTTGGCCCGGTGGTGTTCCATTACCGAGTAGAGAAAAAGTTATTCAAGCATTAATTGAAACCATGCAAGATGCTTCTATTCGTTCAGAGTTAAGAAGACACGCCGGGCTGTTACTTGGCAGGCTTGGTTGGCGACCGAACGATTTAGACCGTTTTGTAGAGGTGGCTGAGGGTCAGTATCAGGTTGGGGTTAAGAAAGAAGCGAAACAGATTCCGTATTCGTATTTCATTGCCAAATATCCTGTTACCAATATTCAATATGCTCGCTTCGTCAAAGAAGATGGTTATAAGATACAAGAATATTGGAGTGATGCAGGTTGGGAGTGGCGCACGGGTAAATATGATTTGCGTACATTGCAAGATGTGGAACGCGATTGGTTAGAACATCGCCCGTTGGCAAAACGAAACATGCCGCATTATTGGCATAACATCGAATTGAGTAACCCAATTGTGCCAGTGGTAGGCGTGAGTTGGTATGAAGCCGAAGCCTATTGCAATTGGCTTTCTAAAAAAATTGTTGCCGTTCCAGAAGGCTATGTGATTCGTTTACCGCGTGATGAAGAATGGGAACGTGCCGCACGCGGTATTGATGGACGTGAATATCCTTGGGGTGATGGATTTAATAAAACTGCCGCCAACACTTGGGACAGTGACGCCACCGGTTCAGGGCTTGGGGGGACAACTGCTGTGTGTACCTTTCCGCAGGGTGCTAGCCCCGAAGATGCTTGGGATATGAGTGGCAATGCTTGGGAGTGGACTGGCTCGTGGTATGATGATGAAAAAAAATATCGCATTGTGCGTGGTGGCTCGTGGATTGGGTATCATTGGTTTGCACGCGCTTCGTTTTGTAATTGGTCTATCCCGTTGATGTTT
>JAEURG010000236.1 GCA_016789345.1 Anaerolineales bacterium | reverse complement strand
TTGCGCCTTTCAAAAACCATTCAAGCCAAAGTATCCAGTCCATTATTTCACCTTCGCCGCAATTGGTTCACGAATGGCAATGCCCATACTACGCGGCACCAACACCACACCCGCCGAAACAGAATCATCAATACTTACAATCGCTTCGCCGTTCACACCATCAAAACTAATTTTTGCCAAGTTATTAACTTCAACGCCTAATTTTTTAGCAGTAGATGAATTCATCGAAATTTTTGTCTCACCGATTCTTTGCTCTAGCAATTCGGCACTGCTGACTGTGATTCCAAAATCATATAATTTATTGACTGGTACTGCTAACACTTCTTTTTCTTTTGGATGAAGAGCCGCTTCTTTTCTGACCTTCGGAATGCGTACTGTTCCTCCAACTTGTGCCATCGGGAGAAGTTGGACTCCTAACCCTTTGGTATTCTCATACGTTGTGCCGCCATAATACATATCACTACGACCGACGATTGGGAATTGTTCTTTCGTTTCAGCGAGTTTGTCATAATTCAAATCAGCAAATGCTTCAATAGAATTAGATAACAAATCAAACACCACACGCACCGATGAACCTTCTAAAATCACACCCATTTGCTTTGCAATCATAGATGTAATTGCAAAGTCAGGTTTGCTATCTCCTGTAACAGGAACAGCCGCATAGAATCTTTGTACACGTCTTTCACCAGAAGTAAACGTACCTTCTCTTTCAGTAAATGCTTGTGCAGGGAACACGGCATGTGCGATTTCAGTTGTAGCAGTTTCAAGCAAATCTTGCACGGCTACAAATTTTGCACCTTTCAATGCTTTGGCTAAATTCGGGTCATCACCCACAGGGTCTGCCCCAGCAATGTAAACTGCTTTTCCTTTTAATGCTTTTTCCAAATCGGCGACGGGTTCAAAGCCCATTTCAAACGCGCCTTGGTCATTGGCTCTTTGCCACACCCCGATTAATCCATTGTTTGCTCTGCCAACGTGACCTGTTTCTTTTAGCAAACTTCCACAAGCAGATGCTAATGCTGAAGTGCCGTTCACTCCCAAACCATCACTACCGTAAAAGATAATGGCGTTCTTGGCTTTGGCAAATTCATCAGCAACTTTACCTTTTTTGCCTAAATCATGGATGGTCTTAACCTCGTTACCATGTGCATAACGAATGGTGTGTTTTGCAAATTTATCTAATTTCGTTCCGCGCGAGTTCGCCACAATCAAAGTAGCACCACATTGCGCGGCTTGCTTGACTCGTAACCACCAAATCGGGGCTTCTTCATATAAATCAGATGCAACAACTACAATCGCGTCACCTGCACCCATTTTGCCGATGTTTGTGCCAGCGCCAACGCCTACTAACTTGGTCACGTCCCCACCACCCATGTCAGAATACAAAATGGCTTTGCCACCCACTGTATCCGCGAGCGATTTCAAATTGAATAAATCTTCGTTAGATAATCTTCCAGAAGCAAGCACAACAAAATCTTTTTTGTTCTTGAGGAATTTCTGCGCGGCAAATTTTGTCGTTGCATCCCACGAAGCGCGAGCGAGTTTGCCATCTTTCTTCATCATTGGCTTTGTGAGGCGTGCTTTGCTTTCAGCATAGTGATATGCAAAGCGACCTTTATCACATAACCAAATTTCATTTACTTCTTCATTTTGACGCGGCATGACGCGCTTGACGACAATCTCACCGCCCGCTTTTGCTTCACGTCGTGTATTAAGAGTCGTGTTGCATCCAACCGGACATTGAGTACATATTGAGGATTCAGCATCCAGTTCCCACGGTCTGGCACCGAAGCGGAAATCGGCAGTGGTCAATGCACCCACTGGGCAAATATCAGTTGTGTTGCCAGAAAAAATCGAATCAAAACCTGGTTCAGATAATGAAACGATTTGCATTTTTCGTCCGCGTTCATCAAAACCCAAAACGGGTTCGCTGGCAATATCTTCTTGGAAGCGCACACAACGTGCACATTGAATACAACGTTCGCGGTCTAAATAAATTAATTCACCAAGCGGAACTTGTTTATCAAGATTTTGTTTTTCATCATAGATGAAGCGACTCTTGCCCGGACCATGTGCCATGGTCAAATTTTGAAGCGGACATTCGCCACCTTTATCACAGACCGGACAATCTAATGGATGTGAAGTCAACAAAAATTCAACGGTGCTTTTTTGACCTAGAGTTGCTTTTTCAGTTTGTGTTGAAACGACCATGCCTTCAAAAACGCGATTGGTACAAGCAGTTTCAAGTTTGGGGCGCATGGCAATTTTAGGCGCGCCATTTTCCATGACAACTTCTTTTGTTTTCGGGTCAACCATCGGTGCGCCGATTTCAACCAAACACATGCGACACATACCCACTGGTTCAAGTTTTGGGTGATGACAAAAAACAGGAATATCAACGCCTGTCATTTTGGCGGCTTCAACTACAGTGATGCCCGCTGGTACACTGACTGTTTTTCCATTAATCGTTACGTTTACTTGTTTTGTCGTCATACGTTATGCTCTGTTAAACTCTTCTGGGAATCTTTCAATGCCGGTCACAACTGCCATTGTTGAAAACTCACCCAAAGCACACAAACATTTGCCTTGAATTTGTTTGGCAACATTCAATAACAAATCTACATCTTCATTTTTTACGCCATTGCCATTTTGCATACGCTTGCTGATGTTATTCATCCAGAATGTACCTTCACGACAGGGTGTGCATTTTCCGCAAGATTCATGTTTGAAGAATTTGAGTGTTTTACTAATCACCCATTTCAAATCTACTGTGTCATCTAACACAATCACAGATGCGGAACCTAAATCTGCGCCCATCGTGCGGACAGCGGCGTAATCAATCGGTGTGTCTAATACTTTATCATTCGCAACAATTAAAGAAGATGATGCACCCGCTGGCATAATTGCTTTCACTGTTCGGCTATCTTGTACACCACCACCATGTTCATAAATTAATTGTCTAAACGTAGAACCAAACGGAAGTTCATAATTACCGGGTTTGCGAACACGCCCAGATAATGAATAAATTTTTACACCAGCCGCATCGGGTGTGCCGATGCTTTTGTACCAATCTGCACCGTTGCCTATAATCGGTGGAACATTTGCAAATGTTTCTACATTATTAATCACAGTCGGTTTACCAAATAAACCAAATACTGCCGGGAACGGCGGACGATTTCGTGGCTGACCACGTTTACCTTCTAACGATTCAAGCAAAGCAGTTTCTTCGCCACAGATATAAGCGCCTGCGCCTACATGTGTGTAAATTCTTAATGAGTAATCGGTGCCAAATAATTTATCACCAAGAATGCCCGCTTCTTCCATCTCGGCAATTTGTTTATCCATGGCTTCGGCAATTTGCCAAAACTCACCACGCAAATATACATAGGCAACATTTGCGCCGACTGCATACGATGCAATTGCCAAACCCTCCAAAAATTGGAAAGGATTCATTTCCATCAATTCACGGTCTTTGAAAGTACCGGGTTCCGATTCATCTGCATTGGCGACGACGTAATGGGGCCAGATATTTTTATCAATAAACGACCATTTCAAACCTGTTGGGAAGCCCGCGCCTCCACGCCCGCGTAAGCCTGAGTTCTTAACCTCATCCGTCACCTGGCTAGGAGACATTTTCGTCACTGCTTTTTTGAATGCAGAAAACCCGCCGTTCTTTTTATAGATGTTAAATTTGTGCAGGTCAGGAATATCTCGATGTCTTAATAAGATGTGACTCATCGCTTCTCTCCTGTTTCAACTTGTTTCAGCGACTGAAGCCACTCATTCACTCGGTCAATCGTCATGTATTCGTGATATTTGATTCCGTCTGGTCCTTGTTCTTGGAACATAGGAGCTCGGTCACAAGCCGCGAGGCACATCACATGTTCAACTGTTACCAAACCATCTGCTGTGGTTTCGCCATCTTTGACGTTTAAGTGTTCGCAAACTTGATTAAAAAATTCGTCAGCACCGCGTAAAGCACAAGGTAAATCGGTGCAAACTTGCATTCGATACTTGCCTTGTTTCTTTTCTTGATACAACGTATAAAAACCAACCACTGAACCTACTTCAGTTTCAGTAATTTCTAAAAGAGTAGCAATCTCTTGCATAGCTTCTTTGCTGATAAAGCCTTCATCTTTTTGCACGAGATGCAAAAGCGGCATGACTGCTGAACGTTTATATTCAGGTGGGTATTTCGATAAAATTTGTTTTATTTCTTTGGGATATTTTTGTTGCAAACTCATCGGTCAATATCTCCGAGCACAATGTCAATAGAAGCAAGGATAGCAACCAAATCCGCTACCAAGTGCCCTTTGGTGATTTCAGGTAAAACTGCTAAATTATCAAATGAAGGAGTTCGCATGTGAACGCGATAGGGTTTAGGTCCGCCATCACTTTCGAGGAAGACACCTAATTCTCCACGCGGAGATTCGACTGCGTTATAAATCGAGCCTTTGGGTGCGAGAAAGCCTTCTGTCCATAATTTGAAATGATGAATCAATGAGTCCATGCTCACACCGATTTCAGAACGTGGTGGTGGAACGAATTTACGATTCTCTGAACGTACTGGACCTAACGGCAATTTGT
>JAEURG010000087.1 GCA_016789345.1 Anaerolineales bacterium | reverse complement strand
TGCAGAAGGCAGAATGCGGAATGCAGAAAGTGGAATGCAGAAAGCGGAATTGAAAGCATTGTTGCATGAAGCAAAGCAAATGGGATTCTCAGACTCTCATATTTCACGGCTCTTAAATTCATCATTCTTCACTCATCATTCTTCATTTAGAGAACTGCGTAAATCATTAGGAATTATTCCAACATTCCAACGAGTCGATACCTGTGCTGCGGAATTTGAATCACAGACTCCTTATCTTTATTCTGCTTATGAAATGGATGATGAATCTCGTCCAACAGATAAACAAAAAATATTAATCCTTGGTGGCGGACCGAATCGTATTGGTCAGGGAATTGAGTTTGATTATTGTTGTTGTCAGGCGGCGTTTGCATTGTCAAAGATGGGATATGAAACCATCATGTACAACTGCAATCCTGAAACAGTATCCACTGATTACGATACAGCAGACAGATTGTATTTTGAGCCGTTGACTCTTGAACATGTATTAAATGTGATTGATAGAGAAAATCCAATTGGAGTTATTGTTCAATTTGGCGGGCAGACTCCGTTGAACCTTGCAGCGGGACTCGAAGCGGCGGGAGTCAAAATTTTAGGCACATCTCCACATGCGATTCAACTTTCGGAAGATAGAGAAGAATTTGCGAAGTTATTAAAAGAATTAGATATTCCACAACCTGAAAATGGAATCGCGCGTTCGTTGGAAGAAGCGCGAGAAATAGCTCAACGAATCGGCTATCCTGTTTTGGTGAGACCGTCTTTTGTTTTGGGGGGCAGAGCCATGGCTTTAGTGGATTCCGAAACTCATTTGGCAGGATTCATTCAACAGGCGATTGAGGCGGCTCCTAATCAACCGATATTAATTGATAAATTTATGGAAGACGCTTTTGAAATTGACGTCGATGCTTTATCTGATGGAAAACGAGTTGTGGTGGGTGCAATCATGCAACACATCGAAGAAGCAGGTGTGCATTCGGGAGATGCGGCTTGTGTGTTGCCTCCGTATAAAGTGAGTGCGTATCATCAAGGCATCATGCGCGAATATACGGAACAATTGGGTCTTGCACTTGGCGTAAAAGGTTTGATGAATGTGCAATTTGCTTTGAAAGATGAAGTGGTGTGTGTGTTGGAAGTAAACCCACGTGCATCGCGAACCGTGCCATATGCAAGCAAAGCCACAGGATTAAACCTTGCATATAAAGCCGCGCAAGTAATGGCGGGCAAAACATTGGATGAACTTAATGTAATGGAAGAACCGCGCGTGGATGGATTCTTCATCAAAGAAGCAGTTCTGCCATTCAAGAAATTGCCGGGTTCCAGTTCACTGCTTGGACCTGAAATGCACTCGACTGGTGAAGTGATGGGACATGCTTCGCAGTTTGGTCATGCGTTTGCAAAAGCGCAAATCGCGGCGGGGACAGGTTTGCCACAAAATGGTTCGGTGTTGATTACCGTCAATGATTATGACAAAGGTGCAGGTTTGAAATTTGCACGTGACATGCATCGTTTGGGATTCAAAATCTATGCCACGCCTGGCACTGCTTATATGATTGATAAAGCAGGTTTACCTGTCCAAGTTGTTGAAAAAGCACAAGATGGTTCTACACAAATTGTAGATTTGATTCGCGCGGGAGAAATTCAATTGGTACTGAATACGCCGTTGGGTCCACATGCACATACAGATGGTAACGAAATTCGCAAAGCGGCGATTGCGATGAATGTTCCCTTGCTGACAACTCTTTCTGCGGCAATGGCGGCGACTTCTGCGATTCAAGCGATGCGAAAGAAGGAATTAAAGTATCGAAGTTTACAGAGTCACTTTGGGGGTGGAAGATAATTATGATTTTACAAAGTATTTTCTAAACCACCTAATTCTGGATAAAGGTTTCTAAAGACTCTATCAAAATCAAAATCTTGTTTTGGTCTCGATAAATAAAAAGATTTAACTTTATTAGCAAATGTTCTCTTTTTATCAGAGATAGCCAAGGTATCCCAAAGTCCAAATTTCTTAAATGCTAGCTCAATATACTCCCAATGTTTGGGATAATTTTGAATAGCATTATTTGCAAAGGCAAGCCATTCATTCTGTTTGTAATTAAAACCGATAATTTCTTTTTGTTTAGCAGATTCAATAGAACAAAGCTGTTTTTCATAAACAAAAACTGCATCCACTAAAGTTCTATCAGTCAGACGATTACACAAATCAAAAACTATATTATCAAATCCCTCTCGTTCAATAGAAGAAAGTTTTGAAAAGAATATCTTATCTGTTTCAATTAAGATATAACCACGCTTAAACAATAGTTTTGCAATAATATCGTGGCGACGAATTCTTTTATTTTCATAAAGTGCTTGAAATGCCGTTTTACCATCTTTGCTACTTGCATTAACATTAATGTCTATTTCATCACAAGTAAGAACAAACTCAATAAATGCTGTGTCAGTTTGGGTTGCTGTAGTAAGCCAGTAAATAACTGGCGATTTTTTTATAAATTGTAAACGTGAATTAAGTATTTGTAACTCTTCTTCATCAAGTTCAGATATCTGTATTGAAATGTAACTAAAATCCTGTTCTTTTCTTTCTCGCAACCACTTTATTTCTTTTATGATATTGTCTGCTTTCATTTCGGAATAATACAAGCGTTGCTCAACAATTCTTCTTTCTTCTGTCTCTTTAATTTCTTCAGATCTCTTGCTTTGTTGGATTTCTGCTTGAATCTTGTTATCGTTAAATTTCGAGTAATAGATTTGATAATCCTCATTATCGAATCTAATTTGACTTAAAGAAATCGACTTTTTCTGCCATTTGGTGCGAATTTCATTTTTCTCTGTTAAATAAACATCTTTATATTCACATTCAAGATATAGAGTTTCACCGATACTCTCATCTAATTTAAAAAAATTTTCATATTTAGTCAAATATTTAATATCTTTTTCTAAAGTTCCTTGGTTATGAATGTCAAAGTTATCCAAAATCCATATTAGATAGATTCCATGTTTTTTGTAAAATTCATAACGACTCTGAATATATCCAAGTGATAAATCTGAAAGTTGAATTTCAAAAACAAACTCTTTATCATAGTATTTGCAATATACGTCAGGTCTTCTTTTTTCATTCCCACGGACAATAAACTTGTTGTCAATGGTTATAGAGGATTTATCTATGCCTTCAACTTTATAAAGTAAATTACCGATTTTGTTTTTCAGTTCTTTGTGACGATCACTTTCTTTCCATCTAAGTATTTCAATAAATTTTTCATGTTCTTCTAGTGATGGGGATATTTTTTTGTCGGTAAGAGTACAATAAGCATGACCTTGTTGATGTTTGAAATAACCTCTGTCATGTTTGCTATTTGAAAATTTCAATTCCTGATCACATTCACAACATAAAAGTGAAAATTCTTTTCTGCTATATCGCCGCCTAAATTCAAAAGAGTTCTTTGGAGTATCACATACTTTATCCACATCAAAGGTTTCTCTAGATAGTTGATCAAAAGCGAGTTTTATTAAACGCCTATGTCTGCTCATGTCCTTCACCACTTAATTGTATAAATTCATACATCTCGCATTATAGAACCACCTCAACAGAAAAGCAATCACATTATCCAAATGGGTAATCTTTCCTAAAAACCATTGACACATTTCACATTGGTAGTAGAATTTCGTCCAATATGTATTACCCATTTGCGTTACCGCGTACCCGTCGTCCGAAGCTAACTTCTATTGAGAAGGTTGGTTCTTTTTGTTTGGATGATAAGGTAATGAACGCAAATATGTGCTAAGTAAATACACACATACAAGTCCACACAAACAGCCCGCTTTCTCAAAGCGGGCTGTTTTTTTATTTTGACCTCACCCCCAACCCCTCTCCTCTTAGGAGAGGGGAGAAAAAAATACAAGGAGAAAACTTATGAGTCCGAAATCAAAACAGCAAATAAAGAAAATTGTCTTAGCGTATTCAGGTGGGCTAGATACATCTGTGATTGTGCCGTGGTTAAAAGAAAACTATGGCGGTGAAGTGATATGTTTTTGCGCCGATATTGGTCAGGGCGATGAAGATTTATCAGGTTTGGAGCAGAAAGCCCTTAAGAGTGGAGCGAGTCAGTTCGTCATCCACGATATGAAAGAAGAGTTTGCGTCTGAATATCTTTTTCCAATGTT
>JAEURG010000198.1 GCA_016789345.1 Anaerolineales bacterium | reverse complement strand
TGTATTATTGAAGGAAGCAAAAATATGCACCTGCCCGTAGGACAGATTACGCTTCCCTTTTTTCGCGCCAGCGGCGCGGCGGGTGGAACGAACACTCTGAGCCATTTTCTATATACCTTTCTGGCAGGGTTATTTCTTTGCACCGCGGCGGCGACCACGTCCCGCGACGGTTTTCTTCGTACCTTTGCGGGTACGAGCATTTGTTTTTGTACGTTGACCATTGACCGGCAAATTGCGGCGATGTCGTAAACCACGATATGAACCGATTTCAATTAAACGCTTGACGTTCATTTGAACTTCACGGCGCAAATCACCTTCGACCTTATAGTGCTTTGAAATATATTCACGGATAGAGGCAACTTCTGCTTCAGTCAAATCCTTAATGCGAGTATCCGGGCTGACTTTTGTATCAGCCAAAATTTTGCGCGCACGAGTCGGACCAATACCGAAAAGATAGGTTAAGCCTACTTCAGTGCGTTTGTTACGGGGGAGGTCAACACCTTCAATTCTTGCCATAGTTCAACTACCCTTGTCTCTGTTTATGTTTTGGATTTTCGCAAATAATAAATACAACGCCCTTGCGCCGAATAATGCGGCACTTGGCACAGCGTTTGCGAATAGATGGTGAAACTTTCATAAAATAAATCTCCTAAATTGTGGCTGTGCATTTCACAGCCAAACACTTAATTATACTGTCCGATTATCAATTCGTCCATACTTTTATCGGTCATCTGCTGAGGTCACAAGACAGTCAGGATGAGGGGGTCTCCTTCGGTAACGGCAACTGTATGTTCAAAATGTGCCGTCAAAGAGCCATCAGCAGAAACAACCGTCCATTGGTCAGGCAGGACGCGCGTCTGAAACGTCCCAATGAGCACCATCGGCTCAAGTGCAATCGTCATGCCGGGCTTCAACACTGCGCCAGTTCCCACAATGCCAATGTTTGGCACTTGCGGACCTTCATGCATCGTTCGCCCAACCCCATGTCCCGTGTATTCACGCGTGACATGCAGACCATTGCTTTCAACAAAATTTTGTATCGCCGCAGAGATGTCGCCCGTACGATTGCCTTTTCGCATCTTTTGGATGCCGACAAACAACGCTTCTTCTGTGACCTTCAACAGGTTAGCCGCTTCGGGAGCAATTTCTCCCACCCCAGCCGTAAACGCTGAGTCCGCAACGTAACCTTCATGAATCGTTCCACAGTCTATCGAGACGATATCCCCTTCCTTTAACCTGCGTTTCGGGTTAGGAATTCCATGCACCATTTCATCGTTGAGGCTAACTGTGATGGAGGTTGGAAATGGCGGGCGACCATAGCCTTTGAATGGCGATACACAATTGTATGACTTCAGCACTTCCTCAGCAGCCGCGTTGAGGTCAGCAGTCGTCATACCTGGTTGTAAAAGTTCTCTTACTTTCGCCAGCACTGTTGCATTGATGCGTCCTGCTTCACGCATAATTTTCAATTCAGCAGGCGTTTTGATATTTATCTGGCGGTCAAACATTTAATATAAACCTTCTATAAACAGAGCCTTCTACCTGCTCTGATGCCTCACAAATTATATTTTCAACGCCGCGAGCAACTCTTTTGTCACTTGCTCTACCGGCTGTGTTCCATCTATTTTTATCAACTTACCAGCCACTTCATAATGTTCAACCAACGGCATGGTTTGTTCAAAGTACACGCGAATTCTTTTGGTAACTGTTTCTACTTTGTCATCTTCACGTTGGTACACTTCTGAACCGTCTATATCACAAATGCCTGCTTGCTTTGGGGGATTAAACTTTTCGTGATAGATGTGACCTTGTGCTTTGCAAGTCCAACGTCCACTTGCGCGTTCCACTAAAACAGATTCTGCCGCAGTGATGTATGGTACTGCATTCACTTCACTATCACTAAATTCAGCCAGCATATCGTCAAGCGCTTCGGCTTGGGTTGGGGTACGAGGAAAGCCGTCTAAAATGGCACCCAACTCGCAGTCAGGTTTGGAGATGCGGTCTCGAATCATGCTGATGGTTAAGTCATCAGGCACAAGCTCGCCTTTATCCAAAATTGCCTTGACCTGTTTACCAAGTTCGGTTTGATTTTTAATGTTCTCACGAAACAAATCTCCAGAGGAGATGTGAGCAAGTTTGCTCGTTTCAGCCAAAATTCTGGCTTGTGTGCCTTTGCCAACACCGGGCGGACCGAGCAAAACAATGTAAGTTGCCATTATCTATCCTTAGCGGACGAGCAATGATTCCTGATAGCCGTGCAGTTTTAATTCTGCATCAATATTTTGGAAGGTATCACGTACCACACCAACCACAATCAATAATCCAGAAGAGGTAATGAGGAAAATACCAGTTTGATTTGCAGTAGAAGCAAAGCCTAATGAACTGAGCAATAAGCCAATCAAGAAGGGCAAGATTGCGATAAGCCCAAGAAATACAGCACCAATTAAGGTAATACGACGTTGTACTGTGCCTAAGTATTTTTGAGTTGGCGCGCCCGTGTGAACGCCCGGAATACTCGCGCCCATTTTCTTTAAGTTATCGCCATAGTTTTGTTGGTCAAACATCACGGTAGTGTAAAAGAATGTAAAGGTTACAACCATGAGGAAGTAAATTAACCAGTAACCCCAATTGTCTAAGCCACCTGATGTATTACCAAAAAAGTTTTGAACGTTGAGGAAGAAATCTCGTACGCCGGGGTTTTCGCTGGTGACAAACCAACTGGCAACGATGACCGGGAATTGCAAAATCGCGCTGGCAAAAATCAATGGAATCATACCAGAGAGGTTAACCATTAATGGCAATGTACCTTTGACAGGCATAGACATGCGATTGCCTACGCGGCGACCAGGGTACATAACAGGCACATTACGGCGACCTTGTTGGACATACACAATCACCAACACGGTGGCGGCAATCACAACGAGGGTAAACGCCAACATAATCCAGCGAGTTTGTTCATCTGCAAGTAAAGAAACCAATTGCGATGGGATTTGTGAAACGATACCTGCGAAAATAATCAAGGACAAGCCCTGACCACGAATACCATATTCGGAAATTAATTCGCCGAGCCAAATGGCGAACATCGTTCCAGCAGTCATGGCAATCAAAACCGTCCAAGAAGGAAGAGCTAAATCTGGGTCGGTTAGACCGAAAGGTAAAATAGGTTGTCCGCTACCTTGAATTGATAAAGCATTAAAAATGTTAATTTGTCCAATGGATGATAATGCCGCCATTGGAACTGCTAAATAGTACGTCCATTTTTCTTGCCAGCGGCGACCTTCACGCGGGTCTTCTTGAATGCGTTTTTGCAATGAGGGGATAATTGGAATGAGCAATTGCAAAATAATTTGGGCGGTGATGTAAGGATACACACCCATTGATAACAATGAGAAGTTTGAAACCGTACCACCGGAGAGCAAATCTAAGAAACCTAAGAAGTTGCCCTGACCAGAAGCGGAAGTAAGAAACGCTTCCAAAATCGCCTGATTCACACCAGGTGCAGGTACATTTGCCGCAAGGCGATAAATCACCAAAATAATAAAGGTGATAATTAATTTACGGCGAATGTCTTCTGATTTCCAAAGATAACGCCAACCTGAAAAAGTACTCTTCATACAAAGGTTCCTTTGCTACGAATATTAGGCAATCAATTCAACCGAGCCGCCAGCCTTTTCAATTTTGGCTTTGGCAGAGGCACTGATGCGATGTACGCGAACTTTCACGGGGATAGTCATGTCACCACGTCCTAAAACAACGACAGGATTGCGCGGGTCGCGTAATAAGTGCGCATCGAGAAGTGATTCGGGGGTTACATCTGCATCTGCTTTAAAATTAGCAGAGAGTTCATCCAAATTCACTTCGTTATATTCAATTTGATTCGGCGGAGTAAAACCTTCACCGCGAATAAATGGTAAGCGACGATAAAAAGGCAAGTTACCGCCTTGGCGATACAAGTGACCGCCTTCGCCAGAACGTGCACCTGCGCCTTTGGTACCGCGTCCAGCAGTTTTACCTTGACCTGCTGAAATGCCGCGACCGACACGCTTTTTATTTTTTTTAGACCCAGGATTGGGTACAAGGTCATGTAATTTCATATCTGTTACTCTTCAATCTTAAGCAAATGAATCACTTTATTCAACATACCGCGTAAGGCGGGTGTATCTTTATGCTCAACAGTTTGATGTAAACGACGTAACCCTAAGGCTTTCACAGTTGCTTTTTGGTCTTTGTTGTAACCAATGGCACTGCGAACCCAAGTTACGCGAATTGTTTTGCCAGAGGATTCTTTCTTAGGCATGTTGCTTCCTCCGTTCCCAGAATGGGACTAACTCATCTGCCCGTTTGCCACGGCGAGCCGCTTCAACAGCAGGTGAACGTAAACCATCTAATGCGTCAAAAGTTGCCATGACGACGTTCAAAACATTTGCGCTTCCCATTGATTTGGTTAGAATGTCGCGCACGCCTGCTACTTCCAACACAGCACGTACGCCTCCTGCCGCGATTACGCCTGTTCCTGCTGAGGCGGGCTTGAGAAATACCTTAGCACCAGCTGTCTTGCCCAATGCTTCATGTGGGATGGTTGTGCCGGCAATATTGACAGTGCGTAAATCTTTACGAGCCCGTTCAGAGGCTTTACGCATTGCATCTGGCACAGCATTGGCTTTGCCAACACCCATACCAATTGTTCCTTTTTTGTCACCAACAACAACCGTCACGCGGAAGCGGAAGCGGCGACCACCCTTCACCACTTTTGCCACACGTGCAATTTCAATCACACGTTCTTCATAAGCGTCTTGCGCTTCAAATTGTTGTTGCTGTTCTTTTTCAACTCGTTTTTCTGCCATATCTTTCTCCAATTACAACTTAGAATTGCAAGCCGCCTTCACGTGCGCCGTCAGCCAATGCCTTGATTCGTCCAATGTAGCGAAAACCACCACGGTCAAATACAACCGAAGAAATTCCTTGAGATTTAGCACGTTCAGCAATGGCTTTGCCAATTGCTTTTGCTTGTTCGGTTTTCTTCATGCCTTTTACTTGACTGCGTAAATCTTTATCTACCGTTGAAGCGGAGACAAGTGTTTTGCCTTCGGCATCGTTAATCACCTGAGCATAAATACCCGTGATGCTTTTGAACACGTTCAAGCGCGGGCGGTTGGGTGTGCCAACCACACTTCTGCGAACGCGTGCATGGCGGCGTTCACGAGCAACTGTTCGATTTTTCTTAGCCATGTTTTACTTGGCTCCTTTCCCGGCTTTACCGGCTTTACGGCGAACTTTCTCACCGAGATAGCGTATACCTTTGCCATGATACGGTTCCGGCGGGCGCACTTTGCGAATATTCGCGGCAACCTGACCAACCAATTCTTTATCAAAGCCTTGTACTTTAATTTGGCG
>JAEURG010000192.1 GCA_016789345.1 Anaerolineales bacterium | reverse complement strand
CTCTTGTAATTTAATTTATTATGGCTATACTAATAAAAAGATTATGTCATTGCGAGGAGTAACGCTTGCGTTACGACAAAGCAATCTCAAACTCTGGTTAAAATATTTTCATCCGGAGATTCCTTCACTTCACTCACAATGACAAATTACTGAATAGGAGAATTGAATATGTCAACAATGGAAACGCTTGCAATCAAAACTGAAAACAAATTCAGAACATTGATTACAAAACAAACTTATAAAAAAGGTGATGTGATTTGCGCTATGCCCAGCGAAAATATAACAAACAAACCGAATCGCTTTACAGTACAAATTGCAAGAGATAAACATACACATGTCGGCAAACTTGCGGCATTGAATCATTCCTGTAGCCCCAATGTGATTTTAGATACAGATAAAATGCAAGTTGTTGCTTGCAAAGATATCGAAAAAGGTGAAGACCTTTATTTCTTCTACCCTTCTACTGAATGGGAAATGGATGCACCGTTCATTTGTTTATGTGGCGCATCGAATTGTATTCATGTCGTGGCAGGCGCAAGATTTTTACCACTCTCTACTTTAGAGAATCATTATCTCAATCCCCATATCCGCGACATGATGATTGAGTTGTTGAAGAATACAAAACAGCATTTGAAGAATTTGAAGGGTTAAGATAAAAATCCGAAGTCTTTAAGACTTCGGATTTTTTGTATAATTGATTATACCCGTGCTGAACAGATTTATTCAGCCTGATACGATTGTGCCGAATCCGATGATTTCACAAAGGTGGAAGCAGGTCTGGTTCATCAGGCAATGGCAGTGGAAGTAAGAAATAGACATACCAATGAATACAATTCACAAATATTTGTTAAAATTCAAAACCCAAATTTTTTACTTCTTCGGGACTGTTATCTGTCTTTTAGGTTTGTATGTTGCACATCTTACTGTTGAAAGTTATAAACACATTGTTGATTGTGTATTAGGCTTTGTTACTATATTTTTGTTATATCTAGTTTTATTGTCACAAAAAAGAATTATAAATATCTCTTCGAGCGAAGAATTTGAACTTCCTAAAGATTTTTGGCTTTTCGTAATTGTTTTTTTTATGGCAGTAATTACATATTGGGCAGTAACTCAGATAATTAATCTTGGATGGTATATTTTAGATAGTTTTAGTTAGGCAAGGTAATGACTAATATTTTAGCCAAGCCAAAACTCCGTGAATTTGAGAGACTAAAGTTTTATACTCAATAAACCAAAACTTGCTGAAACAAAAACCAACTTCAAATTAAGAATCGAAGCGTAATTCCACACCCAAAACTGGCTATACTAAGAGAACCATAATGCCCTCTCACAACTTCTGATGCAACGCCAATAACTTATAAGCACTCGACCCTAGTCGGAGATAAATCCTTGACACATCCCCCACGCTGGGAGTAAACTCAACCCACTGCAAGAAAAATCTAAAGAAAGGAGCGCACGCGAAATGGCAATTACACTCAAATTACGCACCAACATCGATTTTGGATTTGTCCCTCTTCGTGCGCCTATAGACCATTAGGTCTTTCTTTCCCTCGTTTATTCGGGCTGTGGCGCAATCGTCACAGCCTTTTTTTATTTTTTGGAGAGTGTGAAATGACTACATTACAACCAACTCTTGAACCTGCTATCACCTACGATTTCCGCGATTCGCTAGACGAGAATCGACTCAAAGGTTTATGGAAGATGATGAAAGATTATCGCTTCCCATACATTGCCGCAACTGCCGCGTTGGCAATTTCAGCATTGGCAAAAACATACACCTATCTACTCTTGCGCTTTTTTGCAGATGATGTCCTGACAGGGCAAGCCTATCTCGGCGATTCGCTTTCATCATCTGTTTTTTGGATTGGGATGGGATTCGTCGGACTGGCTTTTGTTGAAGGCGGTTTTGCGTTTCTTTCTGGACGACTAGCGGCTTACACTGCCGAGGGAATTACTCGCCGCCTGAGAGATTTTTTGTTTGACCATATTCAACGCCTCAGCTTTTCATATCATGCCGTCACACCTACGGGCGATTTAATTGAACGCGTCACTTCCGACGTAGATGCCTTGCGTCGCTTTTTTAGTGAACAAGCCATTGGCGCAGGCAGAATTGCTCTACTCTTCATTATTAACTTTATTGCCATATTGAATTTGAATGTCGAGTTGGCATTAATTTCTGTTGTCACCATTCCGCTCATTTTATGGGTATCGCTTTGGTTTTTCAAAAAAGTGACCAAAGCCTATGAAGAATATCAAGCCCAAGAGGCTGTGCTTTCAACAACACTGCAAGAGAACTTGACAGGCGTGCGCGTGGTCAAAGCCTTTGCACGTCAAGACTATGAAAAGACAAAGTTTGAAAAAGATAATTGGGGCAAATATCTCAAAGGAAAAATTTTGCTATTCATGCACTCTATGTTCTGGCCCCTTTCAGATATTGTGCTTGGGTTTCAAATGTTGTTTGGTTTCATCTATGGTGCTTTTATGGCAATAGATGGTGATATCACACTCGGTACTTACATTGCTTATATGGGTTTGGTCGTTTGGTTAATTTTCCCCATTCGCAATTTAGGTCGCATTATCGTGCAAGCCTCAACGGGTATGGTCTCGTATGGGCGTTTGATGGAAATCGTAAAGCATGAGCGTGAACTACTGTTTGATAGCGGCACCCAGCCTGAAGGTCAAGTAAGAGGCGATATTCGCTTTGAAAATGTCTCATTCATGTATTCGGATGGAAAATCAGATGTCTTGAAAAATGTCTCTTTTGAAATTCAAGCAGGCAAAGCAGTAGCATTATTAGGTTCAACAGGTTCAGGCAAAACATCGCTTGTGAATTTATTGCCGCGCTTCCACGAATACACCAGCGGAAAAATTTTTCTAGATGATGTTGAATTGACAAAATACGCACGCGCCTTTTTACGCAAACAAATTGGCATTGTAGAGCAAGAGCCATTTTTGTTTAGCCGTTCGATTCGTGAAAATATTTGTTACGGCGTTGGGCGTGATGTTTCGCAAGCAGAAGTAGAGCGTGCCGCCAAAGCCGCCGCAATCCATGATGTGATTTTATCTTTTCCTGATGGCTACAACACGTTGGTCGGTGAAAAAGGTGTAACACTTTCTGGTGGTCAAAAACAACGTACTGCCATTGCACGCACCTTGTTGAAAAATCCACGTATTTTGATTTTTGATGATTCAACTTCTGCGATTGATACAGAAACAGAAGCAGAGATTCGTGGAGCATTGCAAGAATTAATGAAAGATAGAACAACGTTCATTATTGCGCATCGCATTCAATCGGTGATGAATGCGGACTTGATTTTGGTTTTGGATAAAGGTGAAGTGATTCAAAAAGGCACGCATGAACAATTACTGACGCAAGATGGTATGTATCGCCGCATTTATGATATTCAAACAAAAATTGATGAAGAACTTGAACAGGAAATAAAGATAGGCGAGAAAGGATAAGCAACATGTCTGACGAACTGATTGAACTTGAAGAAGATGAATTTACATCACAACTGACAACGCCTGTGCTAAAACGCATTTTGGGCTTGCTCCTCCCCCATTGGCATTGGGTAGTTGGGTTTTTAATTTCCATTGCTATGGTCTCTGGGCTAGATGCTTACTTTACATACGTCAATAAACAATTTATTGATGAAGGAATTACGCTTGGAGATAGACAACGCCTGCTTGATTTATCCATCATTTATGGCGCGTTTATTTTGGTACAAGCCGCGGCAGTGTTTACATTTGTATATCTTGCTGGTGTGTTGGGCGAACGCATTCAATATGATTTACGAAAAATGCTGTTCAATCACTTACAAGATTTATCGCTTTCGTATTATTCACAAAATTCTGTTGGGCGATTAATTGCCCGCGTCACATCGGATACGGGGCGGGTTTCTGACCTACTGACGTGGGGCATTGTGGATAGCACTTGGGCGTTGATGAACTTAATCACATCCACAATTTTTATGGCTATCATCAACTGGCGTTTGGCATTGATTGTTTTGACCATCATCCCAGTTATGATTTTTATTGCTGTAGAATTTCGCAAAAGAATCTTAGCAGAGTTTCGTGTGTCACGACGCGCCAATTCAAAAATCACGGGTGCCTATAACGAAAACATTCAAGGCGTGCGCGTGGTCAAAGCGCTTGGGCGTGAAGATGAAAACACACGCGAGTTTCAAGGCTTAACAACAACCATGTATAAAGCCTCATATCGCGCGGCATGGTTGGCGGCATTGTTTTTACCAACCGTTCAAATCATTGCCGCAATTGCGCTTGGTTTCATTGTCGGCTATGGGGGTAGGCAAATTGAAATCGGCATAATGACCATTGGCGGTATTCAAGCCTTTGTTGCTTATCTCACTTTTATGATGTGGCCCGTGCAAGACCTTGCGCGCGTGTATGCCGAAATGCAACATAGCATTGCCTCGGCTGAGAGAATATTTAAGTTGGCAGATACCCAGCCCGAAGTTAAGAATCGAGGCGGTGCTATTCCTGCACAAACATTGTTAGGTAAAATCGAATTTGAGCATGTCAATTTTTATTATGAAGATAGAAAGCCCGTCTTAAATGATTTCACTTTGAAGGTTAATGCAGGTGAGATGATTGCGTTGGTTGGTCCAACTGGTGGGGGTAAATCTACAATTGTGAATTTGCTATGTAGATTTTATGAACCGAGTAGCGGCGTGATTCGAATCAATGGATATGACTATAAAGAGTACACACTTGAGTCGCTTCATTCTAAGGTGGGAATTGTTTTGCAAACCCCACACTTATTTTCAGGGACGGTTCGTGAGAACATCCGCTATGGTCGTTTATCTGCAACGGATAGTGAAGTGGAAGAAGCCGCAAAGGTTGCTGGCGCGCATGATTTTATTTTGACGCTTGAAAATAAATATGACCATAATGTTGGTGAAAGCGGTAACTTGCTTTCAGTGGGTCAAAAACAATTGATTTCACTGGCGCGCGCGGCATTAGCCAAACCAGAATTATTCATAATGGATGAAGCGACTTCATCAGTGGATACATTGACCGAAGCCTTGATTCAAAAAGGCATGGAGTCTTTGATGCAAGGTCGCACATCATTTGTGATAGCACATCGTTTATCTACTATTCGACGGGCAAATAGAATTTTGGTGATTGAAGCAGGCAGAATTACTGAACAGGGAACACATGCCGAATTACTAAAATTACGCGGACATTATTATCGCTTATATACACAGCAATTCCGCCATCAACTAGAAATTCAATACGGCGTGGCAGAAGAAAGCGAATCAAATGAACGTGAAAATGTAACAACAGATTCGGTGATGATAAAGAAAGAAAAAGGCGAAGCCATCGCAACAAATTAAATGGCTCTAAACTTCAAACTAGGTGACAGTCATCTTCAAGATGACTGTCACCTTTTAGTATAATTTACCAAAGCCCGCTTCTACTCGCCCGTGCTGAACAGATTTATTCAGCCTGATACGATCGTGCCGAATCCAATGATGTCACAGAGTTGGAATAGATTTAGTTATGTGCGAAATAACCCGATTAATTTTATAGACCCCACAGGTCACTGGGAATGTAACTTTGACCCTGACGAATGCGCCTTTTTGAAGAAGCATAATTCAGGGAGTGGGATTACGATTAATAAGTCAAATACTGGTGGTGGAGGCAGTTCTGGTTCATCAGGTAATGGCGGTGGGATTATCAAACCAAAGAATGAAGATGATAGCCCACCAGTATCGGCAGTAGCAACTTTTGCAACAGTTCTTGATACAATTGCTTTAGGCATGAATGGCGCATATGCTGTTGTTGGTGATATAGTAGGACTAGTATGTAATGGCTGTTACCCATATGTAGTTGGTGCTTATCAATATTATAGTTTTCTTCCTAATATAGTAAGTACTATTTCTATGGGGCTTTGGATAATGGAAGGTGTAGACACTGGAGAAAATAATTTGAAGATTTCTAAATTTTCTAAAGAAGTTACAATATCGCTGTCAGTTTCGCAAGATACGATAGTTGCAGTCGGAACAAATATTGCAGGCTGGACTGTTTTAAAAGAGCCTAATGTTGCCTTTGCCGTTGATGCGGCAGTTGCGACTTATGATTATGGACGGTTAGGGGCTATACCGTTTGTAGGCACTATACCTACACTGATTAATCCCACGTTCGAATTTAATTCGAACACGGGTTTTGATTTCTCCTGGAATCAGAGGTAGGTGACCTATGCTTAGTGAAAATTATTTCCTTCCAGTTTGTGCTTCCTTTATCTTTTTTGTGACCTTAGGTGCAGCATTTATCGGGATGCAATCTCGTCTAAAGTTTGCGAAGCGTTTATTTGAGCTGTATAAGGATAAACGTGGAATCGAAGATCCGCAAATTCCAAGTAGTAAAAATAATCTGAAAGTACCTTTGTCAGTGGCATTATTTTCGATTTTGAGTATCCTAATTCTGTGCATATTTACGATTACAAACATATTGCCCATGTCCAATATTAGTATGATTATTTTTGTAGTATTAATTCTCTCATGCTTAATATCAGGAATATGGATACTTATAGAAATTGAAAGCCATGTCAAATAGCCTTGGCTTTGTAGATTAAATTATTTTGGGTGAGGTGACTTAATCAGCCAGCAACGATATTTACCCTTTTCCTTTTTCTCAACAAAACTCCCCGCTTCCCAATTCTCTATTCCCTACCCTCTCACAACTTCTGATGCAATGCCAACAACTGCCCCCACCCATCCTCCCCCAAGTCGACAATATAAAGATTATATAATTATTGCAAATAATAAATGTCGACTTGGGGGAGGTGTCCGACAGGACGGAGGGGGTGAGATAAAATTACCATCATGAACGACGGCTCTGGATTAAAATATCTACTCACCGACCATTTAGGCTCTGTGGTTGTGATTACAGATGATGAAGGTGACTTAATCAGCCAGCAAAGGTATTTACCCTTCGGCGGAGTTCGCACGATTCCCAATTCCCCAATCACGAATACCGACTATGGCTACACAGGGCAACGCAATTTAGACGAAGACCTTGGCTTGATGGACTACAAAGCCCGCTTTTACTCACCCGTGCTGAACAGGTTTATTCAGCCTGATACAATAATTCCAAGTTTATATAGCCCGCAGACATTAAATCGTTTTTCATATGTTGGCAATAACCCAATTAATTTCAATGACCCAACAGGACATATAGCTAACAATTGCGGACCCGATAACATTTATTGTGGTGGTTTGGCTGAAAATGATTATTATTCAAGACCTGCACCGAGTGATAATAGCGGAAAGGTTATTAATCCAAAGGATGGTAGAGATGACGAAGTTAGTAATAATGGAATAGTAAAAGCTTTGTATGACATTCCGAAAAGCGAAAACTCGTGCCCGCCTAATATTCCTACATGTATACCAATTTATAGTGGCACTATGACTACCAGTCAATTAGATAATTTTTATGCTAAAGAAATAAATTTACAGTCAGATATTAATAAATGGGTTGTGGGACTAACAGTCGCAGGTACTATATTAAGTGGCGCTGGTCTTGTTACCGCAAATCCAATTCCAGTAGTTATTGGCTTAGGATTATTGGTAGGGGCAACTGTTCTCAATAGAGAGGCAACTGATATTGGGATTTTAGCTAATGAAATTTCAAGAGCATCATCAGCGGCAGGTTCATCTGACAACAAATCTATTAATACATATGTATTTCAGACTACACCAAATGCCTTACCAAGCTTCACCTTTGAAAACTCGCCATTTGTATTTAATGCACAATCAATCAGTACCGTCATAATGTTGAATGGTTTTGGAAAATAAATGCCAATCAAACAGGTCAGTAGATAAGAGGATATCTTTATGATTCTAATTAAGAGGTTAATTTCTTTCTTATATTTTTTAGCAACTATGTTTATCGGAATGAAAATAGGAAGCTTGATGTGGGTTGGTATTTACGAAAAACTATACTATTTTCTTGAAAAAATATTTGCCAACAATTCTATTCTCTTGGCTATTTTTTGTATTGGCAGTGTGTTCTTTTTAATAATAGTCTTAATTTTTATTATAAAAAATCTTAATATAATTAATCAAAATTATTCTTCTTGCAATACATTTTTGAAAAATTCATTATTGGCATTGTCATTTGGTTACATTATAGATGTGTTGTATTACTGTCTTGTAAAAATTATAGCAATAAATTACTACAATTGATAAAAATATTAGCATTTAACTCATGTCTTCTCAGCCAAATTAAAACTTGCTGAAACAAAAAACAATTATCAATCAAGAATCGAAGAGCAGTTTCACATTCAAAACTGGCTATATTAAGGGAACCACAATTCCCAATTTCCTATTCCCTATCTACCATTCCCTGCCCTCTCACAACTTTTGATGCAACGCCAATAACTTATAAGCACTTGACCACGGCGTGCCTAAACGGTGATTATCTGAAACTTCAATCTTATTAAACTTCTCAGCAATCTTTGGCATTAACCCGGCAATCGTCGCCCAATCATCGCCCAGCACCGCTTCCTTCATCTTCGCCGCATACTGCCCCGACCACATCCACTCCATCCGAAACTTATCGGCTTTCACCCAATAATCGCGTTTTTCCCACGCCAACACCGAAACATCAATCCCATCCGCAATCGCTTGCAATGCCAAAGCGATATAAGCCGCTTGGTCTTTTGCATCTGGCGTTACTTGTTTTTGTTTTGCCAATTCACGAATACACAACACAATCGCTTTCGATAAACGTGTACGTTCTTTTCCAACCGAGTCAGTGTTAATCAAACGGCTCAATGTCAATTCTCCATCTATGTCATTGCGAGGAGAGCGTTCTTCTCGACGAAGCAATCTCCACATAAACGCAACTCGCAATAAAGTTTTTTATTTTTTACAATCGCGCGATTATACATCAGTCTCATGTCATTGCGAACAAGTGGTATTGTCATTCTGAGCCACGCTCTTGTTTTATGTGGCGAAGAATCTCTACGACTATCTCAGAGACCTTTCGCAGAGTTTATCGAAGGACTCAGGGTGACATAATTTCGGATAAAATAATCACCATGCCAATCCATGCCGCCATCTTTGATTTTGGAAACGTCCTCGTCAAATGGGATGCTCGTAATTTATACAAGCGCTTCTTCCCTGACCTTCAATCTGTTGACTCTTTCCTGCAACAGATTCACTTCCTCGACTGGAACGCAAAACAAGATGCCGGTCGTCCATTCAGTGAAGGCGTAGCCGAATTATCAAAACAATTTCCGCAATACGCAGATTTAATCCAAGCCTATGATACGCATTGGGAAGAAAGTCTCGTTGAAGTCTTTGATGAAGTGATAGAGATTGCCAAAGAATTAAAACAAAGTGGCTTGCCTCTTTACATGCTCACCAACTTTTCAGCCGAGAAATTCTTAATTGCCAGAAAAAAATATCCATTCATCGATGAATTGTTTGAAACCATCATTGTTTCAGGAGAGCATAAACTTATCAAACCTGACCCTGCTATTTTTCATCTGACTTTGAAACTCATTAATCACAAAGCCGAAGAATGTATATTTATTGATGACTCTTTACCAAACATCGAAACTGCTCGCAAACTTGGCTTTCATGCCATACATTACCAATCCCCTACTCAATTAAAAACGTCATTGCGAGGAGTGCTTTAGCACGACGACGTGTGCCACGAAGTGGTAAGCAATCCCATACTTAATAACGAGATTGCTTCGCCTTTGCAAGGCTCGCAATGACAAAGAAGAATCCAAATCCCGAAGGGATGGCAGGATTGTAGAATAAATGAAATAATAAAATAAAATCCCGTAGGGATGATATAGGATATAAAATGAATTTACAACAAACCATGCTCTCAGCCATCGAAACAGAATTAAAAAATCAAATTGCACGGCTAGACCAATCACATACCAAAGAATTTCACGAAATGCTCACCTATCACATGGGTTGGACGGGTGAAGGCGCAGGTCCAAATGCGGCAGGTAAGCGCATTCGCCCACTCATTACACTATTATCTACTGCTTCTATTAATAGTAATAATCAAATAAATAAAGGCATAAACCTAAACTGGCTACACGCAGTTTCAGCCGCCAGTGCAATTGAACTCATTCACAACTTTTCGCTTGTGCATGATGACATTCAAGATAATTCTGAATTACGGCGTGGCAGAAAAACCGTTTGGACAAAATGGGGTCAGCCCATGGCTATCAACGCTGGTGATGGTTTGTTTGTGATTGCTTATCAATCTATTTTAGATTTATCTAAGCATTATCCTGCTGATATGGTTGTGCAAGCGGCTCAAATCTTAAGTGAAGTTTGCTTGAAGTTAACGCAAGGTCAATTTTTAGATATGTCCTACGAAAACCGAAACGACTTATCAATAGAAGATTACTGGCACATGATAGGCGGCAAAACCGCTTCCCTGCTCTCCGCTTGCACCCACATCGGCTCCCTTCTTGGCTATGCGAAACCTGAAATCGTCGAAGCATATCGCTTGTTTGGCTATCATTTAGGGTTAGCATTTCAAGTGCAAGATGATGTTTTGGGAATTTGGGGCGATGAATCTGTCACGGGCAAATCGGTTGCTAGTGATTTAGTGGAAGGAAAAAATTCGCTTCCAGTTTTATTCGGCTTGTCACAAAACCGACATTTTTCTACTCGCTGGAAGCAAGGTGCTATTACTCAAACCGAAGTGAGTGAAGTTGCCAAACTTTTAGAAGATGAAGGCGCAAAAGAATATGCTGAAAAAGTTTCTGCCGAGCAAACGCAAAAAGCAATGAGCTATGCCGAGCAAGCCCAACCAGATGGCGAAGCTGGTCAACTCATGTTGGGGCTAGCAAATATGTTGCTGAAACGGAATCAGTAATCCCCCAAGAAAGAAGCGGGATTAAATCGCATGATATAATTTAATACATCGTCGAACATCATCCATGCGGGTGTAGTTCAGTGGTAGAACATGTGCTTCCCAAGCACAATACGTGGGTTCGATTCCCACCACCCGCTCTGCAGCCGAGTACATATTTGCTCGGCTGTTTTTGCAATACAGTTGGTATTTTATTTGTAAGGTACCTGTTATGCGTGTATCTTGGTATTGAAAGTAAAATTCTGGCTGGAGTTTTAACAAGAAATGTCTGATTTTAATAAAGGTACGATTTTGTACGTAGAAGATAACCCAGATAACAGAAATCTGATTCGGAGAGTCTTAAGTGCTGATGGCTACGATATGATTGAAGCCGCTAAAGCAGAGCAAGCCTTTGAAAAACTTGAGAACGAAAAAATTGATTTAATCTTGATGGATATTAACATGCCCGATATGGACGGTTATACTTTAACCGCAAAAATAAAACAAATTGACAAGTTTGCAAAAATTCCGATTATTGCAGTAACTGCAAATGTTATGCGCGGAGACCGTGAAAAATCACTGGAAGCCGGGTGTGATGGCTATATTCAAAAACCGATTGATATTGATACCCTCACCCAGCAAATCGAGCGCTTCATTATAAGGAGCACAAATGGCTGACAACGAACAAACCCCCGCAGTTTCGGATACGCAACCGATTCGCAAACCGAACATCCCGAAAGATGCGGCTGTCTTGGTCGTCGAAGACAATGTATCAAATTTCGTTCTCATCGCCCGCATGTTGGGCTACTTGGGCATTCATTGTGAATGGAAAACCTCAGGCTATGAAGTTGTTGAATATGCCGACACATTACCACGCCTTGATTTGATTTTGATGGACATTCGTTTACCGTATGAAGATGGCTACGGTGCCTTGAAAAAGATTCGCGCCTCAGACCGTTTCAAATCTGTGCCAATTATTGCTGTCACTGCCGAAGCCAGCATGGAACAAATGAAGAAAGCCCAAGATTCAGGCTTTGATGGATTCTTAGGCAAGCCACTTGACCCAGACCGATTCCCTGACCAAATCCGCCGCATTCTTAACGGGGAACCTGTTTGGGAATTTACCTAATTTTATCTACTCCTCAACATGACCCAATCAACACTGCCTACGGATACCAAAGAGATAAACATCAGCCTTACAAGTAAACTTGTAAGAACAATGTTTTTTGTTGCATTCATTCCGTTTGTAGGGTTAATAGGATTAATCTATTTTCGTACACGGGCATTGTTAATTGAAATCAATTCACCTACTGCTTCGGCTCAAGTTACAGAATTAACATTATTTACTATATTAGTATCTTTAGGTGCATCTGGCGTTTTATACGCCTTACTCAATTGGGGTGTCAGAAGATTTATTGAACCTATTCAATCATTAGCAAAATCTGCCCGCCGTTTTACAGATGGCGATTGGACGCAACGGATAGAGATTTCTAGCAACGATGAAGTTGGTGTAATTGCAAATTCGTTCAATCACATGGCAGGGCAACTTGGTGAGGTCTATCAATCGCTTGAAAAAAAGGTGGATGAACGTGCGCGTCAAATTCGTACTGCCGCAGAAGTAGCACAAAATGTAACAACCACGCTCAACTTAGATGATATGCTCAACAAAACCACTGAACTTTTGGTTCAGGAGTTTGGCTTTTATCAAGCCAGCATTTTTCTAATTGACCGTGGTGGTAAATATGCCGATTTCAAATCAGGCAGTGGACCCGCCACAAAAGAATTAGTCAATAAAAAATACAGGCTTGAAGTCGGTTCGGCTTCTATCATTGGCTGGGTAGCGGCAAAGAATCAAGCCCGCATCACCTCGAATGTGTCTGAAGACCCGCTTCATTTAAGAAATGAGTTGTTACCAGAAACAAAATCTGAAGCCACTGTGCCAATTTCTTTAGGAAATTTGGTTTTAGGTGTACTTGATGTGCAAAGTACGCAAACCGCTGAATTTAGCCCCGATACAGTTGTGATGTTGCAAACTCTGGCAAGTCAGATTGCTTCGGCAATTCAAACCACAGGTCTCATTGAAGCGAGCCAAATCAACTTTCAAGAGATGGAACGTTTGTATCGCTCTAGCCGTTTAATTGCTGAGGCGAATAGCGAATCTGAAATTTTGAATGTCGGCGGTCAAATCCTTCGGAATGCCCCCTACCCCATTGTAGTATTCAAGGTTGAAAATGATTTATTAAGAGTCATTGCCTCAGCAGATACCACCAGGAATGTTGCTGAAATTGAAGGTTTGCCCACGCCAATCAAAGTACAAACAGAAGAAATTTATAATTACTTATTGCGTGGCGCGGCAAATGCCAATTTGATTGATTCACATACACCAAAAGTTTTCAAAGATTTAATTCACAATTTAGACTTAATGGGTGCAGTTTTTATTCCTGTACGCAGAGGCAACACCCTTGCTTCGATTATGATGATTGGCTCAAGACAGCAAACGCTTTCTAATACTTCTATTCAACCCTATATCAACCTTGCAGATTTAATGTCGGTGGCTTTAGAAAGAGCCGATGCGGTAAAGGAAACATCCAAACACTTACATGAAGTAGAAGCGTTAGCGTCTATCAACGATTTAATTTCATCAGCGGCAGATATGCAAAGTTTTTATCATGATTTGCTAGCAAAAATCAAACAAATCATTGGTGACTATAACTTAATGGTAGCGTTGTATGATGAAAAGAGCAATTCTATTAGTATTCCGTTCAGTTATGAAAATGGGCAAGTAATTGCTATTGACTCATTTCCACTTGGCGAAGGTTTAACTTCTATATTGATTCGTACGCGTCAACCATTGATGATTGTGGAAGATACGGAGCGAAAATTAGCGCAACTTGGTGCAAAAATAGCAGGCAAACCTGCAAAATCTTGGATGGGCGCACCAATGTTAGTGCATAACAACCCGATTGGTGCTCTAATAATTCAAGACTTAGATAGAGAACAAGTTTTTAACGAAGACGATTTGAAATTTTTCACTACATTAGCAGGGCAAGTTGCTGGTGTGATTCATAATGCCGCATTACTAGATGAAAGTCAACGGCGGGCATTGCAACTTGAAACTGCGGCTGAAATTGCGCGTGATATTAGTGGTTCACTTGATTTAGATGAGTTACTTGTGAAAGCAGTGGGATTAATCCGTGAGCGATTTAATTTTTATCATGCCGCAATATTTTTATTAGATTTACCTGGCGAGTTTGCAGTGATTCGTGAAGCCACTGGAGAAGCGGGCGCACAAATGAAGCGAGCAGGTCATAAAATAGGTGTGGGTTCAAAATCAATTGTGGGCTTTGTTAGCGGACGTGGCGAGACGTTGGTTGTCAATGACACAAGCAAAGATGCCACATATTATGCGAATCCACTATTGCCAGATACTCGCGCAGAAGCCGCTATTCCATTGAGAGTAGGCGATAGAATCCTTGGCGCATTGGATGTGCAAAGTACAAAACCATATTCTTTTTCAGAAGATAACTTACGTAGTCTGCAAATCTTAGCAGACCAATTAGCAGTGGCTGTTGCAAATACAGAATTGTTTGCTGAAACACAAGAACATTTATCGCAACATCGTTTGTTGCACCATATTACATCCACTGCCGCATCTGGAACAACTTTAGAAGAAGCACTGGAAAGTGCTGTGAAGGGGTTACAAGTAACACTTGGCGGTGACCGTGTGACAATTTTGTTGGTTGACCGTGAAAAGAAAATGTTGGAAGTGAAAGCATCAGTAGGGTATGCTGAAGATGTAGCCGCAACGAACGTAGAAATTGGCAAGGGAGTAACAGGTTGGGTTGCGGCACACAGGCGTCCATTAAGAATTAGAGACGTGAATGAAGACCCACGTTATATAAAATTTAGTCCAAACACAAAGTCTGAATTAGCACTGCCGTTGATTTATCGTAATGAAGTGCTAGGCGTATTAAATGTAGAGAGCGAACAAGTGGATGCTTACACAGAAAATGATGAGGAAATGCTTGGCACGCTTGGCGGCAGTCTGGCGGCAGTGATTGCAAACGCGCGTTTGTTTGAGCAAATTCGCGCACAATCGGAACGCGAACGTTTGGTTTATGATATCACTAGCAAGATTCGCCGCTCAACCGATATTCAATCGATTTTGATGACGACGGCTAGCGAAATTACTAGAGTAACAGGCGCGCGTTTTACGAAAATTCAAGTGAAACCTGCTGGTAATGGTCAAACGAAAGATGAATCGTAAATGAATAGTAATTCTTTTAACCAATCTGCTATTGACCCTGAAATTGAGACTCGCCAGTTATACAAAAATTGGAGAGAACGCTTCGTTTTCCCATTGTTAATTGGGACTTTAATATTTGGGGCGGCGGCTTTAATCCCAGCCATGATTTCTTCAACAAACATGGTTTTGGATTCAATTTTCATTATTAGCTATTTACTCACTGCCGTTGTTACGGTTATTCGTTTTTCTTATACGATTCGCATGGTGGTTTTCCTGTTAAGTATTTATGTTTTAGGAATTAGCACCTTAGTTACATATAATGCCCTCGGCGTTGGGTTGTTTTACTTTTTAGCGTTGATTATATTTTCAACAATGATGCTCTCCATTCGAGCGGGCATCATTGCAATTGTGATTGATGTAATCACATATTTGGTTTTGGGTTGGTTAATGTTAAATGAATGGCTATTGCCATTAAATCCATTGTCAACACCTGCTAATCTTTTAGATTGGATTAGTGTTGGTGCGGCAACTGTTATGTTTGGCGTAGTCATTATTTTCGGCTTTCGCAGTTTAGAACGAGAGTTTTTTGAAGCACAAAAACAAATTGATACCACGCTAAACATATTAAAAGAAGAACGCAATAACCTTGAGAACAGAGTGCAAGAACGTACACAACAATTGAGAAAAATCAATGAGATTGGAAGGAATGTGGTTGAGATTTTAGATTCTGACCAAATCTTTTCACGCGCCTCAAAATTCATTGAAGACGAATTTGATTGCTATTACACAGCCTTTTATTTAGTGGATGCTTCTGGTAAGTGGGCAAGCTTAAGATTCGCAAGCGGTGAAGCGGGCAAAGTTTTGAAAGAGAACAAGCATCGTATTGATTTAGAAGGCAAAAACAGTGTTGCCAAAGCCATTCGCTCAAAGACTAACCAAATTGCTTCTGAAATTAATCAAATTCGGATTGAAAACCCGTTGTTGCCATATACCCGTTCGCAACTTGTTTTACCATTATTAATTGGAGATACGGTTCTTGGTGTATTGGATATGCACTCTAGCAAAGAAAACGCTTTCAGCACGCAAGAAATAGATGCATATCAAAACATGGCGAATGGTATTGCTACAGCAATTGAAAACTCACGTTTATTCCAAGAGGCGCAACAAAGCCTAGCAGAGATGCGTGCTACTCAACGTCAGTATTTACAGAGTGCATGGGATTCTCTTACCAGTGACCGCCCACTTGAATATGAGTTAGGTGAAGTGGATGCCGATAGTGAGAATGCACTCCAAGTTCCGCTTGCATTAAGAGACCAAGTGATTGGTGAAATTCAGATGGCAAACAATGTCGCATGGACGCCAGAACAAAGAAACTTGGTAGAAGCCATTGTGGCACAGGCTACATTGGCTCTTGAAAATGCCCGCTTGGTAGAAGAGAGTCAATCTAGTGCAGCGCAAGAAAGACTCACCAACGAAATCATTGCCAAAATTTGGTCCTCTGCCAACATGGATAATATTCTCCAAACCACAGTGCGCGAGTTAGGGCGCAGTTTAGAAGCTACGGAAGTAGAAATTGAAATTTCAATGGAAGAACAAGATGATAGGTAGAAACAACTCCCCTGTCAATAATGAAGCGCAAAAACCATTCAACGTCACTGAATGGCGCGAGAGTTTTATCCTTGCCATATTGCGAATCGGCTGTTTGCTTGGTATTGCTTTAATTGGGGTTTCATTTCCTAATGCTACACCCAGCGACCGCATTTTGTTTGTTGGTTTATATCTTGGTTTATTGGCTATCACATTATTACGTGTGCCATATTCAGTCCGTGCTTATGCTCTTTTGTTAATATCCTTTATTATTGGAGCCAATGCAATTCTGGCATGGGGACCATGGGTTGACGGTAGTGTTTTCCTTTTAGCAAGTGTTGTAGTTGGCGCATTATTATTTGACAGACGTGTAGATGCTGTGGTGTTTGTAATCAGCATCATATTAATGACTACAGTTGCTATTTTGCAATCTCTTGGAGTTTATCAACTTAGAGCCGAAGCCGCGCCACAAACAATTCCAATTAATTGGTTAGGCTATATATTTGATTTTGCTGTAATAGGCGCGGTTATCGTTGCGGCAATGAATCAATTCAAGAATGCATTTTCGCGTATTATTCAAGAAACACAAACTGCTTTGAGTTCCGTAGCAATAGAACGTGAGCGTTTAGAAGAAAAAGTGGTGGAACGTACTGAAGTGCTTGAGAGCAGAATGTCACAACTTCGTTCTGCAACAACTGCGGCACGCCTCGTTGCAGAAATTCAAGATATTCATGAATTATTAGAAACTTCTACAAAACTTATCACAGAAAAGTTTGGCTATTACCATGTTGGTTTATTTATTCTTGATGAATACAAAAAAAATGCTTATTTACAATCCTCATCCTCTGCAAGGGGAAAAGATTTAATTGGTCAGGCATTTAATTTGGAATCTAATAGGAAGAATCCACTTGCAGTAACAGTAGAACAAAATCGTTCAGTCATTACTTTAGATATTGATTCGAAGAATTTTGTTCCGGATGATAATTTTCCGCTTACGCGCTCACGTATGATATTGCCATTAGCCATACGCAGTGATGTGATTGGGGTTTTAGATTTACATTCAGACCAACCACGTGCCTTTAATGTAGAAGATGCAGAAATTTTACAAGCACTAACAGACCTTATCGCAATTGCATTTGATAACGTCCGCCTCATTAATGAGACACAAAACTTGGTCAGCCAACTGGAAGCAAATACTTCTATTCAAACTCAGCGAACTTGGAGAAAACTCACTAGTCGCCAAATGCCTGCCTATCAGTATACGCCTGCTGGTGTACGCCCTATATTCAACCGTGAAAAAAGGAGCGGTGGCGATGTTGATAATAAAAATAGCCTGCTTGTGCCATTGGTTTTATCTGGTCAAACAATCGGTAATATCAAATTAAAAAGAAAAAGTAATAGCCCAGATTGGACTGAAAGAGAAAAATCTGTGGTTGAAAAGATAGCCGACCAAGTTTCTTTGGCATTAGAAAACAGCCGCCTTGTAGAGGAAGCACAAAAAAGTGCTGTGCGCGACCAGATGATTGCAAATATCTCTACTCGCATTCGTGAAACATTAGATATTGAGTCCGTTGCCCGCACTGCCGCTACTGAACTTCAACGCGTGTTTGACTTAAAAGAAGCCGAAGTTGTGATTGGCTCTCAGTTTGAAAAGCAAGATGGAAAATCTTAATTGATGAATCAACCATCCACTCCCCTAACCACACAACGTGATTGGCGCGAAAGTTTCTTACGCACCACACTTATCCTTGCATGTGCATTTGGCTTGGTAGCGTTAATATCATCTTATTTCAGTAGCGAACTGATTTATTTTGTAATCTATTGTGTTGTATATATCATTGTTGTATTTATTACTGTATTATCTGTAACTTATAACGTAAGAGCCATCACCCTCGTAGGGCTATTAATTGGCCTTTCAATTTCTGGATTAACCGAAACAGGTTTAATCGGCGAAGCGCGTATCTTTATGTTAACTGCAATTGCAATGGCATCTCTGTTGTTTTCATGGAGAATCGGTTGGTATATCACCATATTTGCTATGTTTTTGTATACAATTTTTGGTTGGCTAATTCTAGGTGGTATTTTAACAATTTCAAATACCACAATTGACCCGGGTGATTTAGTTTTGTGGATTACGCGAACACTAGTTTTGTTGCTGGTTGCTGTTCTCGTTGTAAATGCCATTC
>JAEURG010000188.1 GCA_016789345.1 Anaerolineales bacterium | reverse complement strand
ACCCTGGCCTTTTTCTTTGGGTGAAAATAACATGGCGGTTTTCTCCTTTCTCATAAATTTCTCAGGAAGACCTGCCTGAGATGACTCTATTGTACGCTGAGTCCAGAAAACCGCAAGTAACACATGAGTACTTTATTAAGTGTAGAAAAGTCTATACATTAGAAAGGCTGGAATTGATTTTACTAAAAGTATTACCAATGGCGGGTCCTAAAAAGAACAAAGAAACAATGACCACAATGGCAACCAAAACGAGAATAAAAGCATATTCAACAAGACCTTGGCCTTTTTCTTGGGGCGAGAATAACATAAATAACTCCTTTGAATGATATGCTTCATTGTACGAAAAAAACAAATCTAAATCAATCTTTTATTTTTACAATATTGTTAGGTTAGTACAAGGTTTTTCTGCGCCAACCTCAGTTATGTGGTTAAATAACCCTATTCAAAAGAAAAACTGGTGAAGATATGCTCATTCATTCTGCTTCTCAATTGCTCACTTTATCTGGCGGACCGCAACGCGGGAAAACGCTTGGCACATTAAACATCATCGAAAACGGGGCAATTTTGTTTCGAGATGAAAAAATTATCTCCATTGGCAAAACAGATGAACTAAAACTCGCCTACCCCGATGAACCGACTTTCGATGCAGGCAATTGCGTTGTCATGCCAGGCTTTGTTGACCCGCACACCCATATTGTTTGGGCAGGAGATAGAGCCAACGAATTTGAGATCAAAATGTCTGGCAAATCGTATTTAGATATTTTGGCAGAAGGCGGCGGAATTTTATCTACTGTTAAAGCCACACGAACTGCAAGTATCGAAACTTTAATGGCACAAACTCGTCCACGTTTAATTCGCATGTTCCGCAATGGCACAACCACCGCCGAAGCAAAAACAGGCTATGGCTTAAACACTGCCACCGAATTACGTTTATTAAAAACATTGCTGGCATTAAGTGATGAAACGCCAATTGACCTGTCTTATACTTACTTGGGCGCACATGCAGTTCCGCCTGAGTACAAAGAAAACCCGCAAGGCTATGTGGATGAAATTACAAATACAACTTTGCCCATGTTAAAAGAATGGTGGGAGACTCACGCTCCACACAAATCTTTACCTTTTGTGGATGTATTTTGCGAGACGAAGGCTTTTACTCTCGAACAATCGCGTCAAATCTTGACTTCGGCTGGGGTGCTGGGATTTCCACTTAAGGTTCACGCTGACGAATTTGACAACCTCGGCGGTGCAAAACTTGCGGCGGAATTAAATGCCGCTAGCGCCGACCATTTAGTAGTCACGTCTGATGCGGATATTGAAGCCTTAGCAAAATCAGAAACAGTAGCAGTCTCATTGCCTTGTACGCCTTTTGGTTTAGCAGAAAGTCATTACACACCTGCCAAAAAATTTATCGAAGCAGATGCGATTCTCGCTTTAGCCACTGACTGCAACCCCGGCACCACATGGAATGAATCAATGCAGTTTGTGATTGCATTGGCTTGCCGTGCTATGAAATTAACGCCCGCCCAAGCCATTGCCTGTGCAACCATTAATGCCGCCCAAGCCATTCGCAAAGCGGATGTGGTTGGTTCTTTAGAAATTGGCAAACAAGCGGATATGCTAATTCTTTCTGTTTCAGATTATCGTCAATTGGGTTATCGCTATGGGACAAATTTAGTAAAACAAATTGTCAAACGCGGGCAAATTTATTCTGTGGATGTGGGGTATTATCGAACTGCGTGATGAAAAATAATAAAAATCTTATCCCATTGGCTCGTGATATTGTAATGGACCACATTCCGCAATTGGTTGTGGTGCTGGGTGCTGATGATTTAATTGTAGATGTTAACGAAGTTGCCGAAACATGGACTGGCATTTCAAAAGATGAAATGCTTGGCAAAGACCCATTGCAAATTTTCAAAGAATGGCCCCAATTTTTGAATCGTATGTTGGTGACAGAAGAAACGAGCGAAGAAGTAACTTTGCCCGGCGACCCGATTCGGATTGTGGAGTTAATGGTCATTCCAATCAAAAATAAAACTGATGGAAAATTAAACGGCAGAGCGATTGTGGCTCACGATGTTACTGAAAGAAAACAAGCCGAAAATGATTTGACAGATATGAATGAAATTTTATGGGGCAAAATTGAAGAAGTTGAATCACTACGCGCACAATTACAAGAGCAAGCCATCCGCGACCCGTTGACTGGATTATTTAATCGCAGGTTCTTTTCAGAAGCATTGGAAAAAGAATTTTCTAAAGCCGCGCGTGAAAATTCTTCGTTATCTGTCATTCTTTTAGATGTTGACCATTTCAAAAAATTTAACGATACCTACGGACATAAATGCGGTGACTTTGTTTTACAATCGCTGGCAAAGTTTCTCAATGAAAACGTCCGTAAAGGTGATATTATCTGCCGTTTTGGTGGCGAAGAATTTGTGATCTTGATGCCAAATGCGGATACAAATGCGGCGCAAGAACGCGCTGAACTTTTGAGAAAAGAATTTGAAAACATGCTATTTGAATACGATGATAAAAAATTAAAATGTACTTTTTCGGCAGGTGTAGCTTCTTTCCCATCTCATGCTTTACAAAGCGAGTTATTATTAAGCCTCGCAGACCAAGCCTTGTATCAATCTAAAGCAAATGGTAGAAATTGTGTGACGGTATATTCAGCAGTGTCACTCTGAGATAATCGTAGAGATGCTTCACCGCGAAGAGCAAAAGCGCGGTTCAGCATGACACAAATTTATTTATGGAGAAATAAAAAATGCAAATTGATATTATCGGTGTGCCGATAGATTTAGGCGCAGACCGTCGTGGTGTGGATATGGGTCCCAGTGCGATTCGGTATGCGGGTTTACAAAAAAAGTTAGAAGACTTGGGTTACACAGTTAAAGATGAAGGCAATATTGAAGTGCCAATTGCCGAAATGTGTAAAATCATTAACCCAAAATTGAAATATTTAGATTGCATTGTCCCGATGTCGAGACGAGTTTCAGGCGCAGTATCAACCTCCATTCAAGCTGGCAACTTTCCCCTAGTTATTGGAGGCGACCATTCTCTATCTATTGGTTCAGTGCGTGGCGCGGCTCGCAATAAAAAAATCGGAGTCATCTGGTTTGATGCTCATGCTGATTTCAATACTGATAAAACAACGCCATCAGGAAATATTCATGGCATGTCGCTTGCAGCATTAACTGGTTATGGTGATAAAAGTTTAGTGCAATTGTGGGATGAAACAATTCCAGTAATTGACCCAAATAAAATTGCAATTGTTGGCGCACGAGATTTAGACCCCGGCGAAAAAGATAATTTGCGAAATGCAAACGCGATGGTCTTGAGCATGGAACAAATTGACCGTTTTGGTATGGTGGCGATGATGGAAAAAGCGATTGAGCATGTCAGCCGTGATGTAGATGGAATTTATTTTTCATTTGATTTAGATGCACTCGACCCGCAATTTGCGCCGGGCGTTGGTACACCTGTGCCTGCTGGTATTACGCATCGCGAGGCGCACTTGGCTTGTGAGATGATTGCTGAAACTGGAAAATTAATCGGCATGGATGTTGTGGAAGTGAACCCAATTTTGGATGTGCAAAATCAAACCGCTAAACTTGCTGTCGAATTTGCATTGTCTGCATTGGGTAGCCGTATTTGGGCGGGCAATTTATGAAACCAACATTATCTGACATTGAAACATTAGCACGCGGAGCAGGAAAAATTTTACGAGATGGATATAACAAAGACCACACGATTCATTACAAGGGGATAATTGATTTGGTGACCGAAGCCGACCACGCCTCTGAAGCCTTTTTGTTAAATGAAATTGCTTCTAAATTTTCAGGTGGTCATATTCTGACAGAAGAAACTGGAAGCATTGCTGGCAGTAACGAAGACCTTTGGTACATTGACCCATTAGATGGCACAGTTAATTATGCTCATCATATTCCTATTTTTTGTGTCTCAATTGGATTTGCATTGAACGGAAAAATGTCTCACGCCGTTGTGTATGACCCATTGCGTGATGAAATGTTTTCAGCAGAACGAAACAAAGGTGCATTCTTAAATGGGAAAAAGATTAAAGTATCCAATACAAATGAACTTGGAAAAAGTCTGTTGGTGACAGGTTTTCCTTACGATACATGGAATACAGAATTAGATAACTTCAAATATTTTGAAAGACTCGGAAAAAAGACTCAAGGCGTGCGCAGACTTGGCTCCGCCGCATTAGATGGTTGTTATGTCGCTTGTGGCAGATTTGATGCGTTTTGGGAATTTAAACTCAAGCCGTGGGACATCGCCGCCGCTGGATTAATTTGTGAAGAAGCGGGGGCAAAAGTCACAGCAGTAGATGGAAGAGATGGTTATCTCTCCGCGCCTTTATCAATTATTGCATCCACGCCAGGGATTTATGCTGAGTTGAAAGAGCAGTTGAAATAAATAAAATAGCCACGAGTTTCACAAATGTACACGGATTTTTTCATCCGTGAAATCAGTGTAATCTGTGGCTAAACAAATTGGAAGTGTGGGCCCGGTAGGATTCGAACCTACGACCAAGCGATTATGAGTCGCCTGCGCTAACCACTGCGCCACGGGCCCCAGAAAAACAATTGGCGGTTAGCTATTAGCGTTTAGCGAACACTTTCTTTTTCTAATCGCTAATAACTAAATGCTAACCGCTAAAAGGAGCGGGAGATGGGATTCGAACCCACGAATATCAGCTTGGAAGGCTGATGCCTTACCACTTGGCGACTCCCGCATTACAAGAACGGGCTGAATTTTACTACACAGTTATTCACCTTGCCAATAGTACAACCTTAAAGTAAA
>JAEURG010000176.1 GCA_016789345.1 Anaerolineales bacterium | reverse complement strand
GGATATACAACCTCTGTTGAAAATGGAAAAGGTTTCTAAAAACTTTCCTGGTGTTCAAGCACTAGAGCAAGTGGATTTCGAGATTTATCCAGGTGAAATTTTAGGATTGGTCGGAGAAAATGGAGCAGGCAAATCCACTCTTATCAAAATCATATCGGGTGTATATGCTAAAAACCAGGGACACATTCATTTTCGCGAGCAACCCGTTGATTTTCGTAGTCCACACGAGTCACAAGCACAAGGGATTGCTACCATTTATCAGGAGCTAGCACTAATCCCTCATCTAAGTGTATGTGAGAATGTTTTTCTAAATCGCGAACCACGCAAGATATTAGGCGCAGTGGATTTTAGAAAAATGCGCCAGCAGACCGAAGCCATTCTAGCAGATTTAGGGGTTTATATTTCAGGAGACCGCTTGGTGAAAGATTTGACTATTGCATCCCAACAGATGGTGGAGATTGCAAAGGCTGTCTCTCGTAATGCCTATCTTGTTCTAATGGATGAGCCAACATCTTCACTCTCTAGTAAGGAAGTAGATGCTCTCTTTGACTTGATGCGTCGCTTGAAGGAAAAAGGCGTTTCTGTGGTGTTTGTGAGTCATCGATTAGAAGAGGTTTTGCGAGTTGTAGATCGCATCATTGTCATGCGAGATGGACACCGGGTAGGTACCCTATCAAGAACAGAAGCAAACGAATCAAAAATGATTCAGATGATGGTTGGACGCGAAGTAGGTTTATTTCCAAAAACCGAAGTACCTATTGGTGAACCTATCTTGGAACTACGCAATATTTCTGGGTCTAACGGAGTTCGTGATGTCAGCCTTAAAGTGCATAAAGGCGAGATTGTTGGTTTGGCTGGCCTCATTGGTGCTGGGCGTACTGAACTGGCGCGTTTAATCTGTGGTGCAGACCGCCGTAGCGAGGGTGTCATTCTAATTGATAGTGAAGAAGTGCAAATTAACACTCCGGCAGATGCTGTTAGACATGGTATTGGCTGGGTTCCTGAGGACCGCAAACACCATGGATTAGTGCTTGACATGGATATTAAAGAGAACACCACCTTAGCAATTCTCCGTCGCATCTCCAACCGTTTTGGGACCGTCAGTTTAAGAAGCGAAAGAGAAATTGCAACACATTACCGTGAAACTCTTTCTATTGTCACTTCTGGGTTATCAAAGGCTGTGAAATATCTTAGTGGTGGTAATCAACAAAAAGTTGTTTTAGCCAAATGGCTGAGTACAAAACCGAAAATTCTAATCGTGGATGAACCGACTCGTGGAATCGATATAGGCGCCAAAGCTGAGTTTCATGCCTTGATGAGCAAATTAGCAGGGGAGGGGCTCGCTATTCTGATGATTTCTTCCGAGATGCCTGAAATCATGGGAATGAGTGATAGGGTAGTCGTAATGTGTCAAGGACGTGTGACGGGAGAATTTAAGCGTGGCGAGTTATCTCAGGTGGAGATTATGACCAGTGCTACTAAATTTCTTAATTTAGAAGTTGGTCCTGTTGTTGAGCTAAGTACCCTTACTGTCTAGTTTTTTAGCGTTTCAATCAAAAGACTATATTCGTTTGAATCAACATGTTTTAATTGGAGACTCAAGATATGGAAAAAAAAGCCAATATAGGAAATACAGAGTCTGCTAAGGCTCTTTCATCTGGGGAGACTTTGGGACAGACTATTCGAAGGTCATTCGCTGTGCCTCAGGTGGTCTTATTCGTTATTGTTCTTGTTCTGTTGGCTGTTGGTGGGATGATTAATCCGCGCTTCCTCGGCGTGGACAACATGAAAATTGTTACACGTGATATCGCTATCTTGGCAATTGCCGCCATTGGGGTTGGCTTTCCAATTCTCACGGGTGGAATTGATTTATCTGTTGGTTCTGTAGTTGGCTTGGGTGGTGTGATTGTGGCGTATTGTATGATGAATTTGCTACTTCCCGTTTGGCTCAGCATTCTCCTGACATTGATTTTGGCTGTGCTACTTGGCTCGTTTCACGGCTTGTTTGTCACCAAGTTGAAAATGCATGGCTTTCTCATAACTCTAGTGACCTTGGGTCTAGCACGTGGTTTTATCCTAGTACTTACAAATGCCTTCCCCATTACGGGTTTGCCACGAGAATTCAATACCATTGGGCAAGGTTATGTTGCTGACTTAATCCCAGTTCCACTGGTGATTTGTTCCGTAATTGCAGTGTTTGCTTATTACCTGCTCCGTTTCACATATATAGGGCGGCAAATTTACGCGACAGGCAGTAACGTGGATGCGGCACGGCTTTCAGGCGTAAATGTGGATGCTCGCATTATTCTGTGCTATATCTTTTCTGTTGTTTGTGCAACCATTGTTGGCATGATACAAGCCGCACGATTGAGCATTGGGCATCCTGCGGCTGGTGAAGGCTATGAATTGCTAGCAATTGCCGCATGTATATTAGGTGGTGTTAGTCTAATGGGGGGACAGGGAAGTATCTTCGGCATCCTTGTAGGTGCAGCATTGATTGGTACAGTACAAAATGCTATGGTGATGCTGAACATCAATCCCTATTGGCATAAAATCGTGATTAGCCTAGTGCTTCTAGTGGCTATCACCTTAGATTATGCTCGTCGACGTCGAGAATCAATTGATAGATAAAAGGACTTGCTGTAAGCATGAATTTCCTTAAGTCTTATAAAAAGGATGTATATGTCCAACTCTGGAGTTATCCTAGTTACCGGTGCTACAGGCAAAGTAGGAAGGATTTTTATTCAGCATTTGCTAGCTGATGCAAGATTCGACTCTTTTACTGTTCGAGCGTTGTGCCACAATCGGGCACTTGATTCTCACGAACGGATACAAAATATATACGGCTCAATTGAACATCGTGATGATGTAGAAAAAGCAATGTCTGGCGTGACTCATGTCGTCCATTTGGCAACCTGCAAAGAAACACCAAATCAAATTATGGATGTTGCAGTAAAAGGTCTTTTTTGGCTATTAGAAACTTGCCGTCTTAGCTCTACATTTAAACAATTTATTTTAATAGGCGGCGATGCTGGTGTTGGACATTTTGTTTACCCACATCCAATTCCAGTTACTGAAACACAAAAACATTCGGCTTACGCAGGTTGCTATGCACTTTCTAAAGTTATTGAAGAAGCTATGCTTGAACAATATTACATTCAATATGATTTTAATGGCTGTTGCCTTCGTGCGCCTTGGATTATGGAGAAAGATGATTTCAAATATCAACTTTCTTTCGGTGAAGATGTATTTGGCGGACCGCGCTGGCGTGACTTGGTTGGTGAAAAACAAGCAGATGAATATATAACCACTCAGGCAGTTCCAGTAATGCTTGACCCTGACGGACACCCTGTCAAGCGCAACTTTGTACATGTCGAAGATTTAGTCAGTGCAATTCTGACTGCCATTGACCATCCAAAATCTCGGCAACAATTATTCAACATCAGCATGGATGAGCCCGTTGATTACAGTGAAATGGGCAAATACTTAAAAGAAAAATATAAGCTTCCTAGTGTGGAAATCAAGACAGAATATCATTCCACCTGGCTTGATAATACCAAAGCAAAATTTTTGTTGGGCTGGAGACCTAAATATGATTTGAAAAGAATGATTGATTCTGCATTTGATTATGTGCGGGCGGAAGATGACCCGCGTAAGATTTGGTATCCAGGATGAAAATCATGATACGAACGATAAGAGATAAATAAGATGAGCAAAGAGATACAAAAAGCAATTGAAGATGGAAAAACTGTTCTCGGTATCGAACTTGGTTCAACGCGAATTAAATCCGTTTTAATTGGCGCAGACCATAAACCTATTGCATCAGGAAGTTGTGAATGGGAAAACCAATACGAAAATGGTATTTGGACATATCACCTTGAAGATGTTTGGAAAGGCTTGCAAGAAAGTTATAGAAATCTTAGCAGAGAAATTTTTGAAAAAAATAGCACATCGTTAAGAAAAATTAATGCCATTGGGTTCAGTGCCATGATGCACGGCTATTTAGTATTTGATAAAAACGAAAAACTTCTTACTCCGTTTCGCACTTGGCGCAACACCATCACAGGTCAAGCATCAGAGGGACTCACAAATTTATTTCAATTCAATATTCCACAACGTTGGAGCATCGCGCATCTTTATCAGGCAATCTTAAATAAAGAATCGCATATCAATCAAATTCATCATCTCACTACGCTCGCGGGTTATGTTCATTGGCAACTCACGGGTCAAAAAGTTTTGGGCGTTGGCGAAGCATCGGGTATGTTCCCCATTGATAGCAACACAAATAATTATGATGAAAGAATGATTGGGTTATTCAATGAGCAACTCAAAAAAGAAAATATCTCATGGAAAATTGAAGATATTCTGCCAAAAGTTTTAACAGCAGGAAATGATGCAGGGACTTTAACTGAAAGTGGAGCAAAACGGCTCGACTCTACGGGACAATTGCTCGCTGGACCCAAACTTTGTCCACCCGAAGGCGATGCAGGCACAGGTATGGTTGCCACAAATAGCATTGCAGTAAGAACGGGCAATGTCTCTGCTGGAACGTCTGTCTTTGCCATGATTGTTTTAGAAAAATCATTATCAAAACTGTATCCCGAAATTGATATGGTCACGACTCCCACAGGTAAACCTGTTGCGATGGTGCATAGCAATAACTGCACTTCAGATTTGAATGCATGGGTTGATATTTTTCAAGAATTCACGCAAGCCCTTGGCGTAGATATAAACGAATCAAAATTGTATGAAACACTCTATCAAAAAGCATTGACTGGAGATGTAGATGCTGGAGGACTGCTTTCCTACAATTATGTCTCAGGCGAACATATCACCCATCTTGAAGAAGGTCGCCCGCTTTTTATCCGTACACCTGAAAGCAAATTCAACCTAGCAAATTTTATGCGCGTACATCTGTTCTCATCTCTTGGCGCATTGAAAATTGGCATGGATATTCTTTTTGAAAATGAAAAAGTAAAACTTGACCAATTGCTCGGTCATGGTGGGTTTTTCAAGACAAAAATAGTTGGTCAACGAATCATGTCTGCGGCGATGAATGTACCTGTCTCTGTGATGGAAACAGCAAGTGAGGGTGGGGCATGGGGAATTGCTTTACTCGCTTCTTACATGATTAATAAATCAACAAATGAATCCTTAGAAGATTATCTTTCCAAGAAAGTTTTTACCAACGAAAATGGCATAACAATACATCCAAATCAAGATGATGTAGATGGTTTTGAATCATTTATGCAAAGATATAAAAAAGGATTAGTCATTGAGCAGATTGCAGTGGAGGCGATGAAGTAAGTCATGCTTGAGAAATTAAAAGAAGAACTCGTCGAACTACATCTTGAACTGCCTAAGAATAATCTTGTGGTTTGGACAGGTGGCAATGTCAGTGCACGTGACTCGCAGACAGGATTCATTGTCATAAAAGCATCAGGTATCCGCTACGAAGAGATGCGTCCTCATCACATGGTAATAGTTGATATTGATGGCAAAGTCATCGAAGGTGATTACAAACCCTCATCTGATGTTTATAGTCATTTATATATTTACAAACATCGAGAAGATGTTAATGGAGTAGTACATACTCATTCTGTTTATGCAACAGCCTTTGCGGCAGTCAATAAACCGATTCCTGTTGTGTTGACTGCGATTGCAGATGAATTTGGTGGACCGATTCCATGTGGTGGATTTGCATTAATTGGCGATGATGCAATTGGAAAAGTTGTGGTTGAAAGCATTGGCAAATCGCCTGCGGTTTTATTAAAAAATCATGGTGTATTCACAATTGGAAAAGATGCAAAATCCGCTGTCAAAGCCGCAGTGATGACTGAAGACAATGCCAAAACAGTTTGGCTTGCTATGCAAATTGGTACGCCTGATGAAATAGCACAAGAAGATGTAGAAAAGTTGCATCATCGCTATACAAATATTTACGGACAATAAATACGTAGGGGCGAGGCATGCCTCGCCCCTACAATTAAGGAGATAAAAATATGATTGATTTAAAACAATACGAAGTATGGTTTGTGACAGGTAGCCAGCATTTATACGGACCAAAAACTTTAGAACAAGTTGCCGTGAATTCGCATGAAATTGCAAACGCATTAGGAAGCTCAAATGAAATCCCAGTGCAAGTGGTATTCAAACCTGTTTTAACTACACCTGAAGATATTCGTAATTTATGCCTTGAAGCTAATTCAACAAAAAATTGTATTGGTCTCATTACATGGATGCACACTTTTTCTCCTGCCAAAATGTGGATTGCAGGATTGAACTTATTGAAGAAACCATTTTTACATTTACATACGCAATACAATCGCGAGATTCCTTGGTCAACAATTGATATGGATTTTATGAATTTGAATCAAGCCGCACATGGTGACCGTGAATTTGGTTTCATTGGTAGTCGAATGCGATTGAATAGAAAAGTAGTTGTGGGTCATTGGGGAGATGAAGATGTACAAAAAAGTATTGGTGTGTGGGTGCGCGCCGCATCGGCATGGGCAGATTGGCAAGGTGCAAAAATTGCTCGCTTTGGCGATAACATGCGCAGTGTCGCCGTCACTGAAGGCGATAAAGTGCAAGCAGAAATTGATTTGGGTTATAGCATTTATGGATATGGTGTTGGCGATTTAGTTCGTGAAATAAATAAAGTGGAAGATAATCAAATAAATAAACTGATTGAAGAATATCTTGATGTGTATGATGTAGTTCCCTCGCTTCAACCTAAGGGGAATCAACATGCATCACTTCAATATGGTGCTCGGGTTGAAATTGGTCTTCGCAATTTTTTAACTGCAGGAAATTTCAAAGCCTTCACAACCACGTTTGAAGATTTACATGGTTTGGAACAACTCCCTGGTTTGGCAGTTCAAAGATTAATGA
>JAEURG010000175.1 GCA_016789345.1 Anaerolineales bacterium | reverse complement strand
AATTGCAAAATGAACTTTGCCCTCACGCTGTGGTGAATTGTATTCAATTGTTTTCTTCAAGAAATAAAATGCAATCAAACTAATCATTGGCAAAACGAGCATGTTATTCAAATCCACCCAGCGCAGAAATTCATTTTCAGCAACATAACTCAAAGTCAGCGAACTGAGGCGATTTACTGAAACCAAAATCGCCACAATAGATTGAATCACAAGTAAAGTATGAATTCGTTTCATCATTTTTGATTCTCTAAAATACTTTTTGCTAAATTATGAAATTCCCTATCACTTCTATTTGAAGCAACTTCTTTCAGCGCAGAAAGAGCCAATTCATTCTTAAAATTTCCAAGCGAAAGAATCGCTTGTTTCTGCACAAGCCTATCATTATCTTTTAGCATTTCAATTAAGAATGGAATCACGCTTTCGTTTTGGATTTTTCCCAACCCATAGACGGCGTGTTCACGCACACCTACTTCAGGATGAGTCAACGCCTCACTTAACACGGGGATAGCTGATTCTCCAATTTGAGCCAATGACTCCGCCGCGACTAAACTGACTTCATCGTGCAAATCATATAACGTCATACCTAATTCTTCAATTGCGCGTGCATCTTTTAGATTCCCTAACATCATGGCAGAATATTTACGGACAGTTTTTTCTTTATCCGTTAGTGCTTCGATTAATGGCTCGACGACTGCTTCGCCCATATTTTCAATAGCATTCAACAAATCTTTGACGATATCTTCGCGTTCAAACCACCAAAACGAATCGCGCAAGGCTTCCATCAAATATTGAATTGCATCTGGATGTTTTGTATCACCTAATGCTTTTGCGGCGGCTTGACGAACTTCTATCTTTGGGTCGTCAAGTAATACATCCGCTATTTTTTCAAAGGTATTTGGGTCTTTGAATAAACCAAGTGCTATACAAGCAGATATTCGGACTTCATCTTCTTTATCTTTTAATAGTGTAAGCAAATGTGGAATGGCTTGTGTATCACCGATGTAACCTAATGCAATCGCAGAGCGCGAACGAACTGTATAAAATTCTCCGTTTAGTGCTTCAAGCAAAGCAGGGATTGCATTTTTATCTTTGCTGATGGAGAAAATTTCTGCAACACGTCCGCGAACGAGTGGATGTGCGGTTTCAAGAGACTTTATCAATTGTGGCGAAGCGGAAGGGATTCGGGCTAGTAGATGTTGACAAGGCAAGACCCAGTTGTCACTTTCAGAGTGAAGCGTTTCTATCAAAACGGGGATGGCATCTGCGCCAAGTTTGAGCAATTCGCGGGCGGCATTATCCCGTTTGGTCACATCGGCAAGTTGGGTAATAAGTTTTTTGATTTCAGCGGTTTTGGAGTTTGTAAACCAATCCATTGGGCTATTTTACATGAAAAGGGAAAGTACTATAATGAAGATATCATTTCAAGGAGAGCCTTATGAAATCACAGAAAAGTTCTGTTGCGTTTGTTTTTTTGATTATTGTTATGCTGGCTTGCAATTTGCCGGGGTCTGGAGATTCACCTGCTGATTTACCTTCGGCAACGGTTGAGGCGCCTGTGACGATTATTGTGATAGAAAATAGCCCAACGCCTGCTGGGACAGATACACCAAGCCCATCTGCTACACCTGAACTGCCAGCAGAAATTAGGTTAACCAAAAATTCTAATTGTCGTTTGGGTCCAAGTTCTAATTACATTATTGTTGACCAAATTGCCAGCGGTAATGTTTTTAGTGTGGTTGGCAGAAATGACGATAATACTTGGTGGCAAATTGTAAATACAACCAATCGCGAGTGTTGGATTTTTTATGAAAATGCTGAACCCAATTCAGATTTGGGCAGGTTGCCAATTAAGTACGGACCAGCCTTGCCCGGGATTCCCGGTCAGTTTTATGTGACTGACCAGCAATGTCAGCCTGGTCCGAAAAAATTTGCAGTTACTTTAAGTTGGACTGCTGGACCTGATACCGAAGGTTTTCGTTTGTACCGAGATGGCAAACAGATTATTGAGTTAAAAGCAAGTAAGTTTAACTATAAAGATATAAATGCACCTTATGGAAAAAATATTACTTATGAACTCGAAGCCTATAACAAAAATGGGACATCGGAAAAAGTAATTCAGATTGTGCCAGCCTGTAAGTAAAATAAAAACTCCCTGCTAAATAGCAGGGAGTTTTTTTATCCGCCAGTTGTTAAATCTTAGAGACCTTTGACCATCAAGCCGAGGGCGAGAAGTACAAAGCCAAAGAACAAAAGCCAAAATGCTGGCACTGGGATAAGTGTGAAGAGACCGAGTTGGGCGAGCAAACCAAGTGCGGCAAGGGCAACGGAAATCCAAAAAGTTACTGCTTTAGGGGGGGTAAGTTTCATCTCATTCTCCTTGTAAAAAAAACGAATAATTTTTCTGGCGGATGATTCATTTATAGCACAAGCAGAAGATATGTCAATATTTACAAGTATTGATTTTTGTATTACCCGTTTGGGGCAATTGCAAAAGTTCGGTTTTTTTCTCTGATATAATTTCCGATTCGAGTGGCAGAAATCACAACGCCAATAAGGTTTTGGTGTTGTTTTCTTGAACATGATTTTACTTTTTTGTGCTGTGAAAGCACATAATTAAATGTAGCGGAGTTCCCAAACAATGAAGAAAGAACAACAATTAGATTTATATTATCAAATGGTGGTAATTCGGCGGGCAGAAGAACGTGGTGCTGAGTTATACCAAGCAGGCAAAATCGGTGGGTTTATGCACTTATACATTGGTCAAGAAGCGGTTTCGACTGGTTTGGTTGCGGCACGTGAACCAAGAGATAGAGTCATTACTGCTTATCGTGACCATGGTGTAGCCATCAATTGTGGTATTCCCACAGGTGAAATGATGGCAGAGTTGCTTGGCAAAGCCACCGGCGTTTCCAAAGGCAAGGGCGGTTCTATGCACATGGCAAGTACAGAGAAAAACTTCTGGGGCGGACATGCCATCGTCGGTGGGCATTTACCCATTGCGGCAGGTTTAGCCATCGGCGACCAATATGCCGAAAATGATAACGTCACGATTTGTATGTTTGGGGATGGCGCAACCAACATCGGGTACTTCCATGAAGCGTTGAATATATCAAAGGCTTGGGGATTACGTGTGTTATGGGTCTGTGAAAATAATCAATATGGCATGGGGACTTCTGTAGAGCGTGCTTCTGCAGTGACAGAAATTCGTCAAAAGGCAGAAGGGTATAGCATGAAAAACGCTGCGGTGGATGGCATGGATGTAATGAAAGTTTATGAAGCATCAAAAGAAGCAATTGAATTTGTGCGTAAAAATAGCGAACCGTTTTTCCTTGAAATTAATACCTATCGCTTCCGCGGACATTCCATGGGCGACCCTGAACGTTATCGCAAAGCAGAAGAAGTAAAACAATGGCAAGCGAATGACCCAATTGGAATTTTCAACAAATATCTTTTGGAGAAAAAGATTGCCACACGCAAACAATTAGATGAAATTGAAGCGCGTGCCGAAGAAGAAGTTGTTAAGGCTGTGGAGTTTGCTGAGAACAGCCCCGAACCAAGCATGGATGAATTATTTACAAACGTGTATGTAGAAAACTAACGAGAATCGTAAATTGGGAATTGGAAATCGGAATTAAAACCAATTCACAAATCCCAAATAACGATTCTCGAATAACGAGGAATTATGCCTAAAATTACAATGCGCGAGGCAATCTCGCAAGCACTTATGGAAGAAATGGATAGAGACCCTGCTGTCTTTATCATGGGTGAAGAAGTCGGCGTGTGGGGCGGAACTTATGCCGTCACCAAAGGTTTTTACGACAAATACGGTGCAAAAAGAATCAAAGATACACCGATTGCTGAAAATGCCATCATCGGCGGCGCGATTGGTGCGGCAATGGTTGGTCAACGACCTGTGGCAGAATTGATGACGATTAACTTCGCATTCTCTGCAATGGATTACATGGTGAATCAAGCGCCAAAACTGCATTACATGTTCGGCGGACAATTCACTTTGCCGTTGGTGATTCGTGCTGTCGGTGGTGGAGGTCGTCAATTGGGTGCAACACATTCACAAACACCTGATGCTATCTTTGCACATTTCCCCGGCTTGAAGGTTGTCTCGCCAGGAACACCTGAAGATGCCAAAGGTTTACTTAAATCAGCGATTCGGTCGAATGACCCAATTCTGTTTATTGAGCACGCAACTATGTATCAAGTCCGAGGCGAAGTGCCAGAAGGTGAATTTACTATCCCGATTGGAAAATCAAAAGTACAACGTGAAGGAAAAGATTTAACCATCGTCACCTACTGCAAAGGTTTAGAACTTTCGATGAAAGCCGCCGATGAATTATCCAAAGAAGGTATCGAAGTTGAAATTGTGGATTTACGCACGCTTCGCCCATTGGATATGGAACCCGTGATTGAGTCTTTCAAGAAAACCAATCGCGCCGTTGTAGTTGAAGAAGGTTGGAAGTCTTACGGTGTTGGCAGTGAAATCGTCAGCCGCATTTATGAAGAAGCATTTGATTATGTAGATGCGCCTATCGTTCGCGTTGCGCAAAAAGAAGTTCCGCTTCCATATAATCGCACACTCGAACAAGCCGCGCTTCCACAAGTCGCCGATATTATCTCCGCAGTAAAGGAGGTATTGAAATAATGGCAGAAACAATTTCTATGCCCAAACTTGGTTTCGATATGGCGGAAGGCACGCTCATCCGCTGGGTCAAACAAGTTGGTGATAACATCAACAAAGGCGATGTACTTGCAGAAATTGAAACTGATAAAGCCACTGTTGAAGTTGAATCATCTGCAAGTGGCGTTGTGCTTCAACATATTGTTGAGCAAGGCACAGTTGTTCCCGTTAATGCGCCGATTGCAGTTGTGGGAGCGGCTGGTGAAAAGGTTGATGCAGTTGTTGCAGAAAGCGGAAAGCAAAAAGCAGAAGTGAAGGCAGATGAAAAACCCGCGCCTCAATCTCAGCCGAAAGTTGATACTGTTTCAAAAGCATCTGCTTCACCTGAAACATCAGCGGTCAGCAGTCAGCCGTCAGGAGTCAAAGCCAGTCCACTCGCCAAAAAAATTGCGAAAGATAACAACATCAATCTTGCATCTCTTCAAGGTTCTGGACCAAATGGAAGAATTGTAAAGAAAGATGTTGAATCCGCACTTACAAGTGATCAGCCGTCAGCCGTCAGCCGTCAATTACCAATTACAAGTTACGAAAATCAAGTTATCCAAACCACAAAACTCCGCCAAGCCATTGGTCGTAGACTTGTCGAATCAAAACAAACTGTTCCACATTTCTACGTCACGCATGAATATAAAATGGAAGCGTTGATGGACATGCGAAAGCAAATCAATGCTTATTTGCCAGATAATGAAAAAGTTTCGGTCAATGATTTTATCCTCAAAGCCGTTGCGTTATCTTTACGCCAATTCCCAAACTTGAATGCCACTATTAAAGGAAATGAAATTACACAATTTGGTGATGTAAACGTTGGTGTGGCAGTGACTGTGCCAGGCGGCTTGATGACCGTCGTCGTCAAAAACACTGACCAAAAAGGGTTACGCCAAATTTCAGGCGAAGTTAAAGCCATGGCTGGGCGTGCCCGCGAAGGCAAAGTCAAACCTGATGATGTGGATGGTTCTACATTCTCAACCTCAAATTTAGGCATGTATGATGTTGAAGATTTCATCGCCATCATCAACCCACCCGAAGCGGCGATTTTAGCGATTAGTTCTGCCAGAGAAGTTCCTGTTGTGGAGAATGGTCAAATCAAAGCAGGTTGGCGCATGAAAGCCACCATCTCTGTTGACCATCGCGTCAGTGACGGCGCCGAAGCCGCACAGTTTATGCAAAAACTTGCAGAGTTCTTAGAAAATCCTGTGAGGATGTTGGTGTAAAAGCAAAATTCCGAAGTCTTAAAGACTTCGGAATTTTTATTATTTATACTTACGGCACATAATACTCAATCATCAAATGCGGACGGTCTCGTTGGTCAACAAAGTCACCGCTGTAAAAAGAGATGAAGTCAGCGCCGAGGTCATCATTATCATCCACTTGAAAAGCGAGGCGGATTTGCGTAATGCCCGTCTTATCAATTGCTGAAAATGACATTGGGTCTAACATTGCCCAATACCACCCACCGACTGAATTACTTTGAATCTGCCCGACGTTATATAAACTAGCAGGCGCTTCAAAATCTGAATTTTGCAAAGCCTTGATTCCAAATGGACCAAACGAACCAAACGGACCATAACGAATATCAATAAAGATATTGCCATGCGTGGTGAATGGGTCTGTGCCAGTGATGCTTTGTACTTTCATCATCAAAATCGCTTTGGTAATCACGGCATTATCTGGCAAATGCAAAGTTGGGAAATGTAAAATGGAACGATATTGTTTATCTTGTGCGTCATCGCCAATTCTAAAAGTAATATCGTTTGAATTTTTAGAACCACCTTTATTACTATCTTCATTAGATTCTAAAATCCAACCATCGTTCGTTCCATTTGAGCGGATTCTCTCCGTTTGAATCACATAAGTATTTTTATTAATTGTATAAGTTGGACCTGTAAAGTTTCCATTGCCAATCCCTGCGCCACCTAACGGACGATTGCCAATATCAAAAATGCTATCGTCATCTATTACATCTAATCGAATCGTACCGTTGCCTGTGCCAGTATTAACCGTCACAGTATATACAGTATCGGCGCGACTGGTTTCGGTAATACTCGCGCCCGAAACGCCAGTGGTCGCTAAAACAAAATCATTCACATCCACGCCGCGCACAGGTTCGGAAAAATTAATCACAAAGCGAATCACATTCGCCGCTGTCGGGTTCGGGTCTGCACGTAAAATGCTCACAATGAACGGCGCGATTTTATCAACCGTATAAGAATCGCCAAGTGTAAAGTTTCCATTGCCTGCACCAGCACCACCGAGCGGGTTTGCATTCACATCCACAATGCTATCGTTATCAATCAAATCAATATGCAAAACGCCGTCGCCAGTTCCAGTATTGACTGTGACGATATAAAGATTTCCCGAACCGTTGACATTGGATATGCTTGCACCTGAAATGCTTCCAAGTGTGGAGATAGTGAAATCGCTTCCATCCACGCCTGTAACTGATTCTGAAAATGTGACATTGAAATTAACTTGAGCATTTTCTGTCGGGTCTGGGTCTGCGCGTGTGATGCTAGTAACTGCTGGTAATGTTTTATCAATCACATACGCGCCACCTGTATTGAAATTGCCGTTGCCTGCGCCTGTTCCACCTAATGGATTTGAATTTGAGTCAATGATGCTATCGTTATCAACAACATCCACGCGAATCGTTCCATCACCTGTGCCGGTATTAACATTAACTGTATAAGTATTTCCTGACCCAGTTACATCAATGATAGATGCGCCTGCAATTGAGCCTGTGACTGTCAAAGCAAAATCATCGGCTGTGACTCCTGTAACTGATTCGGAGAAGGTCACGCTAAAAGATATTGATGAGGCTGAGGGTGAGCACCCAACTCCACACAAAGGTTGAAGCGATGAAACTGTCGGAGCATTATCTACTTGAAAAGCAATTTCTTTGGCAAACACATCATGCACTCCGTTTGTATCGCCACTGACAAGGTTGCTTGCTCTGGAAAAAAATACTACAACACCATTATTAGAAATTGACGGGCTTGAAGGTGATGTATCTTCATCGGGTCTGGGCGTTGCAACAGTCGTTGAACCTACAACCAAATCACGAACATAAATCCAACGTAATGGCAAACCATCGCCTTTATCATCAAATTCAAATGCGATGTAACGACCATCTGGAGATAATGAAGCATTTTCAGTATTAGCAATCATTATGCTTCCATCGGACTCGCGCGAAGCAAGCGTGGTTGTATTTGTTAGCAAATCACGAATATAAACATGTGTGAAACTAAATGTATCTTCAGTGATTAAATTTGTAGCGGCAGATGAAAAAGATACATAACGACCATCGGCTGAAATGGAAGGTTCACGCGCGCCAAAGTTTGCAACAAATCCATCTGTGCTAAGCGAAGCGGTTAAAGTTTGACCATTTGAGCGTCTGCGAATAAAAACATCAGACCTACCGTTTGTATCGTTGCCATCTAAGTTGGTTGCATTAGATGTAAATGCAACGATATTTCCATCGGATGAAATGGCAGGACTAAACGAAGTTCCATTTGCAACTGCACCATCACTGGTACGTGAAATTAATTCGGTCGTTCCAGTTTGCGTATCGCGTACAAAAATATCTGCAACACCATTGCCATCGTCACTGACTAAATTGCTTGCATCGGATTGAAATGCAACAAAACGTCCATCGGCTGAGATTGCGATTTCTGTATCTGAAAAGTTATTGGCTTGCTCGCCACTTGAACTGACAGAAATTATTGTGGTTGTGCCTAATGAACGGTCTCGCAGGAAAATATCGGTCATGCCATTTGTATCGCCAACAACTAAATTTGTGGCATCAGAAGAAAATGCGACAAAACGCCCATCGGCAGAAATGGCTGAACCGCCTGAACCGTTATTACCTTCTGCGCCAGAGGAATCAACTGAAATGCGCGAAACTTCGCCAGTGAATCTATCTTTGACGAAAATATCGGTTGTACCGTTTGTATCGCCGCTAACTAAATTGTTCGCATCAGATTCAAAGACAACATATCTTCCATCCGCTGAAATGGAAGCAAAGCGAGACATGTCATTTCCTTCTACACCGCCAGCACTAACAGAAATGCGAGTCATATCACCCGGTGCGGCAAGGACTGGGTTACTTTGGCTTGGAACTATCAGCATGGTTACAACCAGCAACAAACTCATCCCCCGTTGAAAGGCTTTCAAATAAGCATTCATAGTGTACTCCTTCATAGAGTCGTTGCCCCATAACAACTCCACACTTTCATCATACGCCTATGAAGATAGAATAATATTTCAGAATCGTTCTAAATTTGTTAACAGTCTTTTATGTCATTGCACGCACGGACGTGAACGTCCATGCTACTATTACGAAGTCCGCTTAAGCGGACTAGCCGACTTAAGTCGGCTTAGTAACAATAGCGCGTGGGATTTATCCCCGCGCAGGTGACAATGATAAGTAAGTTTATAAGCTTTTCTGAATTATCTCATTCACCAATTCAATTTCTTCGTCATTGATAGTATGCCCCATGTTTGGGTAAATTCTCTCAGTCACTTGGGCGTTCATGGCTTGCAACAATTTTGTCGTCTCTTGCACGCGTTGAAGTGGAATATGCGGGTCAATATCTGAACAACCAATAAAAATAGGTGTATTCTGCAAATCACCATTTGGTTCGCGTTCTTGATTCATTGCGCCGATATATCCGCCACTGAAAACAAATAATCCGCCATATTTTTTCGGGTTGCGAATCACATATTCACTAGCCAGACATGCTCCTTGCGAAAAACCGCCAATAAATATTTTTTCTGATGAAATGTTTTTTTCTTCAATAAGTTTGACGAGTTTATCTATAACGCCTAAAGCAGATGATAAATGTGGCTCGTTCTTTTCTGCGGGAAATATGAATCGGTTGGGGTACCAAGTGTAGTCCTCTGCCTGAGGTGCCAAATAAGCAAGACTGGGATGAGTCAGATGCGTTGATAAAGAAAGGATATCTTCGGCATTCGCACCACGCCCGTGAATCAAAATCATCGCGGCAGTGGCTTCATCTAATTTTTTGCCAGCAGAATACATAGGTTGATTTTCGTGAGGCATGATTATTTCTCAAACGCTTTCAAGGTGATTGGCAAAAGACTTTCTTCAATCGCTTTGCGATTCGGTTCAAACCATGCGGGAAGTTTAAGCGTTTCACCTAACGTTTCGATAGGTTCATCAATTGCAAAGCCTGGCGTATCGGTTGCAATTTCAAATAATATGCCAGCATGTTCGCGGAAATAAATTGAGTGAAAGTAATTTCTGTCCATCACTTCGGTGATGCGAAAACCAGCATCACGAATCAAACTTTGATATTCCAATTGCGCTTCATCATTTGGCACACGAAATGCAATGTGATGAATTGAACCCGCACCAAAATTTGCACTCATCTTACCGGGGCGATGAAGAATATCAACAATATGACCAGAAACATTTTTATCGCCGATGAAACGATAACGCTTCTCTTCTTGACCTGCAACCTGGTAGCCCATTTGATTCTTTAGCAACTCTGACGTTGGTTCAAATTCATCTACCCACAAAGTGACACTGTGAAAACCTTGTAAAGCATATTTTTGTGGAATGGGTCCTGCTTCCCAAAATTTTGAGGATGAATTAGATTCTGATTCAATTAACTCCACACGCATACTATCTGGGTCTTCAAATGACAAAACTTTTTCGCCAAAACGTGTTTCGATTGGATTTATTGAAACATTATTATTTTTGAGATGTTCCTGCCAAAATTCTAAGGAATCTTTTGGAACTTTATAAGCAAGTGCATTTGTCTCGCCATTGCCACGAACGCCACGAGGCATATTGGTCCAAGCAAAAAATGTCAGAATACTGCCGGGCGAACCGACATGGTCACCAAAATAAAAATGATAGGTATCCGGTGCATCAAAATTGACTGTACGTTTGATAAATCTCTGCCCTAAGACATTGCGATAAAAATCTATATTTCTCTGTGGGTCACGCGCCACAGCGGTGACGTGATGTAATCCTTGAATTGCTTGCATGTTTAACTCCTTGATATTTTGATTAAGGCAGGAGGGATTCTCTTACAGTTTCGTTTGCATGAATTTTGTAAGAATTATAAAGAAAGACCTCCGAGGTTTTTGAAACCTCGGAGGTTTAAATAATCAACCATACAATTCTTTCCTAAAAAACTCTGGCAGAGCAAACGCTGCCTTGTGGATTTCAGGATTAATATAATTATTCTTCCCGTGTGGATATGGTTTATTCAAACCATTTTCCCACAGCGTATCAGACACGTACATAAATCCAATACCACCACCGGGATAAGTTGGGATGTTAGCATAATAATAGGCTGGATTCTTCGTCAATTTTTTTGCTGATTGATAAATGGTCTTAATCAATTCTGTATCGAAATAAGGTTGCTCACATTGAGTCGCCGCCGCACCGCCGGGCACCAAAGCACGCACAACCAATTTTTGAAATTCATCAGAAAACAATCTTTCAGCCATGCCGATTGGGTCAGTTGTATCAGAAATGATGACATCAAATTGACCGGGATTCTCTTCCAGATAACCAAATGCGTCCCGAACAAGTAATGTCGCGCGTTTATCCAACCATGGGTCACCGAAAGAGGCGGTGAAGAATTCACGAGATAAATCTACGACTCGTTGGTCTAATTCACATACCACCACTTCTTCTACAGATTCATATCGTAAGGCTTGTTGCAGTGAACCTCCATCTCCCCCACCGACAATCAAAACGCGTTTTGGATTTTCAACTGCCAACATAGGCACATGCACAATCATTTCGTGATAGCCCATGTTGTCGCGCTCAGTGAGTTGAATGATGCCATCCAAAATCATAGCATTACCAAAAAATTCAGTTTCAACAAATTGCAAATGTTGATATTGCGTTTGTTCATCCGCAAGGATTTTTTTTATACGAATCCCCTTGCGATAATATGGATGTAATTCTTCTGTAAACCAAATGCTCATGTTGTCCTCTATATTAAATTAAACCGTCCCGCAGGTTGAATTTGAAAATTATACATTCTTTCAAAAAACCTGCGGGACGATTGTTTTGGGCTACCAACGGCTGACGGCGGTCAGTGGTCGGCGGTCATTATTAAAATTTTTGTAATTTATAAACTAAAAATTACATCGCAATCGGCAATTTTGTTTCAATAGAAGCTTCACGGTCTAACTTGCGGACAGCGAAATCATCAGCCCCAAACGCTTCTTTGATGCGCATCAGCACGGGCATAAAATCTTTGCCTAAAGCACAAGTGAATAAATCAATCGCGCAATAATTGTATTCGGGCCAAGCATGCAAACTAGCATGTGATTCTGCTAACAACAAAAAGCAAGTAAAACCATGCGGACTAAACTTGAAAAAACCTTCATCCACAACCGTCAAACCGCTATCACGCACGGCTTGGGAAAATAATGAATAAGCCCGTTCGCTATCCATCAAAATCTCACGGTTGCAGTCAGAAAGATCAAAAATATAATGTTCACCTAATTTTAAATTTGCGTTCACTCACACCTCCGAGGGTTAAAAAGTAAAGAACCCGCCAGAAAACAAACTTCCAAACGATCCGCAGGATGTGTCCCTGCGT
>JAEURG010000157.1 GCA_016789345.1 Anaerolineales bacterium | reverse complement strand
AAGCAATAGAAAATAATATCGTTAATAACAAACCGAAAAATACCATAAACAAAATGTAAGTTCTCATGTCGGTTGAAGCGATAAATTGTTTGAATGACAAATCTGCAATAACTAAAGCAAATACATGATAGATGTATAAGCCATAAGAGATTTTCCCTAAATATTTAAACAGACTCAATTGAAAAAATACCTTAATCGGATTTCTTGACTTAATGATTAAACTCCAAATTAACAAAAACGAGCCTACCTCAGCAAATAAATAGGTTGCCATTAAATGCCAACCTATTTCAAAAGTGTTTGGCAAAAGGAAAACTAGCCATAGCACAAGAATCCCTATAAAAAATAAGATTATAGATGTTGGCGTGTTATTAATTTTGTTGTCCGTACCTATATTTGTTGTGGCTAGCAAAACACCTAGTAAAACTGCTTCAAAATGATTAAATGGTGACATATACATTATAGGATGTTTCACTTCGTAAAAAATAAACAGACCTCGAATGATAAGACTAATTACGAATAATGAAATAAAAATCGCATGTTTTTTTTGATTTTCTGATTTTATTACTTTGGCAAACCATGGAGCAATAAGATAAAACTGCATTTCAAAAGAAATAGTCCATAAATGAACAAAAAGCACAAAGTTATTAGGCAATAAATAAAAGTAAGCAATATTGTAGGTAAAGGTGATAAGTGAAAGCAGATGAACCCCAAGAGATTCTTTTTGCTTAACGCTTAATATGATATAGATACTGGCAAGTAATAAATAAAAAACATAAAGGGGAATAATTCTTAATCCTCTCCGAAAATAAAATTTCTTTAAATCTACACTTTTGTTTTTCTCGTATTCGAGTAAAAGTAATTTTGTAATCAAGAAAGCAGATAAGCAAAAGAATATATCTACCCCAATCCAGCCATACTCATGAAGTACCTTCCAAATCTTTATGGATTCTAAATGTGGCGCATTATGGATAAATACCAGTAAAAATGCAAAAAAGCGTAACCCATCTAATTGCGGGTAGTAAAAACTTTGGTTTGTGTCTTTTTCTGCCATACCTCAATCTTACTCAAATAAAATCACTATGACAAAGCCTAGTACTTAAGGCGCACCCTATTCTGCAACGCTTTTGCTTTTCAAATTTGTAAGCCTAGATTTATAATACTGTTAAATTCCAAAAGGAGATTGTATGAAAAAGTCATTATTTACCCTTATTACAGTACTTTCCCTGCTCGTCCTCACAACAGGCACCGTTTTTGCCGCCCCCTTAGCAGATGGCTACCTACTATTGAGAGAAGTCCGTAATGATGCAGGTGGCGGGGTCATTTTTGTATTTGACGTGGTCGGTGAGTTCTCAAAGTCAGATTTCAAAGGCAGTTTCCTCACCCTTGGAGATAACCGCTTCCCTGTAGATTGCAACCTGCAAGGCTCCGTTTTGCAGTGTACTACCACACGCATAGTCGGTGGGCAATACGTCACCTTAAATATTGGTGGCTTTCTCTTCTGGACGCGCGTACCAGATAGAAGCGGTGAAGGCTCAACATCACCTGGAGAATATTGCTACCCCGTTTTAGACTTAACAGGAGAGGGCGAAGGTGAAACATGGGAGCAATTCGATACCCATTGCCAAGATACACCAGCAAATTATGGCGATACGCTCATCTATTTCAGCGAAGTATTTTTTGAGTTGATGCCCTCTAGCCCATTCTGCACTCCTTCACAATCAGGTGATGCATTCTATCGAGATGTATTCTGTCAGACCTAGTTGTGTTAACCTATCAAAAACAGACCTTCCATTAGGAAGGTCTGTTTTATTTCTGGCAGCCTTTAACATACCTTTTTAGCGACTAAATTCTTATAAAGAATTGTAAAGATACTGTAATTTTTTAATTTTTGAAATGCTCAAAAAAAACCTATAATTTGTCTAAAGGAGAGTTCTTATGAAAAAATTATTTTTTACCTTTATTACTTTATTTTCTCTGCTGGCTCTATCTACAGGTGCTGCTTTTGCCGCCCCACTAGCAGATGGCTACCTCGAACTGCGCGAAGTCCGCAACGACCCCAAAGGAGGCGTTATCTTTGTCTTTGATGTGGTCGGCGAATTCTCAAAAGCAGATTTCAAAGGCAGTTTTCTCACTTTTGGAGATAACCGCTTCCCACTTGATTGCAACTTGAGTGATGCTATTTTGCAGTGTACTACCTCCCGAGCCACTGCTGGGCAATACGTCACCTTAAATGTTGGCGGCTTCATCTTTTGGACGCGCGTACCTGAAAGAGGTGGAACGCCGCCTGCTTCTCAATATTGCTATGGCGTTTATGATATTTACTTTAATGAAAGTGAAGACGATTATGAATGGGAGCAATTTGACACACATTGCCAAGATGCTCCTGCAAACTTTGGCGACGTTCTCCAAAACTTTTACAACCCAGATTATGATGATTATAATAATTACGAATTTTTGCCAAACAGCCCGGGTTGTTTGAGTCCTGTAAATGTCAATGCTTATTATTATATTTGCGGTTTTTAGTGTAGAACTGCATCCAAAAACAGACCTTCCTAATGGAAGGTCTGTTTTGTTTTGGGGAGGTTGAAGATGCTGAAACTGCTGGCAGGCATAAGTCAAGAAAGAAGCGTTAAATCATCAATTGAGGGCTTGACGGTTTAGAAAAAATGTTCTAATATAATTTATCGTCATTTGTATAAAGGAGAATCTCATGTCTAAACGAAATGTTGTTCATATTGAAATTCCAGTTTCGGATACAAAATCTGCCGCCAAGTTTTATGAAAGTGTGTTTGGTTGGAAGATGGAACATAACGCCGAATTTGATTACACCATGTGGAGTGATGGTGCGAACTCAGGTGGCGGGTTTGTGAGTCTTGAAGATGAAAATGCTGATGGGAAGATATTGATATATATTGACAGTGATGATATTGATGCTGATTTGAAACAAGTTACTGCACTTGGTGGCACAATTATCAAACCAAAAACCGAAATCCCTGGCACAGGCTGGTATGCAGTCTTTCAAGACCCAAATGGTAACCGCTTGGCAGTTTATACTAGCCTGAAACAATAGACCTATGTATGCAATGACTGGAAAGTTAACGGCTCAGAATGGGAAGCGTGACGAACTGGCTTCTATCTTGATAGAAGCGGCTAAAGATGTGGGCAAAATTCCTGAATGTAAACTATACATTGTGTGTGAAGATGTATCTAATGAAAATATAGTTTGGGTTTTTGAATCTTGGGATACCAAACAAGCACATGATGATTCTTTGCAAAATGAACGAACACGCGCTTTAATTTCTCAAGCACGCCCATTACTTGTCGCCGCACCAGACGGGGCTGAGTTAAGAGTAATTGGCGGGCACGGAATTTAGTATTACAAGTTCTTGACGCATCATATTCATAATGGTATGCTTGCGCCCAATGTTTATCCGTCATACTACTACCAACGATAATAATACCGTCACAAATCATGTGGCTGGGCGTTGGTGGTTGCAAAGTGAACAAGCACAAGTTCACCTTAACTAAGTACACCAAACGCCCCGAAACTCGGGGCGTTATTTTTATACTACCCTCACCCCAACCCTCTCCCAAATTGGGAGAGGGAGTAGGAGAAGATATGATTTCTAACGCCACGCCCGTTCTTGCACTTGATGAAAAGTATTTAATCCCAGTCAGTGACCATTTGAAACACATGGCAGATATTCCACCATCCAGAATGTTTCTGATTAACAAATCTTTGAAAACATATATAGAAAAAAATCCTGGTGCAAAAACTTTTGATGCTTCGCAAGGCGATGGGGGCGCATCATTACCTGGCACTCCCAAACTGATTTTGGAACGCGCGCTTCAACTTCAATTGGAACATGGTACTGCTTACGACATGCCCTTTGGTACTGAGATATATCGCAAGGCTGTGGTTGAACAATATTGGAAATTAGATTCATCATCGGGTTGGGGAACTGCAAACGTAATGGGAACTGCTGGTGGACGAGATGCGTTAGTCAAAGCGTATCAAGCCATGTTGGCATTAGGTCATGGCCGTCAAGGTGACTTAATCATGGTTTCACGCGTGCCATGGATTACTTATAACTGGGGACCGTATGGCGTGGGTGCAAATGTTTTATGGGCACCGGGTGACCCTGCACAAGGTTGGGCATATTCAGAAGATGCGATTCGTGAAAGTGTTAAGTTCGCAGAATCTAAAGGCAGAAAAATTGCTGGCATTGTAATTACAAATCCAGATAATCCAACAGGTTTAACAATTTCAGTCGAAAAACAAGTTTCACTTGCGAAGACTGCTTTAGAGGCTGGCGTGGCATTTGTGTTCTTTGATTGGATGTATCACTATGTGACTGACGAATCTCCAATGGACTTAAATTCTTTCCTCAAGTTTTTCACACCTGAAGAACGAAAACGATTGATGTTTTTAGATGGAATCACAAAATCATTGGGCGGATCAAATATTCGTAATTGTCATTTGATTGCAGATGAAAATGCGATTAAGTTTATTATGGCGCGTGCTTCGCATGGAGTCATTCCGCCGTTCTTCTCTTTAGCAGTTGCTATGGCTGCCTACGAAATGGGATTTGCTGAAGCAGCAAAGACAATTATTGAGCCGACCAATATCAGCCGCGCGGCATTGAAAAACTTGCTGATGAAAAACGAAATGGAACACATCATTGGCAAAGGCTATTATGCTTTTATCAATGTTGGAGAATATCTCCAAGCCAAAGGCTGGGACAATAGCGAACCACTCGGCGCATATCTTGCTGAAAATTACGGCGTGGCAGTTGTACCTGGTGCTTTCTTCTCTCCCTTTGGCAATGACTGGATTCGCTTCTCGTATGCAACGCCAGTAGAAAGAGTCGAAGGTGCGTTTGGGAGATTGTTGGATGGGTTGAATTCGTTAAAGGCGTAGCAATATGGGAATTTTTTATACTAACATTGTACTATACATGGTTGAACGCGATAGGGTTTTAGAATTCTTAGAAAAAGAAAATAGAACTGCCTTCGTTTCTCCCCAACAAGAAAAGTTTGTTGTAATTTATGACAAGGAAAGCGAAGATCAAGATCAAAAAGTAATTATTGATATTACAAGAAAGCTATCAAAAGCACTTGGTTGTAGTACCTTTTCTTCTTTAGTACATGATGGTGATGTGTTTTGTTACTGGCTTTTTGAAAACGGCAAACTAGTTGATGAATATAACTCTACGCCAGATTATTTTGAAAGTGAAACAGACCAACCAGTAGCGCCTATCGGTGGAAATGCCAAAAAATTATGCTCCGCATTCCATAAAGAAGAATCTTTATCAGAAGTTACTCGAATATTTGAAATTGCAAAAGATACAGCTTTGAATTTGAGTAATGATATTAATGACGATTTGATTGGTGAAGAAATTCATATTGAATTAGTAAAGACTCTTGATATGCCGTTATTTGCAGCAGAAATCGGTTATTACACAATTGAAAACAACTATCTTCCATCTGAGTTTAAGAAATCTTCTTTCACTCAAATTGAAAGTATTTAGGATTTATCTATGTCTCCTCAACAAAAATTTGCCGACAAATATCACCTCGCAATCGAACAATCTATCAAGGAAAAACCGCAAAGCGGACTCAACGGTTTTGAACAAGAATGGAATCTGTTAGACGAAGAACTTCGTCCATTGCTAACTGTGGGTATTGGACCCAATCAACAATCATTTGTAGATTATCTACGTGCCGAATGTATTCCACAATGGCAAACGCAATTTAGTCAACTCGAAGTGTTTCATTGGATGATTGAATGGGCAACGCGTCCATTTTATACCCCACGCGGAACCATTTATGAAGCGCGTATGATGGAAGCATCGTTAATGAATGCTTTGCATCGTGCAGGTGTAAACTTCGGCGAGCGTTTACATTATTGGCATGGCAATCTTTTATTTCTGACTGATATTGGTCATGATTCGATTCCTGGTAATTGGTCAATTGCCAAAAGACGTTATCTCGAAAAATGTGTTGACCTGTATGGTAGCGGACTTGCAACCGCAGGCATTCATAGCAATTTATCTTTGCCCGACCCATTATTTGCATGGGACTTTATGCACTTATCAGCTAGTGAACGCGGTGATAAACATCTCGATGATTTCAAATCTGAATTTTATATTACAGCCACACGTATGCTTCGTGCTTTTTCAAGTTTGTTTATAGCAACTGCGGCGTCCACCCCGATGCAAGCTCAAGTCAAGGATGGACGCGCGGTTGTCATCCTCACTGAAAATGATTCGGTGCGTAATCTCACGTTTCCAAATCCGCGTGAAGTTGATTTGCCAGATTTGTATCGTTCCTATAATGATTATCTGCAAATTTCTTACGACCTTGTTCGGCGCGGTGTGCGTTTTGGAAATAACAATTGGACTCCCGTTCGTGCCCGTTCATTTGCTGAACCTGTTGAACGTTTAATTTCTACAACAAGTGATGAGTTAACACATCTTTACACGCGCGGATTATTCTCTGTTGGTGAAGCGCCACCGCCCGAAGAGATGGCTTTGCAAATTGAAAAACAAAATTTGATGGCGCGTATTAATTTGCCGATGGGTCGCGTGGAAGTTCGTGTGGATGATGGTGGGCATAGTTTAGATATTGATGTTGCGAATCTGACGCTTAAACATTTACTTTTATTGCGCCTCTATTCTGACCTTCAATTTGGTCGAGCATTTCGATATGACTCTGAAGACATACAACGTGCTCGTAAAAACGAAAACCTTGCTGCTAAAAAGAGTTTGGGTGCTGAAATTGAAAATCCGTTTACAGGCAAACCTATTGCTATGCGTGATTTCCTCAAATGGACATTGAATGAAGTTAAACCATTGGCGCAGGCATTAAGTTTATGGGAGGATTTGACTCCATTAATTGAAATGTCTGAAGGTGGAAAAAACACTGCCGAAAAATTTAGAGCCCGTTTGAAAAATGAATTGTTAGAAGGTAACGAAGTTCCATTAGATGTTTTGAAAGCCGTCCATTTTGAACGCGAAGCCCAAGTAAAAGGTGATATTGAAAGAATCGCTTCTGAATACGGCACGCTTGGAAGTGAATCATCTAAGATTGCTGAATTTCTACAACGTGAACGCGATTCGGCTCGTCAAATTCAAAATGCACCGATTCAATTCCGTGCCAAACAGCAAGCCGTTATTGAAATTTCATATCCAAATAAAACTGCTGAAATTTTAGATTTAGCACAGCAATTGATTCGCATTCCATCGGTCACTGCTTCACCAAATGAGAGACTTGACGAAGTTCATCGTGCAGGTTCATTAATTGATGATTATTTAAGAAATGCTGGTTTGGATGTTAAATTTTTTGATGGAAAATACCCTGCTATTTTTGCTCAATTTCCACCATTTACTGCGCAATCTTCTAATTCTCCAATTCTCCTAACAGGTCACTTCGATGTCGTCGAACCCGAACCTGATGATTCACAATTCATTCCACGCATTGAAGGTGATTATTTATGGGGACGTGGCTCAGCGGATATGAAAACAGTCGTTGCTACTTATTTGGTCTGGATGAAAGACACTTTGCGTGTAGCCAAGACAGAAGGTTTAGAATTACCGAATATTTCTTTATTACTTGTTGGAAATGAAGAAAACGGCGAAGCAGAACAATGGGGTACGCCACATGTATTAAGAGAATTAAATTTACAACCAGCATTATTTATTGCTGGCGAACGGACTGGTGAAAAAGGTGATGAACTTTTTGGCGAAATCTGTGTTGAGAATCGCGGCGTGATGCGTTTTGATGTAATAGCAAAAGGTGCAAAAGGACATTCAGGTGTGGCAGGTACAGGCGATTTAAGTGAGAAATTAATTTTTGCGCGAACTGCTTTGAATGAAATTTTTGCGAAGCATTTAACTTTGAAATCATCCGATGGTTGGCAGTCACAAGCGAAATTTCCTTTTATCAATGTTGGTCAAGTAGGTGTGTATAACGTCACAGCAGGGGAAGGGATTCTTGGGGTTGAGATTCGCCCCATTCCACAAGATGATATCTTCAAGTTGAAAGATGAAGTTGAAAAATATTGTTCAACAAATAATTTAGAAGCAAAATTTTCCGTGATGGAAAATGGTGTAGCCTGTGACCCAAATAATCAGGCATTGACCATGTTGAAGCAAGCAGTTAAACAAGCATCAGGTGGGGTCGAGGCGAAAATCGGGAAAAAACTCCCAGGCACAAGTGCAAGATTCGCACCCAATGGTCAAGCCGTCGTGTGGGGACAATCTGGTTTAGGTCCACATGCAAAAGATGAAAGACATTTTATTCCAAGCATTGAGCCGTATTACAAAGCCTTGAATGAATTAGCAAAGTTATGGAAATAGAAAAATTGCTTTCTGCACTTAAAGAAACATTAACCTATTTGAATAATTCAGAGTCTTCTGTTTATTCAAATAGGTCTGTAAATGAGATTATCCAAGATTTAGAAAAAATAATTTTAGAAATCAATAAATCGCAAAGATACAACAAAGCGCATTTAGGATTTTTGTTTGCACCGACTGGCGCAATCCAAGATACATCAATTGATAATGGCTGGGGAGATAAGTTTCTAGAAATTTCAAGTGTTGTTGACCATTTTGTTGAATAACTAAGATTGAAAATAAATATTCAATTTATGTCTACTTCCCCCACGGCTGAATAAAATCTTCTGGTTCTACACCAAGTGCATCAGCAATGCGGTTGATGTAATTGAAATAACTGATGATTTGTGTGGCATCGTGAATCGCAACATCATCAAAGCCAATATTTCGTAATTCATCCAAATCCGCAGGTGACATGTTTGCCGGATTATGTGTTAACTTTTCAGCATATTTACATAACGCCATATCTTGATTTGTAAGCGGAGCAGTTTTCCAATCCCGCGCAATCGCATGGACGAAAGTATCTGCATCTTCATCACTCATGATTTTTCCAACCTCAGCACGGAGGTCATGTGCATGTGATTGTGTTCAGTAATAACAATGATTTTCAAATGAAACAACGGTTGCTAACATTTCACGTTGCACACGAGTGAGCGGCGATTCGCCCATCATAATGGTTGAGTAAAAAGCAATGCTATCTCGCATGGCTTTTGGATTCAATGACATAATATGGACGATATGCCAAACACGCCCAGCACGTTTCAATGCAGAATCAAATTGTGACTTTAATAAACCGGTTGCTTCTTGAATTGAAATTTGTTTAATCCATGGCATGATAATTCTCTACTTGTTTATCGAATAAATATAAAACGGAATATTATCTCCCTCATATCCATCCACTGTCTTTTCCCAAGTCATGCCCATTTTTTCTGCCACTCGTTGTGATGGAATATTGGCAGGGTCTATCAAACAAATCATGCGTTGTAACTTTAATGTTTCAAAACCATATTGCAAAATTCCCTGAGCGGCTTCGCTTGCCAAGCCTTGTCCCCAATAATCTTGTGCAAGGGTATATGCTACTTCTACATCATACTGCCCATCAATCGTCCACGGCAATAAACCGCAACGACCAATAAATTTTCCAGTTCCTTTGTGAATGGTTGCCCACAATCCCAATTCAGGATGTTTGGGATGCCCGTGCATGTGCCATTCCAATTCTTCTTTGGCTTCTTCATACGAACGAGGCGCATCAGGAATGTATTTTGTAATTTCAGGATTGCAGTATAACGCCCACAGATTATCCAAATCTTCAAGCACTTGATGTCTGAGAATTAATCTTTTTGTTTCTAAAATAATTGACATGTAAAATCTCAAAATCTAAAATGGATAAAAATTCTGCCAAAGTTCTTATCATCTTTTTCTACGCGATGATAGAGTTTTTTGATATGACCTTGATTTAGGAATCGCAAAACTTTTTTCTTAAGTTGTCCACTGCCTTTGCCTGGAATAATTTCAACTAAATTTATTTTTTTATCAATGGCTTCTTCTACAATACGATTCAATTCAGAATCAATTTGATAGCCCTTGTTATAAATATCATGCAAGTCTAATTTTAATTTTGCCATATTATTTTATCTTAGGTAAAAAATCAAACGGCGGACGTTGATTTAGTTTAATTAAATTCGCACTCGCTTCCCCAACATGCAAGGCAGTTAAAGAACCTGTATCACAACTTAATCGCTGAAAGTGGTCAAGTGGCATTCCGAGAAAATGTGCCACTGCCAATTTGATTGGATCTGCATGAAATACAACTGCAATTACATCTTGAGGTTTATTATGTTTTTGAATTACACGCTCTAACACATTTACAATCCGTGTCTGACATTCGGGAAATGATTCGCCATCAGGAAAACGAAAGCGTGATGGCGCATTTTGCACAATCTTCCATGCTTTGGTCAAACGCAAAATTTTCCACGAACGCCCTTGCCATTTTCCAATCAATGTATCCATTAAATCAGGCTCTTGATTAATTTTCAATTTATGCGATTCAGCAATTGGATTTGCAGTTTCCATTGTTCTTTCTAATGGACTTGCATAAAGCGCTTTGATGGGCACATCTTTCAACGCTTCACCCAAAGCCTCAGCCTGTTTCTTCCCCTTCTCATTGAGGTGCACGCCTGGAATTCTGCCTGCCATTTTTCCAGTCTTAACGTAATCATTTTCACCGTGACGAATTAATAATAATAGTGGCATTATCTTATCTTTCTCTTCATCTCAATAATTTGTTCTTCACTCATATCAGGAATATTCTTCACTTCCGTAATACCTAATGCTTTTCTTTGGGCTTCTCGCCACATTTCTAATCGTGCAGTTACTAGTGACTCATATCCTTCTTGTGAGGGTGTATAAAAATAAGTTCCTAATAAGCGTTTTGGTAAATATTGTTGCGGTGCAAAGTGACCTTCATGCTCATGCGGGTAAACATAATCTTTTCCTTGACCCGTTGCGGCGCGGTCGCGATTGCCATCTTGTAAATGTCTTGGCACAGAGACTTGACCTTCTTCTTCAATCTTTTGCATAGCTTTGAAATATGCACCCGCCGTATTTGATTTTGGAGCAGTGGCTAAATACAAAGTCGCTTCGACGATTGGATAAATCCCTTCTGGTAAACCAATAAATTCATAAGCCTGCATAGCAGAGGATGCAACGACCAATCCCATTGGGTCTGCTAAACCAATATCTTCACCAGCTAAAATAATTAATCTGCGGATAATAAATTTTGGGTCTTCACCTGCATAAATCATTTTTGCTAACCAATACAAAGCCGCATCAGGGTCAGAGCCGCGCACTGATTTTATAAATGCAGAAATCGTATCGTAATGTGCATCGCCGTCTTTATCATATAAAACTGCACGGCGTTGAATTGATTCTTGGGCAACATCCAATGTAATATGAATCACACCATCTTGATTCGGTTGAGTCGATTCAACTGCGAGTTCTAAAGCATTAAGTGCATTTCTTGCATCGCCAGATGAAACTTCGATGAAATGCGACCGAGCCTCAAGGTCAAATTTGATGCGTTTGTTTCCGTAGCCACGTTCTTTGTCGGATAAAGCACGGTCAAGCAATAATCCTGTTTCGGTTTGATTCAAATTTCTTAATTGAAACACACGCGAACGTGAAATCAACGCTTTGATAACTTCAAAATATGGGTTTTCAGTTGTGGCGCCAATTAAAGTAAACGTGCCATTTTCAACGTGCGGAAGCAATGCATCTTGTTGCGCTTTGTTCCAACGATGCACTTCATCAACAAATAAAATTGTTCTTTCATTATGCAATCTTCTTCGTTCAAGGGCTTCATCAATCACAACACGCAAATCCGCTTTACCTGAAAGAATCGCTGAAATGCTAACAAAATAACTTTTTGTAGTATTTGCGATGACTTGTGCTAACGTGGTTTTGCCGGTGCCGGGCGGTCCCCACAAAATAATAGATGAAAAAAGACGATCCGCTTCAATCGCACGCCTGAGCAGTTTGCCTTCACCTACAATATGTTCTTGACCGATATATTCTTCCAACACACGCGGACGCATACGCGCCGCCAGTGGCGCTTCGCTTTTCATTCGTTCTTGCATGGCGTGGTCGAAGAGGTCAGACATATTTTTTAGAAAGAATTTACTGCTTTGCTAACATCATCATACACTTCAATATATGTTTCAAAGCCACCGAGCTCAAAAGATTCTTTTGCACGTTGAGATAAATGAACTACTTTGATATATGGCGATTTATACTCACCAACACTCATCTTCTTGCGAAGTTCATCATCATTTGCATCTTTGTGCAAATCTCGCAGTTTGTTAAATAAATTATGTATAACGCGCAAACCAGCACTGCTGATGAATGGAACTTCTCTTAAATCCAAAAGCAAATATCTTGCGCCGTTTGTAATAAGTTGTTCAGTTTGCGATTGAAATTCTTGATAATTGGATGCGTCTATATCGCCTTTGACGTTAATGATAGTCACAGGTACGCGGGCATTTTCAGTGGTTGAAGTAATTTCAAGCATAAGGCTTTTCCTATTTTAACCGTTTGGGATTTCTTCTGCACTAGTTTGGTGAGATTGATTGACGATGTAAATTCCTGTTAAGGCAATCGCTCCGCCAAGCCATTGGATTGGGGTTGGGATTTCACCAAGCAAAGGAATGGCAAGGATAGTTGTCAGTATCGGTTGACCGACCAAAGTGGGCGATACGACAGAAGCGGGTAAATGCCCTAAAGCATAAGAGATGGCGAGGTATCCAATCATTTGTGAGACGATGGCAGTGGCAAAGAAAACTATCCAAGTTTGTGATGAATATCCTGTTAATGGATTTTTTAGAATAATATTGATGATTAAAATAAAAAATGTGGCACTTACACCAACAAACCAAGTATAACGAAACGGGTCTAAATATTTTCTTCCACGCTGGGTGATGAGTTGATAAAGCGCATAAAAAATAGCGGCGGTACTGGCAAGCACATCACCAATGTTGATGCTTAAATCTTCTGCAAAGTTAGCACCAACAACAAATGTTGCACCGACTAACGATAATACTAATCCAATCCAAAATGTGCCGCGTAATTTTTCGCGAAGAAAGAAAAACGCCACCAATGCCACCCAAAGCGGAGAAGTGTTACCAAGCAAAGTGGCTTTTGCGGCAGTTGTGAATTTGACGGATGTATTCCATGTGGCAAAATCTAATGCAGTGAATAAACCTGCCAAAAGCGGAAACCACACCCAACGCATTTCTAGCGGAGGTAAAGTTTTTTGGCGTTGAATAAAAAATGGCAGAAATAAAATGGTTGCTATCGAAACGCGGTAAAACCCAGTGACTGGACCAGGTGCATCTGCCCAGCGAACAAACATGGCTGAGAGACTTAAAGCAGTGATTCCAATGAGAAGTGCAATATAAGGGAAGGCTCTATTTTGTGACATGAGGCAGTATTGTACCTCATGCGTGTTACATCATCCGCTTCATATTCATTAAGTCGAGGGTAGGCAAAAGTTCGCTGAGCTTACGCAGGCTGAAGTCAGGTTTGAAGCGGTGCATGTCTTCTGCTGTAAATTGCGCGCGGCGGGTAATCCAAATTGTTTTCATGTTTATTTTTTTTGCGCCGTAAATATCGGCTACCAAACTATCACCAATCATCACGGCTTCTTGTGGCATGATGTTCCATTGTGCTAATGCAATTTCAAAGGCGCGCGCATGTGGTTTGCGATAATAACAAGCGGCAGAGGTTAGCACAAAATCAAAATAATCTCTGATGCCGAAATTTTGAATCAGTTGTTGCACGTCTTTATCGTCGCCTGCGTTTGAAAAAATGCCTAAATGAAATTGTCGTTTTTTTAAGGAGCGTAAGGTTTCGAGACAATCTTTCTCTAATTCCCAATTGGTTTGGGTGATGGCGTACATCGCATCTAATGCTGACCTGAGAATGGATTCTGAAACTTCAGCATAGTTTAATTCTTTGAGTAATTCAAGTAGCACAAAATGATATGTCGTTTCGCGAAAATCCATATCGCGTTGGTTGTAATATTTTTCTAAACGTGCACGAAAAACTTTTGCGTTGAGTTGAATATCGTACTCATTGAGTTTATTGACTAAGGCTTCATCGGCTTGGTGATGAATATCTGCCCAATCCTTTTTGGCGCGCATGAGTGTGCCGCCTAAGTCAAACAAAATGTGCTTAATAGAAGAAACAGCCATTCAATGTATATACCTGAATGGCTGTTTTTCGTAAAGGGGTATTAAGAGGGATGTTTATTCGATATATAAAATGCCGCTTTGCACGAGTTGGTTATCAATATATAGTTCTAGTAAGTATTCGCCAGGGGCAAGGTAGAAGACATTTGTGTAATCAAAACCAAAGTGTGTGTACCATGTGTTTCCTTCGCTTAAATCTTGGTTGACGACCCTGCGAAGCGGTAAATACTCGTACCCATCAATAAATACTTTCCAAATATATTGTTCGGTTGCTGGACCGCTATAGGTGAATTGCACATCAAAAGATACTTCTCCGTACGACATGGCATTGTCAGTATCTGGCTCAAAATCTGTAATGTATCCTTCATTGTCTTTGCCAGTGACATGCCCGAATACAAATGTGCCTACTTGCGCACTGGTTTCGCCTGTTGGCAGGCGGCTGTCGTATTCTAGGGCTGTGGTAGCCTCTTTTAGGCGAATCATTTGCTGATATGCAAAATCACGGATTTCGCTGTGGTCGCCGCGCACAAGGTTGGCGGCTGGGGCTTGTGTCCAGTAATTGCGATTGCCATCCAGTTCGTCAATCAGGTTTCTTAAATCAATGGCACTGGCATCCATATAAAACCAAATGGAAGAGGGTGGTTCTTTTTGGTCACTACGGGCTTGACTAATTTGCCTTTCGGCTTCACGCATGAGCGCATCGTATTGTTCTTTAGAGCGGGTTAAGTCTCCCATCACCAAATAGGTTAGGGCTTGATTCATTCTCATGCCAAGCACTTCGGGGTGGTTTTGCAGAATCCGTTCATTGGTTTCTAGTGCTTTTTCATATTCTCCAACGAGATAATACGTCCAGCCTAAATTCCAGTTTGTGCTGATGTCGTCTAAGCCTCGCGCGCGGGCGGCTTCATAATCTGCTATGGCAGTTGAATAATCTCCTAGTGAGTAATGCACATTAGCACGTTCATAATAGGCTTTGGCATAGTTAGGTTTTTGAGCAATAGCAATATTAAATTTTTGAATCGCTTCTTCATAACGCCCCTGCGTGGATAGACCAACACCCTCGGCATACGCTTGAATAGCAATGTGATTTACTACTGGGCGACTAAAGTATTGATATAGCGAAATGCTAAACCAAGCAATACACACGCCCACAATCCCAGAGCCTACTAGCACAAACAACCAACGTACACGCCCAGCCAATGCCAGCGAAAGACCATATAAAGACAAAGCAACCGTTAGCAACGTAATTTGTACAATCATATTATCGGCAATGTTATCTGTGATGTTACCTAATTCTGATTCAGCTAAATATGTTTCATAAAGTGTTTGTGCCTTGACTACGAATTTTTCAGAACGATAGGCTTGTGTATATGCAGTTCCATCTGTCGCGTCGAAATAATTTTGATTCCCTAACATATCACTAATATCTACAATCCGTTTTTGTACTTCGCGATAACGTTCAGCGGCATCATAATCTCCATGGTCTTCAGCAGAGACAATTTGCCAGTACAACTCATTCCATGTTTGATACGCCCCTTGCCATTCGTAACTATACTTAATCTCGCCGACAATTTCTTCTCGGGTTGCATCAATCGAATTTCGTTGTGCGCTTCGGCGGGCTTGGTCTGACACATTAGAAACCACGTTTTGGAAAAAGGCAATCACTGCAACCAACACTGCTACCGAAGCGATTAAGATAGTAACTAAATTATCAAAACTTTTATCTGATTTTGCTTGCTCGCTCATGATAATAGCCCTCCGATTGCCAACCCAAAGATTCCCCCCAGTGCAAATAAAATACCCAGCGACACCCACAAATACTTAATACTTTTTTCAGTCGCTTGGGCAAGAGTCAAAAACCAAAAAGAAATCGCAAATACAATCATCATAGAAGCGTGAGAAGACGAAGTGACGCGCAACGCATCTGATTGGTCAAAATAAGGTTGCGGGTTCAAATCTTCTTGTTGCGTATCTTCTGCCCACTCTCCATCAATTTGACGTTGAATATCAAACGATAGCGCATCAGCACCTAAATAACGTGAATCAAAAAAATAAAAACGAATCCCTTCTGCCACTCCCCATGATTCTTTTTGAAGTTTTTCGTTATCATAATATTGATACCCTAATTCATCGTAACGCAAAAAATCTGTAAACGCACGATAATCCTCATACGCATCAATATGATTAATAATTTGCGCCTTTTGCCCGCGAATGGAAATATCTATCCCACTAAAATCCATATCACCGGCACTTGAAACCGCCACAGCCGAAAAACATGCCGCCGAAGCGCCAAGCACTGTAACCACTGCCACTAACACAGCCACAAACGACTTAAATCTCTCTTCTTTCATAATAGTTCTCCTTTGGTGGAAGGAAAATAAAACTCAACCAGCACTCTTCAAGTATATGCCCGTTGGGTCTAATTCGTTTCTTAAAATTTTCAATTCTTTCTTTGTGATAGATTCTGTCACCCGAACTTTGGGTGCTATCTTCAAATTCCAACCTGTGTTCTGCACCGCCTCTTCCACGCTTTTAGTTGGGTGCAGTGCTGTGAGTATCATTTCGCCCGAATCATCTGGCTCCATAATCCCAATATCCGTCACCACAGCCAACATGCCGCCACCACGCAACCCTCTTGCTTCGCGTGAGCCTTTGCCGTGAATAAACCCAGCAGATGTCATAAACTCAACTTTTTCAGGGAATCTTCTTTTTTGATGTGGAGTCATTATATAGCAACGATTTGCCCACGCCGCAATTTCTTGCGAACCGCCAGAGCCAGGCAAACGCACTTTTGGGTTTTGGTAGCCGCCAATTGTTGTAGCATTGATGTTTCCATATTTATCAATTTGCGCCCCGCCCATAAAGCCCACATCTACATTACCGCGTTGTAGATAATTTGAAAAAATATCATACATACTCACAACGGATAATGACCCACTGACCAAAGTTGGGTCACCAATAGAAAGGGGAAGACGTTCAGGTTCTGCACCAATTACGCCTGCTTCATAAATCATCACCAAGTTTGGAGCATGTGTTCTCTTTGCTAAATTACATGCCAAATTTGGCTGACCCACGCCAACAAAAACCACATCGCCATCTTTTAGTAAACGCGCCGCATTGACAATCATCAACTCAGCAGATGAATATTTTATTTCGGTCATAACTTTTCCTTTTATGTCATTCTGAGCGAAGCGAAGAATCTCTACGATTATTTTCAAGATTCTTCGCCGCAAGAGCAAGAACGCGGCTCAGAATGACACAATAAATTTATTTATCTTCTCAAACACTTCCTGCGGATATTCCAATGGAAAAATATGTGTTGCTTTTTCCAAAACCTCAAATCGTATTTCTGGGCTTTTCTTTTTTATCAATTTCTCCGCATTTTCCAAAAACGTATCCGATTCATTTCCGCGAATAATCAAAGTTGGGATTTCTAATTTATGTAAATTATTCCAAATATCAAAATCTTGTAAGCCAGTTAAGTAAATATGGCTTTCCCATTCAGGGCTGAAAACTAATTCATAAGTTCCATCAGGTTTTTGTTTTGTGATGCCTTCAATATAAATTTTCAGACTTTCATCATTCATATACTTGAAAACTTCTCTGGTTCGATAACCTTGAAAAAGAGTATCAAGATTATCAAAAGTTTTTCTGCGTTTCAATGCGCTTGTTACTCTGGGATGAAGTCTTTTTCCTAAACCGAGTCCGTAAATTATTTTCCACATAAAAATAAAAGATGGGACGAACAACACAGGATCAAGTAAAACTAATGCACGGAATTTATTTGGATTCTGCAACGCCGCTCGTAAAGTGACAGTCGCTCCAATGGAATGACCAACTCCAATAGCAGAATCAGTTGTAAAGTCAGTTAAGAAGCGATGTAAGTCATCAGAAAAAATTTGCCAGTTTTTTACATCTTCTATTTTTGCATCATCCCAAAGCGGGCGGAGTTTCATCCCGAAAAGATGATATTGATTTTGTAAAAGTTCAAATAAATTTTTATAAACTTCTGGCGGATACCCATTGGCATGCAGAAAATGCAAAGGCGCACCATTGTTATTACATTGAAAATATTTCATCCGCTAATCTACACTAATCTTCGCTAATAATCTTTGGGTCATTTATTCCTGTTAGATGAGGTTTCATAATGATTTTAGGTTTCTTGAATGATTTTTGTGAGGTGAAAACCATTCGTTTCCATTCTAAATTATTATCTGCTCCAAAATTGATAAGTAACCCAACAGGCATTCCAGTTACTTTTAGATAATTGAGTAGTTGTGCCTCTTCACGCGAAGTTAATTTATCAAGGGCTTTAATTTCCACAATAATTTTTTCAAAACAAATTAAATCTGGTGTAAAAAACTTTTTTAGTGTTTGACCTTTATATTCGATAAAAATATCTAATTGTGGGTTGTTAGGTATATTCCGATTGGTTGATTCTATTTCTAAGGCTTCTTGATACACTGCTTCGCTAAAACCAGGTCCAAGTTGGTTATAAACTTCCATTGCTGCGCCAACAATTGCGTAAACTTCATCCTTTAGAATCAATTCAGTCATCATTCCTCCAAAAAGATTAGTGAGAATTAGCGAAGATTAGCGGATTAATAACTTCCATAATTGACTTTGTCGCTATAACGCGCTTTCACTTTCAATCGTTTATGTGTTTTCGCGCCGAGTTTTTTCCAATAGGCATTTCTATCTTTTACGCCATATACCCATTCATCTAAATATTTTTTTACAAGCTCAGGTGACTCGCTGATTTTGTCCCACGCCAAATAAAATTCATTATCACGGTCGTAATATCCTTGTGAATATGATGGGTGACTTGCAAACGGCACATGGCAAACTGCACTGACGATAATACTTGGAATCATCGTGCGATTTGGGTCTGAGCGAATCACAGATTCATCTACAATTTCTTCAGCAGTGACGATAACTTTTTTCGCGGCAAAGGCGGCTTCTTTTTGTTCGCCAATAATCCCCCATAAATGCGCGTTGCCATTTTCATCCGCACGTTGCACATGCACAATCGCCACATCTGGATTCAACGCTGGAACAACCACAACATCTTTACCGCCGTACGGGTCTTCAATTTTTTTAATTAATGGATTTGCAATTTCTAAATCTTCTGCGCCTGTTTGATTCATAGGCAAAAACGGCAAACCCGATGCGCCTGCTTGCAAACGCGTAATCATGCCAAAGTGAGAATATTCTTCCCA
>JAEURG010000076.1 GCA_016789345.1 Anaerolineales bacterium | reverse complement strand
TTCTCCAATAACAGGATGACGCGCTTTAATTTCTTCCAAAGCATCCATTGCGTATTCGCCAACTTCTTTTGCGTTTTGCATATATTGTTTTTGAATCAAATCAATCGTTGCTAACGAAGCCGCACATGAAATTGGATTACCACCATACGTATTACCATGTGTACCATTTTCCCAAGTCATTACGGATTTTCGCGCAATGCAGGCGCCCAAAGGCATACCAGATGCAATGCCTTTTGCCGAAGTAATAATATCTGGCTCAACACTGAAATGTTCAATAGCCCACCACTTTCCGGTGCGACCCATACCAGATTGCACTTCATCAAGAATCATCAAGATGCCATGTTTGTCACATAATTTTCGTAAGGCTGGGTAAAAACCATCGGGCGGAACGATATAACCGCCTTCTCCTTGAATGGTCTCAACCAAAATACCTGCCACTTCATTGGGTGGTAATGTTTGTGCCAAAATTTCTTCTTCAATGTATCGCACAACTGCTTCGCCGTAATCTTCACCTTTTCTTCTTTCAAGAATCGGGCGATATGGATTTGGAAATGGCGCATGGGTTACACCATTCATCAATGGATAAAATCCATTTTTATATTTTGCTTTGCTAGCAGTAAAAGTTACAGCACCCATCGTTCTGCCATGAAACGCACCTGTGAAACCAATAAAGTTTGCACGTTTCGTTTTATAACGTGCAAGTTTTATTGCGGCTTCCACTGCTTCTGTACCAGAATTTGTCATAAATGAAAGCGCATCTTCTTTGAAAGGTGCAATCTCATTTAATTTTTCGCCGAGTGCCACCCAATTCTCATGGTAAAAATCAGATGAAATATGAATAAATTTTTCTGCTTGCTCTTGAATGGCTTTCACCACTTGCGGATGTGAATAGCCTGTTGAAACCACTGCAATACCACCCATAAAATCTAAATAACGGTTTCCATCTACATCCCACACTTCTGAACCTTTGCCATAATCCATCACAAACGGATAATCGCGCGGATAAGAAGGTGAAATCACTTTCTTATCACGTTCAATCATGGCATGGGCTTTGGGTCCTACGTTCTTAAACTTGGTCATACATACTCCTTGAATTTTTTACAAACTTTACAAACCTAACTTCATTTCAGCCAAAGCACGCGCACCGAGCAAACCTGCATCGTCGCCTAATTGTGCTGTGGTAATTACCAAATCTTCCAAATAACGCGGATGAAACACACGTTTTTTCAAACTTACATGAAACGAATCAAATAACAAACTTCCAACTTGCGAAACCCCTCCACCAAAAATAACAATAGATGGGTCAAACGAATGAAGCATCGTTGCAACGCCAATGCCTAAATATTCTCCCGCACGTTGATAGGCTTTGATGGCAAGTTCATCGCCTTGACCTGCGGCTTCTGCAATTTCTTTCGCGCTTAGATTAACATCCCGCTTCAACACTGACTTGGTGCCTGATTCTAATTCCCCAAGCACATACTTTGCGATAGCAGGTCCTGATGAATATGCTTCTAAATGACCAGCAAATCCGCAAGGGCAAAGTGGACCATTCGGGTCAACAATGATATGACCTAACTCTGCCGCCAGTCCATGATGACCCTGTAACAATTTATCTGCCAAGATGACTCCACCACCGACACCCGTACTAATCGTTAAGTACAAGACGTTACTATGTTCTTTGCCAGCACCATAGCGATATTCTGCCAAACCCGCTAAATTCGCATCATTATCTAAAAATGTTTGCGCCCCAAAATGTTTTGATAACTTTTCTCCCAGAGGAAAGTTATGAAATTGCGGATTATTCGGTGGCGCAAGTAAATAACCAGTATGCGGGTCTAACGGACCGGGCGACCCAATTCCAATGCCAGCAACAGGCTCACCTTGCGGCAAAACCGCTTCAATCACGTCAATGAGGCGTTCAAATCCACCTGGCTCAGAAGCAAGCGTGCGTATCCTTTGGTATTTAATTGGTTTTATATCATCTTGTGAGTAAGAAGCGGCACGCATGTGTGTGCCGCCAATATCAACTGCTACGATGGTTGTCATAAGCCGATTATACCGTAAGGCACTTTTCGCCCATTTACCTGTTTGACGCGCATTTCCATCACTGCTATTATCCTATTAATGAAAAACTTGCTCTCAATTTTTCGCAGTATCGCCCGTTGGCTCAGACCTGGCTTGAGAATCAAACGTTGGTTTACATTAGTTTTGTTTGGGATTACATTACTAGGGCTAGGCATTGCAGTAATTCTGATTGATTTATACAGAACTGATTCTACCGACCCAACACTATTAACTATTCTCTATTATCTATCTTTAAGATTTTTACCAAGAATCTTGCGTGCCATCATTTTTGGTGGACTTGGTATTTGGCTCGTGGTATATGGAATTTTGCAATTGAATCGTTCTCTGTTGAATCCATTTATTCGCCCAGGTCACGATTTGGTAGATACACTGACAGATTTTCAACGCCGCAAACGTGGACCTCGAATTGTTGCTATCGGTGGCGGGCATGGACTGGCTACTTTATTGCGCGGATTAAAAATAGAAACATCAAATCTCACAGCAGTTGTCACCGTAGCAGATGATGGTGGTTCATCTGGACGTTTACGCGAAACATTTGGCATTCTTCCGCCAGGCGATATTCGCAATTGTTTAGCGGCATTATCTAATGATGAAGATAGATTAACGCAATTATTTCAATATCGCTTTAGTGGGGCGCAAGAATTAGAAGGTCATTCATTTGGGAATTTATTTATCACAGCCTTAGCAGATATTACAGGAAGTTTTGAAACTGCTGTTGTTGAATCAGGTCGTGTGCTTTCGGTAAATGGACAAGTGCTTCCATCTACATTGCATGATGTTAAGTTAGTAGCCAGCATGGAATTATCCCATTCTCTTAATGAAGTTCGTGTGGAAGGGGAGAGCAAAATCCCTGCTATGTCTGGACGGGTAAAAAGAGTTTGGTTAGAACCTGATGATGCCCCTGCTTTTCCGCCCGTGATTCAAGAATTGTTACGAGCCGACATTATTGTTGTGGGACCAGGCAGTTTATATACAAGTATTTTGCCAAATCTTTTGGTGAATGATTTGCTATCCAGTATGCACGCCAGCCGTGCTGTGAAAATTTATGTTTGCAATATTGCCACTCAATCTGGTGAAACCGATTCGTTCACATGCTATGACCATATCCGCGCTTTGCAAGACCACGTTGGCGAAGATTTATTCGATGTGATTTTGTGCAATGATAATTACAACGGAACATTATCTCCCGATTCTCGTTTCGTAATTGCGGATGAAAAAATTTTAGAAGATTCAAGAACTTACACAGCCAACTTGACCGAAGAGGCACACCCGTGGCGACATGATTCTAAAAAATTGACTCAAATCATTATGGATATTTTTTATGAAAGAACGGGTCCGCTTTCGTAGGTCACGCTTGTAGCGTGACGAAGTAAACTATGAAGTGTGTAGGCTAACGGTTTGCGTTACCCGCGTGCGGGCGGGCTGGGAAAATGTTTGAGAGCAGAAAAAGCCCGAAGCCAGAAAAATGCTTGTAAATCGCGCAGAACCTCGCCAATTCACTGCACACTTTGTTGGCACGCTTTTGCCTTTCAAAGACCATGAAAAAGCATTAGCCACTCTTCTGAATCTTACTCGCAACAGTTACAAAATAAGGATGGATTTGTGCGGTTACTATTCCTTCTTTAACGGCGGGATCATTTTTTATAATTTCTCGCGCTTCTTCCAGTCCTGATACAAGCAAGATACCCATTGCGCCGGTGTCATCGGTAAACCCGCCCCCAAGAACAAGTTTTTCTTCCGTCTCAAGCCTGTTCATATACCGAAAATGACCCGTCAGCGGCTGTTTAATCATAGATTGATTCGCCAGCCAATTTGGTCCAGGAAAATATATAAATACATAGTAATTGGTATTCATCATATTGCACACGCCTATTCATTCAACCTGTTTTGAGAATAATATCTGTTTTTCGTAACTGGGATATTCATTTATTTCAACGCCCTTAAAACCAGTCTTATTGTACAAGGTTATTGCGGGGATATTTGTATTGATGGTAACAAGCAAAACACTATCGGCGCCAAACTCTTTCAATTGTAATAACCCAGCCATAAGAATTGCCCGTCCAAATCCTTTCTGCTGATGTTCAAGTTTGGTTTCAACGTAATCTATCCAACCAATTCTCTGATTGCTTCTTTCCCATTCAGAATAACACACGGAACACTCACAATAAGCAACGAACTCGCCTTCAGGGTTAATCATAACCAAATGACAATATTCTTTGCTTTCCATCAATTCTTTCTGATGAAGTGGGTTAACTTTTGAAAACCCGTATAGTGCTTGATAGGCTTCTAAATCATCTGCGCCATGCAACTTGCGAATTTCATAACCTGTTGGAATAGCGGGTAATGAAATTCCATTTTGTAGAGATTTACAAAAATACACATTATGTTCGTCAGGATTTGGCGGAAGGAAAGTATAGTCACGTTGTTTCAAAATATTTTCAGAAAAATCATATTGCGAAAATCCAGTAACGTACACTTTTAATAGGGTTTCCTGTTCTTTTGCGATTTCGTTTGCTCGAAGGTCGCACCAATGCAACATTGCGGAAAGCAACTCATTGCTTGCAAACTTTGGATGAATAAAACTATCAAGGACGATGTAAGAAGATGATGGTTGTCTGCTCCACAACATGGCAAAACCGATAATTTGCCCTGACTCGTTTTCCCATATTTGAGTATCTTTTTCTTGATTCCATACTCTTGATGATAGCAACAAGCGAATGCGCCAAATGGTTGGATACATGCGGACATCTGATGCCACCCGATAATCAAGCCAGAAATCCATCAGCCTTCTTTGGTCTTTATGATAATCACAGGAACGGCTTGTAATATTTTCCATATATTATTTTACTCACTGTTGTGCAAGGGGCGCGCCAACGGTTTGTTGGGCGGCAAGTGGGTGGGACGCGAACAATTCTCGAAAAACGCGTAGCATCCTACTTGTCGGCTGCACGCTGTGTTGGGCGGCGATTATGCTGCAATCTGACATCTCGGATTATTGTTTGTGGTCAATGGCACGCTTTCTTATGACTACAAACAGAATACCTGTTGCGATTGTCAATACAAGGGCAAACACTATGAGCAAGCCTTGCGATTGAATCGAAGTGAGATGAACAGAATTTTGATTGGCTAATATTTTGCGGAATGCTGCATCGCCTTCAGGGCTAGCGATGTACCACTGCTTGTCGTATTCAGACAACCCATTAATCAGGCCATCGTAAAAGACATAGCCGCCTGAACCTGAGTTGTTGGGATAATAATGCAACATATCCCAAGCATGGAAGGTTCCATCTTTGTTTTGCCCGTCATATCGGGTTATGACAAAACTTTCGCCTACATTATTGGGTGGCTGAGTTCTTGCATTAGGAAAGTCACTGAAGCTAAAGAAACCGAGAAGTGAAGGGTCAGTGACATCAATCTCAGATGTGAATTGTCCGCCACTGATTGTAATTTTGACAAAGTTTCCTTTTGCAGTGGCAAGTCGGGATGAATAGAGCAACATACCACTTGCCAATAGGAGAGCTAAGAAGGTAATCAACAACTTGTTCTTCATCGAGTCATTCCTTTCCTTGCTTGCAAATGCATATTTCCTGTTTTCAGCCACCCAGCTAAGTATTATACGGAAACTTTCCGTATAACAACCTCATGCGGGTCTTATATGGAAACCATTTCAGACTATACCTTGAATCAAAAAAATTTACAACATAAAAAAACCTAACAGGTTTGGTAAAAGACAAAATAAAATTTGATGAAACACATTGTCCCCGAAGAGATATTATCTCGTAGTGGGAGAATCAATTATCCGTTAAAAACGAAACGTAGAAATTTTTCCACAAATCGGCCATATCGCAGTAAAATAAAAAGTCGAAAGTACAAAAAATAAATAAAGCGGATTTTCATCCGCAAATCAATCTCAGAGGAGTTTCTCATGGCAGTAAAAGTTGGTATTAATGGATTTGGTCGCATTGGGCGTTTGGTGTTTCGCACTATCAAACAAAGACATGCAAAAGATATTGAAGTAGTGGCAATCAATGATTTGTTTGATTCGCCCACCAATGCACATTTGTTGAAATATGACTCAACCTACGGACAATATGAAGGCACTGTTGAAGCGAAAGATGGCAACTTGGTTGTGGATGGCAAGACCATTAAAGTTTCTGCTGAAAAAGACCCCGCCGCAATTAAGTGGAAAGATATGGGCGTGGATATTGTTTTGGAATGTTCTGGTGTGTTTACTGATGCAACCAAAGCCAAAGCCCATATTGAATCAGGTGGCGCAAAGAAAGTAATTATTTCAGCCCCTGCAAAAAATGAAGACATTACTATTGTGTTAGGTGTCAATGATGATAAATATGATGCATCCAAACATCATATTGTTTCAAATGCTTCTTGCACAACAAACGGTTTGGCTCCTGTTGCAAAAGTATTGAATGATAAATTTGGGATTGATAAAGGCTTGCTCACAACCGTTCATGCGTATACCAATTCACAAAAGTTACAAGACGTTGGTGCAAAAGATTTACGCGATGCACGCGCCGCCGCTCAAAACATTGTGCCATCTGCAACGGGTGCGGCAAAAGCAGTTGGTTTGGTTATTCCTGAACTCGTAGGAAAATTTGGCGGTATGGCATTTCGTGTTCCAACCCCAACCGTTTCAGTGGTGGATTTCACTGCCGTCTTAAATAAAGAAGCCAGTGCCGATGATATTCGCGCCGCCATGCTTGAATATGCAAATGGTCGCATGAAAGGCATTTTGGATGTCACTGATGAACCATTGGTTTCAACAGATTTACGCGGCACAACTTTTTCATCTGTGTTTAGTGCAATGGATACAGTCGTCATCGGCAACTTGGTCAAAGTAGTTGCTTGGTATGATAATGAATGGGGTTATGCTTGTCGCACCGCTGACCTGACTGCGTTGATGGCAAAAAGTTTATAAGAGAACAGAGAGTAGAGAATAGTAATTGGTTTTACTGCTCTCTACTCTCTAATTATCTACTCTCTAATTATGAACAAAAAAACTGTAAAAGATATTGACCTAAAAAACAAACGCGTATTAATGCGTGTTGATTTCAACGTGCCGATGGCGGATGGCAAAGTCACTGATGACAAACGCATCCGCGCGGCATTGCCAACAATAAAATATATTTTGGAGCAAGATGCTTCATTGATTTTGATGAGTCATCTTGGGCGACCAAAATCCGCTTCTGATTCTGAATTCAGCCTGCGTGCCGCTTCGGAGACATTATCTTCGCTGTTAGAGACTCCCGTCCAAATGGCACCTGATTGCATTGGTGATGAAGTTGCAAAAATGGCGAAGGCATTAAAACCAAAAGAAGTTTTGATGTTAGAAAACACACGTTATCATCCCGAAGAAGAAAAAAATGATTTAGATTTCGCAAAGAAACTTGCTTTACTTGGCGAAATCTATGTGAATGACGCATTTGGTTCTGCACATCGTGCTCATGCTTCCACAGAGGGAATTGCAAGATTTTTACCCGCTGTCTCTGGTTTTTTGATGGAACAAGAACTTGAATATCTAGGTCGAGCCGTTGCAAATCCAGAACATCCATACATTGCAATTCTCGGCGGAGCAAAAATTAGTGACAAGATTTTGGTTGTTGAAACTTTGCTTTCAAAATGCGATAAGTTAATCATCGGCGGGGGAATGGCGAATACATTTTTATCCGCACAAGGTTTGAACATGCAAGATAGTTTGGTCGAAAAAGAATCCATTGAAACTGCAAAAACGATTTTAGGTAAATCAGCAGATAAATTAATTCTTCCAGTTGATGCAGTCATTGCTGATAAATTCGATCCTGAAGCAAATACTCAAATTGTAGATGTAGATAAAATCCCTGCTGGTTGGCGCATGTTGGATGTTGGTCCGAAAACAATTGAGTTATACAAACAAGCATTGAAAGATGCCAAGTTAATAGTTTGGAATGGACCCGTTGGTGTATTTGAAATGCCAAAGTTTGCCGAAGGCACATTTGCTTTGGCAAAAATGTTGGCAGAATCAAAAGCCATTACCGTCATCGGTGGTGGAGATTCTGCAAGTGCTGTCAAAAAAGCTGGCGTTGCTAAACAAATGACTCATGTCTCCACAGGTGGTGGTGCGTCACTAGAATTCTTAGAAGGTAAAGAACTACCCGGCGTGGCGGCGTTGTTAAATAAGTAAATAACCTTGAATAGGACAAAAGGAGCAAGCAGGTTTCGCCTGCTTGCTCCTTTTATATTTTATAATCTTGCTATCAAATTTATAGGAGAAATATTTAATGGAAACAAACCCAACACCACAAACCAATTCAGGCACAAATCGCAATCTGATTATTGGTATTGTCATTGCGATTGTGCTTTGTTGCTGTTGTGCAATTACTGCTGTAGCAGGCTATTATGGTTATCAGGCTTATGTAGAGGCGCAAAAAGTTGTTCAAGATATCCAAGATTTTGAAATTCCAACACCAATCCCCGGTGACCCGTTTGACCCAACTCAGCCAACACCTTCATTTGACTTAGGAAATGATATTCCAGAAGGTGGGCTTGCTGATGATGAGACTCGCCTTACTGCTTGGTTCTCACTTCAAATTGTTGCTATGATTTCAGGTTGCGAAACTCCGACCGTACAAGGCACAACAATTACAGTTATCCAACAACCTGATGCGAGTGGTGTTTGGAGAGAAGAATGGAACGTCAATTGTGGTGATGGCACTTCAAAGCCGTTCCGAATTACTTTTACACCAGAAAATGGATTTGTGAATGTCAGTGTAGAAATGCCCGGGCAATAAACTTAAATCTTTAGAGCGGATGAGTTTCATCCGCTCTTTTTTATTCTCAATATGCTAAAATCTTTTTATGAACAGGCTTTCTTTCACAACAATTCTAGTCAATAATATGGATAAAGCCCTTGAATTTTATGTGAGCATTTTAGGGTTTGAAATTATCAAAAAAGACCATCAATATCCAGAATTTGTAGTGGTGCAACAAGAAAGTTTTCCGATTGCACTGCATAGAATTGAAAACCTCGAACCCACTGAAAGCCGTGTGATTTTGGGTATTGCCGTTGATAATCTTGCAACAACTTTAGAAGAATTAAAAACAAAAGATGTAAAAATGATTCACGAAGTGCCACAGAAATTTTTTGGCGGGTTATTTGCAGGCATTTATGACCCATCTGGAAATATGTTGGAATTAATTCAATGGGATGCAGAGCAATGGAAGTTATATCACTATAAAGATATCTAGACTTCGGAAGTCTGCTCGACTAATTTTTAGGCAGTGCCTAATGCCAAAAACTTCCGAAGTCTTATGTTAAAACAGAACAAATATGCTAAAATTGCCTTATTGACTCGCTTTCCAAAAGGAGATTAGCATGGCGAAAAAAGTAGAATTAAAAACTAAGAAGAATGATGCCAGCGTGGAAGATTTTCTCAACTTCATTGTAGATGAACAAAAAAGAAAAGATTGCTTTGAAATTGCAAAGATGATGGAGAACGCCACCAAACAAAAACCAAAAATGTGGGGACCTAGTATCGTCGGCTTTGGGGAATATCATTACAAATATGCCAGTGGACATGAAGGTGATATGCCAATTATAGGCTTCTCCCCTCGAGTACAAAATATCACGCTTTACCTTATGCAATATGTTGTTAATCACCCATTGACTCAAAAACTTGGTAAAGTAAAAACAAGCAAAGGGTGTTTGTATATCAAAAAACTTGCTGATGTTGATAAAAAAATATTGCAAGAATTAATCAATGAAGCGGCGAAAGCAGATTTATCTAAATACGGAGGCTAAAATGGCTAAAAATGATTTAAAAACCAAAGTCAATGATGCCAGCGTTGAAAAATTTTTAAATGCAGTTAAAGATGAACAAGCAAGAAATGATTGCTATGAAATTCTCAAAATCATGAAGCAAGTGACAAAAGAAGAACCGAAAATGTGGGGTTCAAGTATTGTCGGCTTCGGCAGTTATCACTACATCAGCAAAAGCGGTCGTGAAGGCGATTGGATGCTAACTGGCTTCTCGCCTCGTAAACAAAATCTCACGTTATATCTAATGGGCGGGTTTGATGTAGAAAAAGACTTACTCAAAAAACTTGGCAAATTCACAACCAGTGTGGGGTGTTTATATATCAAGAAGTTAGAAGATGTGGATAAAAAAGTTTTGAAAGACTTGGTGACTGCGTCTGTGAAGAGGATGAAGAAACTTTCAAAATAAAATTGTAGGGACACAGCAAAACGATTAATCATCAAGATTATCAATTGACTCGCTGTGTCCCTACGTTAAACATTATGTCCGTACAAAGAGACCCAGAAAATAAAGAAGGCAAAACACTTCATCAGTTTGTAGACTTTTCAGACAAGCGGATTCTTGAAGTTGGCTGTGGTGAGGGGCGATTAACTTGGAAATATGCAAAACATGCCAAGCAAGTAGTTGCATTTGATATAGACCATGATGCAATTCGTGTTGCACAAGCCGATGCTGTACTAAATGCATGTCAGCATGTTTTGTTTTTCAATGCGAGTGCAAAAAAAATTCCATTAGAAAAAGAATCGTTTGATATTGTTATTGGCGCATTATCTTTATGTTGTATTGCGGATGAAGATAAGATAGATGCATTAAATGAAATTAGAAGACTACTAAAACCTAACGGAATTTTTATTGATCTGCGGGCACTTGAGTCAAACTGGCAGGTAGAAATCCAAGATGCACAGCAGTATCAACTAGCTGGTAGATTGAACGAATCGCCTGGAGGGGTTGAACATGATGAAGGTGCAAATCAAGCTATGAGGGAAGTTGAATCTAAAGGGTGGTATATCAAAGAAAAAGAAAATGAATTTGATTTCTTTTATTATTGGGATACGCCATCTGAGATGAAAGAATTTATGGAAAGTGAATGGGAGGATTTTGAGAAAATGGATGAAAAGGTTTATCGAAAAACAAGTTCATTGTGGATTTCAGCGGGGGCAGATGCGCGTGTGAGGATGCGCGTGAAAATGATAATTACAAAATGGACTACTTGAGATTAATAAAGCATAGCCACAGAGCTCACAGAGACCTTTGAGAAAAATCTCAAAAAAATCTCAGTTAACTCTGTGGTCTCTGTGGCGAAAAAGGTTTCAGCATGAGGCTAATGGATTTCAGGTAAAATTGAAAATAAGTGAATGGAATAAAAAATGAAAATCAAAATTTTGCATAACCCTTATTCAAATCGTTGGAATTCACAAAAGCGTTGGGCTGAGGCTGAAAATGCTTTGCGCCTTGCAGGCATTGATTTTGATTTATCAGTTTCTGAACACACTGACCATCTTATAACTTTAGCGGCTGAGGCAGTGAAACAAGGTTATAAAACTTTGATTGTTGCGGGGGGTGATGGTTCAATTGGCGAAGTGATTAATGGAGCCGCACAAAGTTGGGATGAAACATCTGCATTCCCAGTAACCATCGGTATTATTCCATTAGGTACAGCCAATGATTTATCTGACAACATTGCAAACCCACGCGATTTTTCTGCTGTGGCGCAAATGATTGCAAATGGTAAAACTCGTGCAATTGATTTAGGAAAATGTAATGAGCGTTATTTCTTAAACAATTCTGCGGCTGGCTTAGAGCCGTATGTAACCACCAAGCAAGAAAAAATTAAAAATCTTTCTGGCGTGCCCCGCTATTTACTTGCGGCAGTGCAAGGCATTATGGATAGACCCAACTGGAATGCTCATTTGGAATGGGATGACGGTTCATATTCTGGACCGTTGAGTCTGGTTTCTGTTGGCAACGGGCATCGTACTGGCGGAATCTTTTATATGACTCCCCATGCGAATCCATTTGATGGAAAACTTACTTTTGTGCATGCTTATCGAAGCACACGTTTGGGGATGTTTCAAGTTTTACCAAAAGCCATGAAACCTGATAAAGGCAACATGATTGAAATGGAAGGCATCCATGAGATTCATTGCACGCGTTTGAAAATCCATCTTGATAAACCTTCCCCTGCTCATACCGATGGCGAACTCTTCGATACTTGGCTAACTGATTTGGATTATAAAATTTTCCCATCGGCTGTGCAGATGATTGTGCCATGAACATAGAATGAGTTTATTAAGTAGACGTAGTGAGTTTAATAATGAATCTTTTTGATGAAATAATTACCCATTTGCCCATCAATGAAGTAAGAATAAAAACAAATTTAACTAGCGAATCTATTATGGAAAGAATAGAACGCGGCTTAAAACCAGCACAAGTAGATTGGCAAGAAAGTAAATTCTTTACTTTTCATGGTTCATACAAAGATAATAATTTTAAGATCCATGTAAATTCTATAAATTCTGACGGCTCAGATGTATTTCCTAACAGAACCACTATTGGTATTGGCTTTATCTTAATACCCTTAACGATGGATACTTCCCCAGTATTTTATGGCAAGGTAATAAAAGACGAGACTGGTGCTGTTATCAAAGGACATTTTGGGATTCCATTTCCCATTATGGCTTTGCTGGGTGTTTTCCCTTTAGTGTTATTTGCAAAATTGTTTTCCAGATTTCAAGAAGCCTTGTTAGTAGTTTCTCTATTCCTAGTAATTTGGTCAATCTCGAGGCTCATTGAATTTGTTAGTGAGAGAAAAGCAATACTAGATTTTTTAAAAGGCTTATTTTTTGATGTAATAAAGAATGAGTAATAAAATTGTCTCAATTTCGCTTAAGCGATTCCTACTCATTGAACAATGCCCTGCATCTTGGAAAAGTTTAGATTTATATATATTCCGAGATGAAGATGTTGTATTTTATGTGGGTCAATCACATCTTGCGTTTGCCCGCGTCTGGGAGCATTTGCTCAGCGGATTCAAAGGTCATTCCATGGTTGGGCGTTTCGTTTGGTGTAATTGGCCCAAGTCTATGAATTTCACAATTGAATTAATGAGTTCGCAATCTGAACAATTTATTGATGTTCAAAATGATTTAAGTGCCTCTGAACGATTGTTGATTCAAAAATGGTCACCTTGCTTCAATGTGTCATTGAATAATCAGCCAACCCCTATCCCAACTTCTTATTTGCCAGCCAATGCTCCATTCAGACGCAGACAAAGTTTCAAGGCATTGCTTTATCAAGCAGAGCGAGCAGTCAAGGCGGAAGATACAAAACTTTTGTTAGAAAATATGGAATAATAATGCCTATCAAAAGCATTGTCTGTAAGGCAGAAAACGTGAGAAAGATGACAAAGTCACCGTAAAACTTGAATCTGTTTTCAAGTACTAAATCTATAACCTTCTTCATCCTAAAATTATCACGTATTATTGAAGAGAGAATTTACCATGTCCAATCAACCTGTTTTTGAATTACGCATAGCACTCACTGTTAAGGATTATGAAAAGTCGGTCAAATTTTATTGTGAAGGCTTAGGCATTGAACCCGCCGCAATCTGGAACAATGGAGATGGCAAAGCCTTGATGCTAGAAATGGGAAAAGCCACACTTGAAGTATTTGATGAAAACCAAGCCAAATTAATTGATGATATGGAAGCAGGAAAAAGAGTCAGTGGGCAGATACGGTTCGCACTTCAAGTGCCAGATTTGGAGTCAGCGATGAAACGTTTACTTAATCATGGCGCGATATTAGTTCATGAACCAGTGCTGACACCGTGGGGAGATTACAACGTCCGCTTGCAGGACCCTGACGGAATGCAAATCACTTTGTTTCAAGTAATGCAAAAGGAGAAATAGAAAAATGTCAAATCAAATCTTTTTAAGAGATATTATAGATGATGACCTTGATATCTTTTTCCAAAATCAGTTAGACCCCGAAGCAAATCATATAGCGGCATTTACATCGAAAGACCCAACAAATCGAGAAGCGTTTAATGCGCACTGGAAAAAAATTATGGCAGATTCGACCATCATCAACAAAACCATTATCTTCAAGGGTGAGGTGATTGGAAATGTTTCAAGTTATTATGAAGAAGAAGGCCGACCTGAAGTTACTTATTGGCTTGGCAGAGAATATTGGGGCAAAGGGTTGGCAACAATGGCATTACAAGAATTTTTAGCAAATGTCAATACAGTTCGTCCAATCTATGCGCGTGTTGCGAAAGACAATATTGGTTCACGACGCGTGTTAGAGAAATGTGGGTTTCACGTCATTGAAGAAGGTAAATGGTTTGCAAATGCGCGTGGTCAAGAAATTGATGAATTACTTTTAGAGTTATCAAATTAAAAAATGAAAAAACATATATTATTTCTATTTACAGTTATTTTGATTCTTTCGGCTTGTGGAAATATTGAGGAATCAGTAGCAGGCTCCACCGAAGTTTCAGAGGTGGATGGAATGACTTTGGTTTATATTCCAGCAGGTGAATTTATTATGGGTAGTGATGAGAATGACCCCGATGCTGCTGATGATGAAAAACCTCAACACAAAGTGTATTTAGATGCCTTTTGGATTGATAAAACTGAAGTGACCAATGGGATGTATAACCAATGCCTTGATGATAGCGCGTGTACATTGCCTGTGCTTCCAAGCAAAGAATTTTTTGATGCACCGAATCAACCTGTGCAAGGCTTGGCATGGACTCAAGCAGTTGATTATTGCACCTGGGCTGGACGCAGATTGCCAACCGAAGCCGAATGGGAAAAAGCGGCACGCGGCACAGACGGACGCTTATATCCTTGGGGAAATGCTTTATTAGATGAACCCACTGCTAATTATGACTTTTTATTTAACCAATTTACGGATGTCGGTTCATTTGAATTAGGTGCCAGCCCGTATGGTGTAATGGATATGGCGGGCAATGTTTGGGAATGGACTGCGGATTGGTATAGTGAAGATTATTATGCCAATTCACCTTATGAAAACCCAACAGGTCCAGAAATTGGGAATATTAAAGTAATTCGCAGTGGTGCATGGAATACAGTTTTACGTGCAATACGCGTCACCAACAGGCATTGGGCTTTCCCCGGGCGTGATGATATTGTCGGCTTTCGTTGCGCAAAGTAGCCCCCTCCTGCCTCCCCCAAGTCTTCATTATATATTTTCGAATATATAGATTTTTTATTTGGACTTGGGGGAGGTGTCACGAAGTGACGGAGGGGCTACCCACAAATCTTTCACTACATCATCAAGCCCCAACTCAATTAACTTTTCTTTTTTCGGCTTGCCTGTTTCCCAATCCCAACCTCTGGCTTCATAATAGGCAGATAACATACCTTGAATATCTGGCACAAAACCAGCCGAGCCACCTTCTTGATAAGGTTCTAACAATGCTTTTGGTAATTTATCATTTTGGCGCGTGATTCCCAAACGATTATTGATTGCGCGTTTGAGATTCCATGCCCGCTCACCTGATTTCATTAAATCGTCAATCGTCCAATTCAAATTGAGTTGTGCATTTAATAAATCCACTTGCATTTCTGGCGAAACGCTGGCAAAAATACAAATAACTACCGAGTTATAGTGCGTGCGCCAATCTTGATGTTTGGCAACATTTGCGGCTTTCTCTGCTTGGGCTTGACGTTCATAAAAATTGATTCCAATATGTTCATGCGTATGGCCCCAATCTACAACAAAGTAATCCGATTGATTATGACAAGCCCCACGCGGACTTGTCGCATAAGCCAATGCCATCCCAGAAACGCCACGCGGATCGTGATATGCAACTTCAAGTCCGTTTACTTGAACGGCTTCATCTTCTGAATTAAATGATTTGCCAAATTGTTTTGAACCATTTGCAAGCAAATCACCAATGCCTTCGCGGCGGGCAATCATGCGAATCAACTGTCGAACAGAAAGAAAATTTCCCCAATCAAGCACCAAACCGCCCGTATCCTGAAGCGTTATTTTTCCATCATCAAAAAGTTTGAATGCCAAACCAATTGTGTTTGCAGTGCTAATCGTATCCATGCCATATTTATCACACAATTCACCTAAGCGCGTGACCTCGTGCAAATCATCAATTAATAAATTGGGACCAAAGCCAACGATAGTTTCATACTCTGGACCTTTACGCTTCAACCCATCACCGAGGTTGACCACCCGCCCGCAAGCAATCACACAACCCTGACAAGCACTTCTGCCAACCAAAATTGTTTCGGTCATCTTTGCGCCAGAAATATTATCCACATTTTCAAATGCGCCTTGCTGATAATATTTTGATGGCATAGCGCCTAAATATTCAGCATAATTAGCCGCGCCTGCCGTGCCAACTTCATTCATCACACGCGATTCATTATCTTGCTTCAACATGCGATTCGATTCAGAACGCAAACGAACATATTCTTGTGTCACTTCAAATTTTTGCGTGCCTTGCACAGCAATCGCTTTAAGATTTTTTGAACCCATTACTGCGCCTAAGCCAGTTCTGCCTGCCAGGCGTCCGTGGTCGCAACAAATCGAAGCATACAAAACTTGATTTTCTCCCGCCTCACCAATACATGCGACTCGTGCGTTTTTGACTCCGATTTCTGCTTTGATGGTTTCTTGCGTTGCATATACATCTTGCCCCCAAACACCCGCCGCATCTCTGACCTCGAACCTGCCATCTTGAATCCAAATATAGGCTTGGCTAGATGCTTTTCCTGTTATCCACAAACCATCGTAGCCTGCTTTGCGAAGTTCTGGTCCCCAAAACCCGCCGATGTTTGACTCAGCCCATAAATTGGTAGCAGGGCTTTTTCCGCAAATCACAAAGCGACCTGTGGTGGGTCCGTTTGTGCCGCTTAATGGTCCGTTGATAAACAACAATGGTGATTCTGGTGAAAGTGGATTTAGTTCTTTGGTTAATGTTGAATATAAAATCCGTGCGCCAAGTGATGCGCCTCCGATAAAATCTCGTTCCCATTCTTTGGGAATGCTAAATTCTTCAGTTTGGTTTGTAGTGAGGTTGATTTTTAAGATGGGAAGCATTTTGTGTTTGAAAGTCTAAAAGTTACAGGTTTTCAGGTTTAACTTTCAAACCTTTTAACTTGATAACGTTATAACGATTAAAGAATCTCGTCCGTTACTTCTTGTGCACAACGTACAAAATCTAAAACGGTCGGCACGTTACGCATCATGTAGCCCATGCTTCCGCTGACTTTTAGTTTCATGGTCATCATGGCAGTCATTGGGTTAAGTTTTCCAGTTAGCACATCGGTAATGTTGTTGTAAGAAGCAGTTAATGTGAAAGTGGAATTTGGGTAGTCAGAGGCATCGGGTTTGTAAACGACTTTTCGACAAGTGCCATGCCACAGGTCAAGATAAAAAGTGAGGCGTTCTTTCAAATTCCCTTCTGGCTCAATAAAGAAGAATAAATCGCCTTCCCAATTTTTTGCAATCTCGCGATATTTTTCATCCGAATTTAATTTTGTCTCTAATCCTTGTAGCCATTCTTCACTTGGGAAAATTGCAGACATGCACAGCCTCCGATAAGATTATTTTCTAATTGTACCATTATGAAATTTAACAATAAATATCCTTGCGGAATTGATAAAAATAGTCTATCCTTAAAGTGCGGAATAAAATTATTTCGTGGCAACGAAAGTTGCCTAAACTTCTAATTCTCTCGGAGGAGAAAATGAAAAAAAATTTGACTTTGGTAAGCCTCATCGTAATGGCTTCCCTCGTGCTGACCGCATGTGGCGGTGGCGGTTCATCCGCTTCTGATTTGCTCGGCGCGATTGAAGAACGTGGTTATATTCTCGTTTCTTCAGACTTAAACTATGAACCACAATCCTTCCCCAAGACCGATGGCACACGCCCTGGCGATACCAAGTGCCCTTCTGATGCTTTGACATCTCAAGAAATTCAAGGCTTCGATGTGGATGTGGCACTTGCTGTTGCTGAAGCGCTTAGCGTTGAAGCATGTTTTGTCACACCAGATTGGGATTTGATTACTGCCGGCAGTTGGGCAGATAAATGGGATGTGAGCATTGGTTCTATGACTGTCACCACCGCTCGCCAACAAGCACTTGATTTCAGCGTACCATACTATTACACACCCGCTGTTATAGCAGTCGCCGCTGACTCTGGTATTACTTCCGTAGACCAATTGGCTGGCGAAGCCATATGTGCTGGCACTTCTACTACTTATGAATTCTGGTTGAGAGGCGATATGGAAGGTCTCGGTTTACCTGAATCTTCTATCTATGCCAGTGCACCAGAAGGCATCACCGTTGTTACACTTGCAACTGACCAAGAATGTGCACAAGCAATTGAAGCAGGTCGTAAAGACTTCGTTGCATATGTCACCTCTGATACCGTAGTAGATGCCAACATCGCCGCTGGTATTCCTGTTGTTAAACTCGATGGTGCAGTTTATTCTGAAGACCTAGCCGCCGCATTTGATAAATCTGCTAGCCTCGATAACACTTCATTGGTTGCAGCAGTAAGTGCCGCCATTACTGCCATGCACAATGACGGCCGACTCTCTGAACTCTCCAATAAATGGTTCGGCATGGATATTACGAAAGTCCCGTAATACATTTTTATAAAGAAGGGAAGCGATGTATATCGCTTCCCTTTTAATTTTTTTATTGCAACTCCAACTATCCGGAGGCAACATGTCAAACGAGACAAATCAAGGACAAGCACCCACTTCTCAAGCCGAATTGCTGTATCAGGCAGGACTGCGGCAAGAGCGCCAATTCCGTACCAATGTTAGCATTTCATGGGGAATTTTCTTTCTAATTCTTGTTTTCCTTTTTAGTGGGCAGAGCCTTCAACTTGGTAGTTTTACGTTTAATGCCATCAGCCTTGACACTGAATTCATGCTGAAAAACTTTACCTTTATTGCTGGCGGGCTGGGTCAAACATTAATGATTTCAGTTTTTTCAATCTCATTTGCCATTATTTTGGCTTTGTTAGCGGCATTGGGTAGGCTATCAAAATTCCCGCCAATTTATGCGCTCAGCACTTTTTATGTTTCATTAATTCGTGGTACCCCTTTATATTTACAAATCTTTTTCTTCTTTCTTGCTCTGCCACAACTTGGCATCATTCTATCGGGCTTAGTATCAGGTGTTTTAGCACTTGGTCTGAATTATGGTGCTTACATGTCTGAAACATTCCGTGCTGGATTAAGTTCCGTAGGCAAGGGGCAAAGAGAAGCCGCCATGGCATTAGGCATGACTCCCACTCAGATGATGAGGCGCATCGTTCTCCCGCAAGCCTTGAGGTTTGCCATCCCACCTATGGGCAATGATTTTATCTCTATGACGAAAGATTCAGCATTGGTCTCTGCTACAGGTTTCGTGCATGAATTGATGTGGCGCGCAACAAAAGTAGGACGTGCAAGTTTCAATAGTCTCGAAGCCCTAATTATGGCGGCGATGTTCTATTGGGTATTGACTTTAATCCTCACTTATTTTCAAGGGAAATTAGAAGCCCGCCTCGCCAAAGGAGACCGTTAACATGCACCATCCTATTGTAAAGGTTTCTAATCTTGATAAGTACTTTGGGCGTTTGCATGTATTAAAAAACGTCAGCCTTGAAGTGCCTGAAAAACAAGTGGTCTGTTTAATTGGGCGAAGTGGTTCTGGAAAAAGTACTTTGTTGCGTTGTGTCAATTTTTTAGAAGACCCATCACATGGCACAATTGAAGTGGATGGTGTTGTTGTACCTGCCGAAGTAAAGGGGAAAGAAAAAAACCAATTGATTCATGATGTGCGCCTGAAAACTGGCATGGTCTTTCAAGAATTCAATCTCTTCCCACACATGACTGTTTTAGAAAATGTAATTGAAGGACCTGTCACTGTAAAAGGCATGGATAAAAATCAAGCGATTGCACTCGCCGAACAAAATTTAGATAGTGTTGGGTTGTTATTCAAAAAAGATGAATATCCATCACGCCTCTCCGGCGGACAAAAACAACGCGTTGCAATTGCCCGTGCCTTAACCATGGAACCGCGTGTGATGCTCTTCGATGAGCCGACTTCTGCATTAGACCCTGAATTAATCGGCGAAGTATTAAATGTAATGAAAAAAGTTGCCCTAGAAGGCATGACCATGATCGTCGTCACACACGAAATGGGATTTGCCCGCGAAGTTGCCGATAGAGTGGTTGTGATGGCAGAAGGTGAATTAATTGAAGATACATCTCCCGAAGAATTATTCGCCAACCCCAAAGACCCTCGCACCAAAGCATTAATTGACCGTTATCGCACATCTGAATAATTTATAACAATGACAATCGCTATCACCCGCAAAATCAGCCCGCGTTTTAACGAATGTGAAATCACGCATATTGAACGCACACCTATTGATTTAGAGATCGCACGTCAACAACACACAGAATATGTTCACGCACTTGAAGAAATAGGCTGTGAAGTAATTGAATTACACGAAGAACCTGAATTGCCTGATTCCGTTTTTGTAGAAGATACAGCATTCATTTTGCCCGAACTTGCTGTCATCACCCGCCCCGGAGCCGATTCGCGCAAACCTGAAACTGAAACCATTATCAAAGCCTTATCGCCTTATAAAGTGCTTGTTCACATCAGTGAGCCTGCTACCATTGATGGTGGCGATGTGCTAGTGCTTGATAAAAAGATTTATGTCGGCTTATCCACACGCAGTAACACACAAGCCATCGAACAACTTAATCAACTATTGAATCAATATGGTTATCAGGCAATTGGTGTTGAGTTAACAGATTGTTTGCATCTCAAAAGTGCCATTACAAAAGTAGATGAAGAAACTTTATTGATTAATACAGATTGGGTGGACGAATCTCATTTTTCTGATTTCAACTTAATCGAAGTTCACGCTTCAGAACCCTACGCCGCAAATTGTTTGCCGGTTCGTGGACACATCATCTACCCTTACGCATTCCCTAAAACACAAGCCAAACTTGAAGCAAAAGGCTTCAAAATAAAGAATGTAAACCTAGATGAACTAGCCAAAGCCGAAGGCGCGGTGACGTGTTGTAGTTTGATTTTAGAATAATGCTGGGGTACAAGAATCAGGCTTAAGGTCAAGAATGAAGCGGGTATAATCGCGGGTATGAATCAAATAAATCAAAAATCCGAATCAGCAAAGTATTGGGAAGAACATCTAGAAAGTTGGGAAGCCAGCGCGTACTTCAAAGAAGGTCAGCAAAAAGCCAATTGGTGGGATAGGCTTTCAACTGTTTTTCGTGGCGACGCGATGTATGTGCGGATGCAAACCGCATTGGAGTTACTCAAACCACACATCAAAGACAAAACTGTTTTAGATGTTGGTTGTGCTTCTGGGCGTTTTGCATTTCAAATGATTGAAGCAGGTGCAACAAAAGTATTTGGCACAGATATTTCTAACGAAGCAGTGAACTTGGCAAAACAACGCGCAAAAGAATTAAATTTACAAAATCAATTAGAGTTTTCCATTACTGATGTTGTGCAAGCAAACACGCCGCTTCAGCAAGTGGATATTGTGACTGCTTTAGGTGTGATTGAATATTTTGATGCAAAAGATATGGCGGCATTCCTTGGGAATTTACGCACAAAATATATATTGCTTGATTTTCCCGACTTAGGGCGTAAAAAGGAATTCCCCACTTGGATGCTTCGTCAAGTTTATATTCGTGTGAACAAATTGCCTGGCGTGTATTTATATTCATTAGATGAATTTGCAAAAATCGCTGAGCTATTTGGTTTTACAAATTTGCGCGTGATTAATAAAAATCAGTTTTATTACGTCACCAATTTGCCTGAATGAAAAAACTCGCCTGTATTACGTTAGACATGGAGCCAGATTACGGCAACCCTGAAAAACGAATCCGCCTACTGGAAAACTCAGAATACTTTGAAAGATATGTTTCTATTATCAATAAATACAACGTCAAAGTGACAATGTTTACTGTGACGAATTTGTTTGAAAAATTTGGTGATGTTTTCAGCAATCTGGCTACACGCATCCCGTTAGAATATTCTGTTCATTCACATACCCATGACCCACACAATGCTTGTTCATTAGATGAGGTACAAAATTCAAAGCAGGCTTATACAAATTTTACAGGCAAAATACCCATAGGTTACCGTGCTCCGATTGGTAGAATTGATAAAGCAGGTTTAGGTCACTTGCTGGATAATGAATTTATGTACGATGCCAGCGTATATCCTTCTGTTCGTCCGGGTGAATTTGGTTATTCCAATTTACACATGCCGAATATCCCCTTCCGCGTTAAACGTGCAGACGGAAAATCATTAATTGAATTTCCATTTACGGCTATTGAAAAAATCCGCATTATTTTTGCTTTAAGTTATGCCAAACTTTTCGGTTGGGGAATCTACTCTTTGTTGTTAAAAACATTTGGTTTACCAAATCACGTTTTATTGCTTTCACATCCGCACGATTTTTATTTTGCAAGCATTCCAAATAGCACAGTGACTGGCGCAGAAAAATTCGCGCTTTCAAGAAATTCAGCGAAAGCATTTGATTATTTTGAAAAAATGATTCAATTTTTAGTAAAACAAAAATATGAATTTGTTTTTGTCAGCGAACTTGCAAAAGAAGTTAAATATTATCGGATACAAGAAATTGCATGGGAACATTGGAAGTAATTTTTTTTATGAAAGACCTGCGCAGTAAAACAATCAACAAAAAATATTCTGAAACCGCAAGACAAAATGAAAAAATGTTGTCAGTGGCGGCACAGTCGGCTCAAATGATGGTGGAAACCTCAGATTGGAAAGAAAAAATTAAGGAGGTTCTGAAATTATTAGGTGAAGCCGCCGAAGCCAGCCATGCTTATTTGTTTGAAAATCACTTAGACAAAAATGGGATTGAGGTTTCTAGTTTAAGATATGAATGGGAAAATCCACATCACAATATTTCTAGCCAGGTTTCTGACTTTCAAAATGTACCGCTTAAACATGAAGAAATGATGCAGTGGTACAAAATTTTAAGTTCTGGAAAACCATTTTACGACTCAACAAATGAATTTCCAGAAGAGTGGGCAAACAAAGAAAGTCGCAAAGAAATTAAAACATTATTAGATGTGCCTATTTTTGTAGATGGTGTATGGTGGGGTGTAATTGGGCTTGATGATTGCATAAGAATCAAGCCATGGTCTCAGGTGGAAGTGAATGCAATTCAAATTGCGGCAGGTTTGTTAGGTGCCGTAATCAAAAGGCAAAAATCGGATGAAGAAATTAAAGCCTCAGAAGATAAATTTCAAACTACATTTCACAAAACTCCTGTGCCAATGATAATTGGCAGATTAAGAGACCGCCGCATTCTTGACATCAATTTGGCGTTTACAACCCTAACAGGATACACACCCGAAGAAGCGGTTTACAGTTCTGGCACTGAATTAAAACTATGGGTCAGCAGAGAAGAACAAATTCAACATCATGAAATTATCGCCAAGCAAGGATTCTTACGCGAGTTTAAAACCCGCATCCGTAAAAAATCTGGAGAGGCGGCGGTGGTATTAATTTCAGTATCAGCCATCAAAGTTAACCATGAAGGGTGCTTGCTGTATACTATTTATGAAATTACAAAACTGGAACAAGCCTTAAACGAATTGCAAGATAAAAATAATGAATTAGAAAGATTTACTTACACGGTTTCACATGACTTGAAAGCACCATTAATTACAATTGGTGGTTTTGCAGGCTTGTTAGCAAAAGATGTACAAAGTGGAAATGTAGAAAAAGCCAACCGAAGTATTGAACGGATTTTAGATGCCGTCAACAAAATGGAGAGGCTATTAAATGAATTGCTCCAACTCTCACGTATTGGACGCATGATGAATGAGCCTCAAGAAGTGGCATTTGAAGAAATTGCTAAAGAAGCCTTGGGCTTAACTCAAGGCAGGTTACGAGCAAACAAAATTCACGTAGAGATTGAAGCGAATTTTCCAAGAGTCAAAGTTGACCGCCCAAGAATTGTTGAGGTCATGCAAAATCTATTAGATAATGCATCCAAATTTATGGGCGAGCAAAAAAATCCAAAAATAAAAATTGGTGCACGCCAAGAAAATGAAGCGTGGATATTTTTTGTCAGTGACAATGGCATTGGCATTGACCCCGCTTACCATGAGCGTGTGTTTGGTTTGTTTAATAAATTGGATTCAAATTCAGAAGGCACAGGTGTTGGCTTAGCACTTGTGAAAAGAATTATTGAGTTTCATGGTTGTAAAGTTTGGGTTGAATCAGAAGGGGTTAATAAAGGTTCAAGGTTTTGTTTTACATTACCAGTGGTATAAAATAAAAACTCCCTTACGGGAGTTTTGTGCGCTGGAGAGGACTTGAACCTCCACGTCTTACGACACACGCACCTCAAGCGTGCCTGTCTGCCAATTCCAGCACCAGCGCAAGAACAGGCGTATTATAATCGGCTTACTTTTATTGTCAAGCAAATACATTTTAGGAGAATTTTATGGCGCGAATCGTAGTAGACGCAATGGGTAGTGACAATTTTCCAACGCCTGATGTCGAAGGCGCAGTGCAAGCGGCACGTGAATATGGCGTAGAAATTATATTGGTTGGTGATGAAAAAATTATCAAACCTGCTTTAGAAAAGATAAACACAAACGGATTAAATATTTCAATTGTTGATGCGCCCGAAAGTTTATCTATGGATGATAAAGGTGAAGGGCTAGTATTGAAGGCACGCGCCAAAGACGCAAAAAATTCGATGGCGGTTGGTATGGATTTAATAAAAGATGGAAAAGCAGATGCGTTTGTGACAGCGGGTAACACTGGTGCAGGCATGGTCACTGCCCTCTTTCGCCTCGGACGCATTCGTGGAGTTGACCGCCCCGCTTTAGCCCCTATCTTCCCGACAGCCACTGGCACATGTGTTGTGTTAGATATTGGTGCGAATCCAGATTGCAAGCCAGAAAATCTTTTACAGTTTGCTATTTTAGGAAGCATTTATGCTGAAAAAGTTCGTGGTGTGAATAAACCAAAAATCGGATTGGTTTCAAATGGCGAAGAAGAGGGCAAAGGAAATGAATTGGTGAAAGCCGCCACGCCGTTGATTAAAAATTCAGGATTAAATTATTTCGGCAATGTGGAAGGCAAAGAAGTGATTGGTGGCAAAGTGGATGTAGCAGTAACAGATGGATTTACGGGTAATGTTATGCTGAAATCATCCGAAGCGGTTGCTAAGTTAATTACCGATACGATTCGGGATATTATCAAAAACGGTAGTCTGCTCACAAAAATTGGCGGATTGTTAGTAAAACCTGCTTTGGGACAAATCAAAAAAATGCTTGACCCCGGCGAACAAGGCGCGGCTCCAATGCTTGGCGTAAACGGACTTGTATTTATCGGTCACGGACGTTCTGATGCCTTTGCAATTAAAAATGCGATTCGGGTCGCCAAACATGCTGTAGATGTGAAAGTGTTAGATGCAATGAAATCTGCTATTGAAGAGAGTTTGAAGAAATAACATGAAAATTATCAAAAACGAAAAAGTAATTTCGCGCAACAGCAAAATTGCGCAGTGGACGAGTTTAGGAGCATTAGGAGTGCTGGGGCTTGGTATGTACCTTTCAATTGCCCGCCCAGAGTTATTTGCATACTCACTGGTTTGTCTTGTAGTCGGTTTTTTGATGACGCAAGTGGGCATGTATATGGGCAACCGTTGGGGGCGTTCTCCACGCCCGTATGAAAAAATAGATACAGGCTTGAAAGGCTTGCACAGTGAATTTCATTTATATCATTTTGCTTCGCCAGTTTCACATTTGCTGGTTGGTCCCGCAGGCGTTTGGGTCTTGCTTCCATATCATCAAGGTGGAAAAATTTATTATGAGAAAAATCGCTGGAAGAACAAAGGTGGCGGATTTTTTGCAGGCTATATGCGTCTTTTCGGTCAAGAAGGCTTGGGTCGCCCAGATTTGGAAGCCGAAACTGAAATTGAAATCGTCAAAAAGTTTTTCAGAAAAAATATAGCAGACGAAAACGCCATCCCCGAAGTGAAAGCCGCGTTGGTCTTCACCAATGATAATGTCGAAGTAGAAGCGAATGATTCACCTCTTCCTGCGATGAAGTTAAAGCAACTCAAAGAGTTTATGCGGCAGATGTCAAAAAATAGAGCATTGTCGAGCACAAAGATTGCTGAAATCACAAGCCTGCTTCCAAAAGAATAAATCGAAAACGCTTTATGGTACACTTGTTCTAATATGACCATTATCGTCTCATTAGACATTGAAACCACAGGCTTGGATGAAAATCGCGAATCGATTATCGAAATTGCCGCTGTCAAATTTAACGGCAAACGCATTGAAGATGAGTTCAACACGCTTCTAAACCCCGGCAAACAAATCCCAGATTTTATAACTGGCTTAACTGGTATTGATAATTCTATGGTGCGCCAAGCCCCGCGCTTGCGCGACATTGCCCACGAATTAACTGCCTTTGTCGGTGATGCGCCTATCCTTGGTCACAATGTAAGTTTTGATATTAAATTTTTACGCAAGGCGGGTTTGTTTGAATATCAACAAACGTTAGATACTTACGAACTCGCTTCAGTGTTAATGCCTACTGCCACACGTTACAATCTTGGTGCGCTTGGCAAACAACTTGGCATTCCACTCCCTGCCACCCACCGCGCCTTGGATGATGCTCGCGTCACACAAGCCGCTTATATTCGTCTGCTTGATTTAGCACGCGAACTGCCATTTGATACACTACAAGAAATTGTTGAATTAGGAAATTTTGTAGATTGGGATTCAGGTTGGGTTTTTGAACAAATACTACATGATGTTGTAAAACAAGGTGTCAAACCCAAAAAGACCCGCGCCTCTTCTCGCAAGCCGACAATTGATTCTAGACCTTCAAGCGATTCTTCACCCATACAAAAAACCGAAGAACCAACCCCGCTTGACCCTGAAGAAGTAGCCTCCATTCTTGAATATGGCGGACAATTCTCCCAATATTTTGAAGCGTATGAGCATCGCGCCGAACAAGTGGAGATGCTGAAAGCAGTATCCAATGCGTTATCACATGGCGGACATTTAATGGTTGAAGCAGGCACAGGTGTAGGAAAATCATTTGCATATCTTGTGCCAGCCGCATTGTTTGCAGTGCAAAATAATACAAGAGTTGTTGTTTCAACAAATACAATTAACTTGCAAGACCAATTAATCAAAAAAGATATTCCTAATTTACAAGCCGCATTGAATTTAGATGTTCGCGCCGCAGTGTTAAAAGGAAGAAGCAATTATCTTTGTCCGCGCAGGTTAGAGTACATGCGCAAAAGCGGACCATCGAACGCCAATGAAATGCGTGTGTTGGCAAAAATCATTGTTTGGCAAATGGAAAATATCAGCGGTGACCGTAATGACTTAAATCTCAACGGACCGATTGAACGCGAGATTTGGTCAAGGATGTCGGCAGAAGATGATAACTGCACAACAGAAGCATGTTTAGGTCGAATGGGAGGCGCGTGCCCTTTTTATCGTGCCAAACAAGCCGCACAAAATTCACATCTGTTAATCGTTAATCATGCCCTTTTATTATCCGATGTTTCAACAGGCAGTAAAGTATTACCTGAATATGATTATGTGATTGTAGATGAAGCCCACCACATGGAATCGGCTGTGACAAGTGCGCTTTCATTCCGCATGACCCAAAATGATTTAGAACGCATGTTGAAAGAATTGGGTGGCTCTGCTTCTGGTGTGCTCGGCAAAATGTTGACCGAGAGTCATAACGCGCTTCGCCCATCTGATTTCGGCTTGTTTCAACAGCGCGTAAAACATGCCACCGACCAAGCCTTTCGCGTGGAACAACTTTCAAAACAATTTTTTAGTGTGCTTAGTGATTTTATTGCCGTGCAAAGGCAAGGTCAGCCACAAAATAATTATTCATGGCAAATGCGCATTACACCGTCTGCCCGCCTTTTACAAGGTTGGGACGATTTAGAAATGCTATGGGGACAAATTAGTGAAACGATGAAATTGTTACTTAAAACATTGGATGAAATTTATAAAGCCCTCGGCGATTTATACAGCACCGGGCATGATAACCTTGAAGATGTGATGGGAAACTTAAGCACGCTGATGCGCCGCATGATGGAAGCCGAAACCGCCGCTTCTGGCTTGATGAACAAACCATCGAATGAATTAATTTATTGGATTGAAGTCAACCCACGTGGTGAAAGATTATCACTCAATGCCGCGCCTTTACGCGTTGGTCCGTTGGTGCAAAAACATTTATGGTATGAAAAAGCCAGCGTTATTTTAGCGTCGGCAACTTTAACCACGCACGGCGAATTTAATTACGTGCGTAATACATTAGATGCACAAGAAGTTGATGTGCTAGCACTCGGCTCACCATTTGATTATGAATCAAGTACCTTGTTGTATGTAGCAAATGACATGCCAGAGCCGAATTCATTTAATTATCAACAAACGCTGGATAAAGCCATCATTTCCACAGCCAAAGCTACTGGCGGGCGAATGTTGGTTTTATTTACATCGTATGCCGCATTAAAGAAAACTTCACAAGCGATTACAGGTCCGCTAGCAAGAGAAGATATTTTCGTTTTTGAACAAGGCGAAGGGACATCTCCAAGTGCTTTGCTTGAATCATTCAAAAGCACAGACCGCGCTGTGTTGCTTGGTACGCGTTCGTTTTGGGAGGGTGTGGACGTGCCCGGTGATGCTTTATCAGTTGTGGTGATTACAAAGTTACCTTTTGAAGTTCCATCAGACCCCATTATTGCGGCGCGCTCTGAATTGTATGAAGATTCATTCCATGAATATTATTTACCCGAAGCGATTTTGAAATTCAGACAAGGCTTTGGGCGTTTAATCCGCACCGCTTCAGACAGAGGTGTGGTCGCTATCTTAGACCGCCGTGTACTTACTAAACAATATGGCAGATTATTTCTAGAATCTCTTCCGCCATGCACAGCCCGTCAAGGTGCAGTTGGTGGATTAGCAAAGATGGCGGGTCAATGGTTGGGGACGTTGTAAAAATTCAGGAGGCAGTCACTTTTTTAAGTGACTGCCTCCTTTTGTAGTTAAGAAAAAGTATCTCGAAGCAGAATCAAACATCCCCTGCATATGAAGCGGAAAGTTATCCGCCGCCTTCGTATAAATATCCTGTGCCGCGCACGCTGACGACTTTTTCAGATAATGATGGGAAGGCTTCCAATTTGTGGCGTAAACGGCTGACGAGTGGGCGTAAAATTTCGGGGGCTTCTTGTTGAGAAGTATCATATCCTTGAACTAATAAAACTAATTCGCGATGCGAAAATACTTTACCTTCGTTTTCCATGAGGATACGCAGGAGGCGACCTTCGGCTGGGGTGAGATGTTCGACTTTGGTTTTGAATTTGATTTGTCGGCGAGATAAATCTACTGCTGTGCCATCTTTGAGCGTGAAAATATCTTGTGTGCTTTCGGAGCCAGCCACCGCCGAAACACGTGACTTACTTGTGCGACGTGATAAGCCTTTTTTGATACTGGCTAAAATTTGAGGCGGGGAGGCAGGTTTGAGTAAGTAATCATGGATGCGTAAGCGCAAGGCTTGCATAGCAGATTCAATGGAACCATGTGCAGTGAGCAAAATAATTTCTGTTTCAGGAGAAGTTTGATTGACGACTTGAATGACTTCTAAGCCATCCATGCCGGGCATTTTCAAATCTACAATCATCACATCCACTGCATGGGTGCGGACGTGTTCTACGGCGGCTTGTCCGTTTGAAACGGCAGAGACGATATAACCCTCTAGTTTGAGAATATCGCTGAGAGATTGTCTTGCAACCGGTTCATCATCTACGACGAGAATGTTCGACTTCATTGTTGTGTTCCTCCGGCAGGTAAGTAGATTCGGAAACATGCACCGGGACTGCGCTCCGTGAGCAGTTCTAGCACGCCTCCATGTGCGGTAATTATATTGTAACTTATGGTTAAGCCCAAGCCTGTGCCACCATCTTTAGTACTAAAGAAGGGTTCAAAGATGTCTTTTTGTTTTTCAAGTGGGATGCCAGGACCATTATCGTGGAAAATCATTTCAACGCCGCTTACCTGATTGTGCATGGATATTTTTATTTCGCCACCTTGTGTCATCACATCTGCCGCGTTGAGGATTAAGTTAATGAACACTTGTTGAATTTGACTACCGACGGCAGAGACTGATGGGATTTCATCTGGAATATCTACATTTACTTGCACATTGCTTTCGGTTAATTGTTTAGATAATAATGTAAGTGTATATTGTAATAAGTCTACCAAATTGACTGTTTCTAGTGATGAAGTATTCGGACGATAAAAATCTAACATGCGGCGTGATGTGACCATCAGCCGTTCGAGTTCGGTTCTGGCTAAGTTAAAATATTCATCGCGTTTTTCTTGGGGTAAATCTTCACGCCCTGCAAGGTGCAGACAATTTTGCACAGATTGCAACGGATTATTTAATTCATGTGCAATGGAGGCACTTAATCTTCCTGCGGTTGCCATTTTTTCGGCTTGCAATAACTTTGCTTCGGCGGCACGTTGCGCTTCCATGCGTGCTTTAAGTTCTGTCTCTGTTAAGCGTAATTGTTTTACAGTCTCTTGCAATTTTTGATATTGATTAGCACTCGTAATCACAGATGACAAAATACCTGCTAACGCTTCCATGGCGATTAAGTCGTTGTGCGAAAAAGCATTTTGTTGACGGCTTTCTACATCAATAATGCCCAACACATGGTCGCCATCTTTAATGGCGACACAAATTTCAGAATGTGCCTCCCAGCCTTGGATAGGTTTATACAAGGTATGTTGAGTCGTATCATTTATCAAAATACTTTCGCCAATTTGAGCAACATAGCCTGTCACGCCATCGGGCTTGATAAATTCTTCATGATGTAAAGCCTGTTGAATACGGTCAGCGTGGGTGCCCCCAATGCCTTGAATAGAAAATTTTTGCTTATCATCTGCTAATAGCACCACTGCCATTTCATATTTGAAGTATTGCGCCACCAACTCGGCAGAAATAGTGGCTACTTCTTTTTTATCGTTCAAGCCAATCACCTGCCCCACTACTTCATGGATTAATCCTAAACTTCTTGCTCTACCTTCGGCTTCTTCACGCAGACGAGTGTATTCGATTAACCCTGCCAGATGACTCGCAATAACGACCATGAGGCGTTCATCATATTGACTAAACGCTTCAACACTTGGACTTTCAATCACCAGCACACCTGTGGCTTGACCTCTATACCGAAGCGGGGCGATTAACTCCGATTTTGATTCTGGATGAATGCCAATGAATCCATCACGGGTTGAGTCGGCAATGCGGCGCACACGCCCATCTTTTAGCACCTCTTGCATGGGGTGATTGGAAGCGGGCACACTGATGACATTTAGTTTTCCTTCAAAGGTGCGGTAATCTCTTAGGATGCGTCCATCGCTGGAACGTAAATATAAGGCGATTAATTCAGTATTGAAGGCACGCGCTAACAAAGCGAACATACGGCGAGCAATTTGGTCTAAATTCTGCGCGGATGAGACAGTTAGTACAAAGTCGTTCAATAAACCCAAACGGCGTAAGTGCGCGGTCATTTCTGAAAAGGTGACAACGGTTTCTACCGATGGTGAAACTTGTGCTGCTAATTCTCGTAATTGACCACGCTCACTTAATGTAAATTCTTTTTGCCTCCAGAGTGACACTAAACCAATCAGGCGTTGACCTATCATTAAAGGCAAACTAATCCACGCGCGCGTATTAGGTTTGATGGGTGCGTGTGGAAGTAAATCCCAGTTGGGTTGTTCGGGAGATAAGACTACATCGGATAATGAACGATTGACACGCCGTAAGATTGGGTTTTCACCAATCGGCATAGATTCGTTTTTGACGTTGGGGGCATTGAATTCGGCTTGGATATCTAACCAGTCGCCACGCCGTATGGCGAGCCATGCGCCTTGTGAAGGCACCGCGGATGTAAACGCACCGAGCACTTTTTCGAGGGCAAGCGGAAGGTTGAATGCCAGACCAGTTTGCAGGTCAGGTAAGAGAGGCGCGTTGGGGCTAGGGGTGGCATCCGCCAGCAGAGAGGCTGTCAGCCTCCAAATTCTTAAGGCGGTATTGGTTTGTTCTTCGGCACCAATTAGGAGTGCTTTGGATGAATTAGCAATTGGAAAGGCGTAAAAGCGACCATCACCAAGTTTTTTGCTATCGGGTATGCCAGTGGAGCGGGTGTAGCCACCTGTGACCGCGCCACTTAACCATGCGTCTATGGAAGGCATGGCGAGAATACCCATGAGTTCGTTTTGGGCAGATTTGCTGAGTTTGTGTGATGAACGTAATAGCCACACGCCCCCTACCCGCTCGGCAAGCACAGCCCAATCGGCTTCGGTGAGTTGGACTGCCTCTTTGAGTTTCGGCTCAATGGTGGTTTCGGTTGGCATGGTGATTTATCAAATTATACCGCCCTAAAACTTTTTACCACAGAGGACACAAATTACAAGAAGTGTTCAACTTCAAGAATAAAGCATCCATTACTGTGTCATTCTGAGCCGCGCTCTTGCTCTTTGCGGCGAAGAATCTCTGAGACCCTTCGCATGCCCTTCACTTCGTTCTGGGCTTCGGCTCAGGGTGACACGAATTGAGAGCATTTCCTTAATAATTAGTTTTTTGAATTCAACAAACTCAAATACACTGTGCCAGTGCGGGAACTGTATGCCGCCCATATCACTTTATCGTCCACTTTATACTCATCTAGCATAATGATACGGCTATCTTCCCCTGTCTGTTCAGTGAAACTGGTTTTGCCATACGGCACACTGGTTACCTTTACATGCGCATCGGCAATTTCACCTGTGCGGACATAGTTTTCGATAACGCGCAAGATAATTTTTTTCTCTTCTGACATGACCTGTTCCTTGACCTTATTTTGATGATAGCGATTGACTTAATTGGGCTTCGGCTTCGTTGGCTGAAATAGAGTGGACATAACTCCACTCGCTTGATAATGTCTTTTGAGCGCGTTTGAGGATGGCACTATCGTACTCGCTCCATGT
>JAEURG010000145.1 GCA_016789345.1 Anaerolineales bacterium | reverse complement strand
AGTTCGCACAACATTGTTGGCGTTGAAACTTGCCGAAGTGGATTGGATGAAAGCGCGCACGAATGAAACCCCTGTGATTTTGTTGGATGAAGTGATGGCTGAATTAGATTTGAGCCGCCGCGCCGATTTGTTGAAATATGTGAGCCAAGATCAACAAGTGTTGTTCACAACAACAGATTTGAGTTTGTTTGATTCAAAGTTTGTAAATGAATCAGAAATTTGGGATGTGCAAGGTGGAGTGGTAGTGCCTAGAAAGTAGAAAGTTATGTCATCAAAAGAGTTTCAAGAGTTCTTAATTACCTGTATTGGAATACCACGTTACGCTAGTTATGTTGATGAAAAAACTCTTTTGAAATTAAAAGGAGAAGAAAAGTCTGAAGCAATCAAATTACTATTAAAGGAATTGGAAACTACTGAACACACAAATTCAATTCAAGCCGCAGGTTATCTAAAAATACCTGAAGCCGCAAAAATATTAAAGAAACGATTAGTTACAGGTTTTCGTTTTAGAATGACGTATATAGAGACTGCTGTAACATTGTGGAAAATTGAAAAATATGACAAATCTTTTCAGATGCTTCTAGATATTTACAATTCACCACAAGCTGGTGAGTACGAAAAAGGACATGCAATTCTTTATTTAGAATGCTTTGGCTTGCAAAAACATGTTCTTAATACGCTTTTTGAAATCATCTTGAATGATTCTGCATTTTCATCAACAGCCTTAAATTGTTTAGAAAAGATTATTAATTCAGATAATCAGATTTCGCATTTTATTAATGAGATACAACAAATAAATAAATTTGATAACCTTAGCGGTTATAGAAAAAAGAAACTAATTGAGTTAAAGAAAATTATCTATAAACGATTTTCGATAAAATAATCTTCGCATCAGAAATACAATATATTATTGAAGTAAAATATCTTCATGTCAGACATCTTAGTCATCGGTTCGCTGAATGCGGATTTAGTTGTTAAGTCGCCGAGGTTTCCAAAGCCCGGCGAAACCATCAGTGGAGAAGATTTACAAATCATCCCCGGTGGTAAGGGAGCAAATCAAGCCGTTGCAGTGGCAAGACAAGGTGTGAGTGTGTCTATGGTTGGCAGAGTGGGAAATGATAGTTTTGCTTCATTCTTGACTGATAATCTCAAAAAAAATAATGTGGATACATCTCATGTATTAGAAACCGATTCCGCGACAGGTACAGCCATTATCGTCGTTGATTCAAGTGGACAAAATAGTATTGTCTTATCGCCCGGTGCAAATGGAAAAGTAACTCCACAAGATGTAGATTCCGCGCCTGATGCAAAGATTTTGCTTTTGCAATTTGAAATTCCAATGGAAACAGTTCTTCACGCCGCTAAACGATATAAATCTAAAGGTACAAAAGTAATTTTGAATCCTGCGCCTGCCAAAGAAATTCTAGCCGAATTGCTATCTCATATTGATATTTTGATTCCGAATGAAAGTGAATTATCTTTGTTGAGTAAGAAAGAAGTGACGGATGTTAAATCGGCTGAAAGTGCGGCAAAAGAATTATTGAAACATGGCATTGAGACGATTATTGTCACATTGGGTAAAAATGGCGCGTTGCTTGTCACAGATTCACAAGTTACACATGTAGAATCCTATCAAGTGGATGTAGTAGATACCACTGCCGCTGGTGATTCTTTTATCGGCGGGTTTGCATCTGCTTTGTTAAACAATAAATCATTAGAAGAAGCAGTTCGTTATGCCAATGCTTGTGGCGCATTGGCTACGACAAAATTTGGCGCACAACCATCAATCCCTACAAAGGAAGAAGTAGAGAAGTTCATGTCATTGCGAGGAGGATGAAATCCGACGAAGCAATCCCCTCATTAATTACGAGATTGCTTCGGGCTAAGAACAAGAACGCCCTCGCAATGACATATTAAATATTATGACCTCAAAAATTATCATAGACACTGACCCCGGCGTAGATGATGCGCTGACATTCCTCCTCGCGCTCGCCTCGCCAGAAATTAAACTTGAAGCATTAACTTCTGTACATGGCAATATTGGAATAGAAAACACAACCCGCAATGCACTTTCTGTTTTA
>JAEURG010000135.1 GCA_016789345.1 Anaerolineales bacterium | reverse complement strand
TATTTTGCATATTGATTACAGGTGTATATGGCGCAGTTGTAGTATGGAATCAAGAAATACCAGCCGCGAGTGATTTTTTTGGTCACACATTAGGAATCGTTGGCTTTACTTTAATGCTGATGACTGAAACACTTTACAGTTTGAGAAAAAGAAGCAGACTGGCTTCATGGGGCAGGCTTTCATCATGGTTGAAATTTCATATCTTCATGGGTTTAACAGGTTCATACATGGTCTTGCTTCACACCTCATGGAAATTCAACGGGCTTGCTGGTGCAACCACCTTGCTGACAGTTATTATCGTCATCAGCGGATTCATTGGTCGTTATATTTATACTCGTATCCCCCGCACAATGGACGGGCTTGAGATTGAAGGCACGCTTTCGCAAGAAGCACTCAAACGCGCACGTCAATTAATGTCTCTTTGGCATACTATTCATATTCCAATTGGCATTGCGTTATTTATTTCTGCATTTGTTCACATGGGCGCGGCATTATATTACGCCACGTTCTTGAAATAGAGGCAACATGCAAAATAATCGGCTTGGATGCTTAACAGGTACAGGTTTTATTACAGCAATCATCACATTGTTTGTGATTGTGGGGTTTGCCTTTGCAAGTGGTGGTCACATGTTTAGTTCGGGTGAGTTAAACAATCAGCCTGGCGAAACGATTGGCGGCGTTAACTCTCATGCACAAATTTCAGAATGTAAAGCATGTCACACTGCGCCATGGGAAAGTGAAACAATGGCAAATCGTTGTGTTGCTTGCCATACCAATATTGCTACAGAACTGCTTAATGTTGATGAATTACATGGTGCAATTGCACGCAATGATTCATCACTAACTTGTCGTGATTGTCATCGTGAACATCGCGGCGCGAATGCCTCACTGACTGAATTGGGTGATAATGTTTTTCCGCATGAGGCATTGGGGTATTCCCTAAACGGCCACCAGTTTACCGTTAAGGGCGAAGCGTTTGTCTGTTCTGATTGTCATGGTGATGATGTTACAACATTCGCTTCTGACTCGTGTGTAAGCTGTCACAGCGATATAGACATTGTCTTCACCCAGACTCATTTGCTGACCTTTGGGCAAAATTGCCTTGACTGCCATGACGGTGTAGACCGCTTTGGCGATGACTTTAATCATAATATTTTTGCGTTTCAATTAATTGGCGAACATGCAAATCTATATTGCACAGAATGTCATCTTAATGCTCGCTCAGTTACAGATTTGCAATCTGCACCACAAGAATGTTATTCATGCCACCAAATGGATGATGCCCATAACGGGCAATTTGGCAACGATTGTTCTGCTTGCCATACTCCGAACAATTGGGAAGATGCGACATTTGACCACAACCTCAGTAACTTTCCATTAACGGGCGCGCATACTGTAGTGGCTTGTGAGAGTTGTCATATCAACGGGCGTTTTGCTGGCACACCTTCAACTTGTATTTCTTGTCATTCTGAGCCTGCTTTTCACGCTGGTCAATTTGGTACAGACTGTGCCAGTTGCCACACGACAACCGCATGGACTCCTGCTTTATTTAACGGACAGCATACTTTCCCATTAAATCACGGCGGCGGTGCTCCTTCGTGTGCTACATGTCATCCGTCAAGTTTTACTACATATACTTGTTATGGTTGCCATGAACATAACCCTGCCAGAATTGAAGAAAAGCATCGCGAAGAAGGTATTTCAAATTTCCAAAATTGTGTGCAATGTCATGCCGATGGACGTGAACATGACGATTAGGTAAGCAAAAAGCCCTGCGAAATTTCGCAGGGCTTTTTATCATCATTTTTTCTTTCCATTTTCTACTGCAATTTCTCTCGGGGCTAACATGCCCCAACGGCTTGCTCCTAAATATAAAATATCCAAAATTAAATCTTCATAGCGAATATTTTCTGCTTTGGCTTGCAGACATAAGTCGCTATAATCGGGGGTTAAGCCCGGTAGCGTGTTGATTTCGATTAAACGTGGATTACCTTCTTCATCTAAACGAATGTCAGTGCGTGAGACATCTAAGGCGTTTAAGATTTGGTGGGCGCGTAGTGCCAAATGTTTTAATTTTTTTTCTAATTCGGGGTCAATATCGGCAGGGCAGAAGTATCCAGGCGAGCCATCTGCGCCGACATCTTTTGATTTGGCTTCGTTGCTATACACCCAAGGAGTGACGGAACGTGAGGTATCTAACTCCAATACTGGAAAGCGGTGAAAACCGTCTTTTTCGTACCATTCGGGATTACGCGAATATAATTTTGCATCAGCCCGCCCTAAAATGCCGACTGTAAATTCACGTCCAGGTAAAAATGTTTCAACCAAAGCGGGTTGCTGATAAGAATTGATGATGTAATCTGCTCGTTCGCGCAATTCTTTTTCGTTTTTGACAATCGCTTTGGCATCTACACCCATGCCGGTGCCTTCGCGTGCAGGTTTAACAAACAGTGGAAATTTCAATTCCGGGCGAATTGGTTCATCACCAATATTGAGTTCTTGAAATGGTGCAACGGGTAAACGTCTATCACGCCATATTCTTTTTGTGAGTGTTTTATCTAATGAAATTCCATTGGTTAGCACACGCGAACCAGTGTAAGGGATTCCGAGCATTTCAAGCAGGGCTGGCACTTGTGCTTCACGTGCATCACCACCTAAACCTTCTGCGATGTTAAAACAAATATCAGGTTGAACATCACGCAAGGCGTAGGGTAAATCTCTGTCAGCCTGAATAAAGGTTGTAGTGTGGCCATCTGTTTCGAGCGCGGCACGAAGCGAATCTATTGTTTCGATGTGGTCAAAATCTGCAAAGGCATCTGGTGGAACGCCTTCTGGTTTCGGCTCATCATCATTTTTTATATTGGCAAGCACTGCAATTTTCCAATATCTCTTCATCCAAGTTTCTCCTTTTCTTTCATCATTATTTAAAGAAAAATTTAATCAATAATAGCGTATTGAAACACAAATATCGAATTTCTTAAGGTAATTTTTTGCCAACTAGACAGTGATACACCTTTCAGGTATCATTCATTAAATTTTGCTGGCGGTCATACATAAACTAGCGAAGTTATGAAACGAATTGGAGAAATAAAAGCGAGTGGCTCTTTTTTCAAAAGACCTAGGTGTTGACTTAGGCACGATGTTTACCCGTTTGGCTGATAATGCTCAGGTATTGGTTGAAGAACCAACTATTGTTGCCATTGAAACGGAAGAACAAAAAATGGTAGCGGCGGGTATAGAAGCCCGTGATATGTTTGGTAAAGTTCCAGAAAATATTGAAGTGACCCGCCCATTGAAAAATGGCGTGATTGCAGATTATGAAGTGACGGAAGCTTTACTTCAATATTTGTTGCAACGTGTCAGTGGTTCGATGCGTATCTTTCGTCCGCGTGTGATGATTTCTGTCCCATACGGAGTTACTAGCGTGGAGCGACGTGCCGTTTACGAAGCGGTGATGGAAGCGGGAAGTCGTGAAGCATATTTGATTCAACAACCTTTGGCGGCGGCAATTGGCATTGACTTGCCAATTAATTCCCCATCAGGCAATATGATTATTTGTTTAGGTGGCGGATGTACCGAAGCGGCAGTGATGGCAATGTATGGAATCGTTGCGGCTGATACTCTCCGTGCGGGTGGTATGGATTTAGATGAAGCGATTGTTAATTATGTGCGCCGAAAATATGGTGTGGTGATTGGTCAAGTAACTGCTGAGCAATTGAAGATTCGTATTGGCGCGGCTGTTCCACAAGATATTGAAAATAGTATGGAAGTACAAGGTCAAGACCAAGTGACTGGTTTGCCAAGACCTGTTACTTTAACAACGGGTGAAATTGTAGAAGCCTTACAAGAACCATTACGTCAAATTGTTGAGACTGGAAGAAAAGTTTTAGAGAAAACTCCGCCTGAATTAGTTTCGGACATTATTGATAGAGGCGTGGCATTATGTGGTGGGGGAGCATTGCTTCGCGGTATTGATAAATTATTGACCAAATCTTTAGGTATTCCTGCTTACTTAGTAGATAATCCGTTGACTTGTGTGGTACAAGGCGCAGTCAAAAGTTTTGGCATGTTGAATGTGATTCGCAGAAATCTACCACAAGTGTAGAAAAACAAAAGGCTTCCAATAAGGAAGCCTTTTTATATACAGAATCAAGTGTCCCGAAGAATGAAGCGGTTTTATTTTACAAATAATAAGTCATTCTTTGTAAATTCGTGGCAGGGTCTGAATATTGTACTTTCACACTATTTGGTACAGTTACATTTACTGGTGCATAATTCAAAATAGATTTAATCCCCGCCTGCACCAATTTATCTGTCACTTCTTGTGCAGCAGAAGCAGGCACCGTTATCATCGCAATTTTCACGCTTAGCGATTTTATTCTTTCACTCATGGTAGCGCTATCTTCTACTTTAAAATCGCCAATTTGTTGACCCACTTTATTTTTATCATTATCAAAAATAGCAACCACACGAAACCCGCGATTTTGAAAACCATTGTAATGTGCCAACGCATGACCTAAATCACCTGCACCAATCACAACCACATCCCAAATGCGGTCAATTTTTAAAATCTCGCGCAATTTATCAATCAAAAACTGAATCGAATATCCAGTGCCTTGTTTGCCAAACTCACCAAACTGCGAAATATCTTTACGAATTTGCGCCGCAGAAATCCCCACATGTTCGCCAAGTTCTTGAGATGAAGTCGTCTTCGAACCAGCATCCGCCATGTGTTGCAATGCACGCAAATACACTGGCAAGCGCCCAATAATAATATCTGGAATTTTTTTCGCATTCATATAGATATTAAATATACCAGATTTTGTACAATTTGACACAATCGATTAAAGAAAAAATACAGGTTTTGTTGATATAAACCCGCTTCTTTCTTAATTGATATTTGATTCTGCTCTTCTACAATTTCCACTCTTGAACTTTTTCATTCTCACCTACACCTTTTTTGCCAATCACTTTATACACATTTACGGCTTGCGTTTTGCCTTTAACAGTCACTGCATCCGCAAACTCAACATCATATTCATCTTTTATTGCTTGATAAGTACTTTCGCTAATCAAAATGGGCCATGAATATGTTTTAGTCAAATCTTGTAAACGTGAAGCGAGGTTGGCATTATCACCAATGACAGTGTAATTAATCCGTTGCTCCGAACCGACCAAGCCTACAAACACTTCGCCAGAATTTAATCCAATCCCCATTTCAATTTGGCTGGGCTTGCCTTCCTTAGCCCATTTTTCGCGCATTTCATACAATGCTTTGCGCATATCTAATGACGCATTCAATGCTCGTAAAGCATGGTCTTCATAATGAACTGGCTCACCAAAAAATGCAATAATTGCATCGCCTTCATATTTATCTACCGTGCCGCCATGTTTATAAATGACTTTAGACATGGCTTCCAAGTATGGATTCAACAAAGCCACCACGCCTTCTGGGGTCATCTTTTCGGATAAGGTTGTAAACCCGCGAATGTCTGAAAATAAAATGGTGATGTTCGAGCGTTTATTCAATGAGTCTAAATCTTGAGTCGCTACCATTTGGTCTACCATTTCGGGTGAAATGAATCTGCTAAACAAATTGCGGATGCGCCTCTTTTCCAATTCTTGAGAAACAGCTTGTTCTAAGGTTGGGAGTACAACGCCTAAAAACAACATAATCTCAGGTGTGACGACTGGCAAAACATATCTTTGTTGTGTAAAAATAATGAAGGCGGTTACAAAATAGCCAATCATACCCACGATGAGTAAAGTAATTGTGACTGTGGGGCGTTTGGATAATGTAATCAAATAAGCAATTAATGCCATACCTAAAATAATTAACAGTGCCACCCAGGGCGGAGCCAATGTAATATATTTCCCATTGATAATTGTATCAATGGCATTGGCGACAATCTCCACGCCAGCGGTTGGGATTTGAGATGAAAATGGCGTTGGGTAAATATCTTGCAAGGTGACGGTGGTTGCGCCAATCAAAACAATTTTGTTACGAAAAGCATCTGGGTTTTGTTCTAAGACATCACCTAATGCCACACTTGCGGCAGAATATGTTAGATATGTATTTGCCCGCCCAGCATAATTGACAATTAACTGCCCGCCAGAAAGTGGCACACTTTGACCATTAAACTGCAAACTTGCATTAGTCGGGTCTTTTGGTGAATCAGTACCTAAATATAATTTTGCAGTTTCAAACGCCCAGTTGTAATATAGTAAGTTATTATATGAATCAAAGGCTTGTAAACTTCGCACCACTGCATCTTCATCACGAATAAAGGACGTGATGCCAATTCCATCTAAAACTTGACGATATGGTGAAAGTGGCTGAGAAAGTGTAGCACTGACAAACCCTTGTTCACGCCTCTCGGTGATTTGCAAAATGTTGACTGCATTTGTACTTTCGCCTAAGGCTGTAGCAAATGCTTTATCACCAGCAGGGTCTTCATCAGGTTCAAACAAAATAATATCCACGCCGATAACTTTTGCGCCACCCGCATTGATTTGATTCACAATCTCTGCTAAATAGGAACGGGACCAGGGCCAGCGATAGCCAGTGTAACTGAATGAGAAATCATCAATTGCAACAATGACAATATCACTAGAAGGTGTTTCATCACCACGCAAACGCATGAGTGAATCACGCGCGGAATATTCCATGCTTTCTAGGGGAGTAGTAATGCTGGGGAACAAGCCTGCAACTTGAATTAAGATTAAGAGAAGCGCAGTTCCTATAATTAATCCAAGTCGCAGGTTTATCGTTTTAGTTTTCATCAAAAATATACTTAACCTTCAGAACAATATGTGTAATAGTAGTCTTCATCGTAACATTCGAAGTTATAGTAATCACACTTTTCAGCATGTGAGCAAGCCTCTTCTGTTGGAGGTAATTCAGGGTTTGGTTCACGAGTTGGGCGAGGGGTTGGGTCGCCTTTGGGTTTGGAGAAAGAATTTGAGTTGGTGGAGCAAATTTCCACGTTGTCTGAACCGTAGGCTGTTACAAACCATTCATATTGACCGCCGTTGGGGAAAATTTCAATATAGTACGATGGGTTGGTTTCTGTTGTTCGAATAGTTGCTTTGTTGCCATTCGCATCAATAAATGTTATGACATAATATTCTGCGCCTGCTTGTTCTGTCCATTCAAAATTAACTTGACCTTGCTTTGGCAAACTTGCACCTGCTGGCGGATTAACAACTTGGAAACAGGCATTGCTTGCTTCCGTTGGTGGAAGTGCTTGTTCAAGTGTAGGTGTTGCAGTGGGTGTTTCTGAAGGTTGTGCCAATGCAGTGGCTGTGGACATGGCTTGCTCGAATAACTCTTTGGTTTCGGGGTTCTCATTTAACCATTCTTCAAAATCTTCTTGCGTCATGGGTAAAACGCCGGGCGCAGTCCATGTGCCAGTGGTTTCATCAAATGCAAAAAGAATCACTTGTTGACCATTTGTAAAATTGACAGTACCTGCCGGGTTGCTAGCAGAACAATTACCTGTTAAACAAGTGATGTAAATATCTTTTGTAATTGGGTCAACTTCTACTTTCATATGCGAACCACGCACAGAAGCAACACCAGATGGCGTTTCAACATCGGCTTGACCACCATTTAAGATAATGAAAATTTTTCCAATTTCTAATTTAATTTTGGTGATGAGACCACCGCTTGTTTCTTCATTCGATGTTAAAGTAAACAACGAAGAAGGTGCAATGCGAATAATCGTGCCAGATGATAAATCCAAACGCACACGTCCATCATCGCCTGTTTGCACTTGACCATTCACCTCAAGCGTTGTATTGGCGTTAGCAGGAGCAAAGCCATCTTGATTGGCTTGCTTAATATCAACTTGCCCGCTCAATTCACTTAATGATGCCGAAAGTGGCGAAACTGATTCAGTCTGACAGCCAATTAATGAAATAATGATGAGTGCAATTACAAACGGTAAAGCAAATTTCTTATTCATTTTCTTCTCCAGTTTATTATCTAACAATTTGCATTTTCAATGTATAACTTGTATAACTATTTTCTACGGCGTTGAGATGATATATTCTTAAAGTATAACTTTCATTCGGTAAAAGATTCAAGAAAGTTTTGTTCTTGCAAGGCGACGAAAAATTTTCAATTGTATTACCTGCTTGCCAAACTTCTAATTGCAAATTCGTTCCTGCACAATCCATTTCTATCAAAACAGTTGAAGCAATGGCTGAAAACTCAACCCAATCTTCAACATCACCTGGCGGAGAGGATACATCTCCTGTAATCTGCAAAATTTTATTTTCTTCTAAAATTATTTTTGCCAGAGGCACCTGCATTGAGTCATTATCTTGTAAAGCAATTGTATTCAAAACCAGCGGTGTTGCATTAATAGCAGGTGAGGCTGGTGCATTTTCAACTGCGCCAATCACAGGCACTTCTTCAATATTTTCAATTTGCAAAAACTCCGAAGCCACCCAACCTGTTTTACCAGTAAATTGAATTTGCACCCACGCGCCACTTTCACTTTTGCCAGTTATCGGCACTACATCTTTTTGAGTTAAGATGCCGATGGATTCAAATTGTGTACCAGCACCACTGCGGACATTGATTCCGCTGATGACTACCGCGCTTCTTTCTACGGGGAGACCTGATGCTAGACCTACAACTTTTATCTCGGCTGACAAATCCACTTGCACAAATTCAGCACGCACCCAGCCGACACTGTTTTCATAAATTACTTGAACCCAATTGCCCGTTGATTCTTTGCCAATGATTTGAATCAGCGAAAAGGCAGAGATGACTCCAAGTGATTCGCTTGCAGTATTCGTTTCAGCCCGCACATTGACTTGTGTTGTCGTCGTCCCTTGAATTGGCGCATTTGTTGGGATTGGGCTAGGTGGAGGCAATGTTTGAGTGGGCAGTGGTGCAGATGTGGGGGGCAAAGTTGCAGTTACATAACTAGGTGTAGAGGTTGGTGGTGATTCCACTTCTACAGAACCGCAACTGACACAAAACATCATAAACAAGGCAATTGTTTTTTTGAGATACACAAGCACAATTGTATCTAATAACTAGGTTGCTTGAAATAAGACAAATGGGTTGTATGTAGATGAAAGAGGAAAGACGAAAGAATCGAAATAAAAAAATCCACTATAAAAGCGGATTTTGTACCTTCGCCCGGACTCGAACCGGGGTATCCAGCTCCGGAGGCTGGCGCTCTATCCACTGAGCTACGAAGGCGGTGGCGAAAATTTTATCACAGGCAAAGAAAAAGGCTGGGGAACAAGTCACCAGCCTGAATGTAAGAAAGAAGCGAAACGTTTTATCCTTTGGCTTGTGGTGCTAATACAGCAAGTTCTTGACGAAGCGTATCGATAATTGCCGCGTTGCCGCCTTCGTCGCCATGTCTTTGTAGTTGGTCTTTTTTATGTGCGAGTTCGCCAAGCACTTGATAAAAACGTGAGGTGGCGCGCCCGCTAAAACCAGCGGTGGTCATAGTGACAGGCGATAATGATTTTTGATATTGCGCTTGCGAAATTAAGCCTGATGAAACTTCTTCGGCTAAATGTTTTTTGAGTACATTGCGTTCATGCACAATGACCCAAATGATGATGCCGACCATGATGCTGTATCCGACCATATCGGCAAGGATGGTTAAGCCTAAGGAGTCTAAACCGCCTGAGCCGACTACGCTTCCAAACGTGTTGTGGAAGGCGTGAACTACAATGGCAATGGCAAGCCCAGCAATTGGGGCAGTGAATTTTAGCAAAGCGTTTTTTGCTGTGCGGGCAATGGCAAACCCAATGCCTGTGAAGGCTGTGAAGAAGGCGTGCATCCATCCAACAAGAATAACGCGAATGATAGTGAGAACGAACAAACCTTCCCAACCGCCTTCGAGATAACCATTGCGATAAATGTATAAAGTGTTTTCAATGGCAGAAAAGCCCAAACCAACGATACTGCCGTAAATGATTCCATCTAAAATAGAATCAAATTCTTTGCGGAACATGAAAAACACAACTGCAACTGCTAAGCCTTTAAGCGTTTCTTCAACAATGGGTGCGATGATGGAAGCGGTTGCAAAATTCGTTGCGGCTTCAGAAGCAGTGACGACATATACGCCAATTCCTAAAACGGTATTGATGATAAACGCTCCGCCACCAGCAATAATGACGCCCCAAAAGAACGCCGCGCCTAATAAGGCTTTTGGCTCTTTTTCATAACGGTCGAGCCAGTAAACAAAAAGAGCATATAAAAACATCGGCACGAAACCAAAAAAGATAGAAACAAGTAATGGCATGTGATTCTCCTGTTAGATAAAGTGTCATTGCGAGGGCGAGAGTAACGACGAGAATCGTCGAGACTTAGCCCGAAGCAATCTTAACATGATTATAAGATTGCTTCGTCAGAAATAGCAAGTGCCTTCCTCGCAATGACATACTCAATTATTCCTTAAAAATCAAGCGCGTTCTTTCTACGAGTGTTGTTTCGGGTTCAATTCCCAAAGCGGATAACACTTCTTCGGGTCGTCCAGTTGCGCCTTCGCGTGCCGCGAGTGTCATCTTCAACCATGCCGTTCCATTTGCTTCGTTGATTATGCTTATCATTTCAATCAATGGACGCAAGTCATAAGATTTTCCACGCCGTTCTCTGATGATTGACTCAGCCATCATAATTGATTCAACCCTGCGCTTCAATTCTGACGGGGTAACTGGTTCTGTCAATTTGACATCATAGCTAGCTGACAACACCTGAGTCTGCAAGGCGGGTAACTTTTCGTCTACTTCTTCTACATTCAAAATTTTTATATCATGCGGAAGATTTTCACTTAATTGTTTGGCAATATTTTCAACTGGCACGTTTTCATTGAGGCGTACATCTAATACCTCGCCACGAGATGAAAACCCTAAAGGTAATGCGGCGGCAAGACTAATCTTCGGTTGTGGATGAAATCCCTGTGAATAGGCGAGAGGCAACTCTGCCCGACGCATGGCGCGTTCCCACAGGCTGTGTAAGTCGAGATGGCCAATGTATCGCAGTGCATTTTGTTTTGTAAACGTAATTCTGACCCGCATTATATTTTTTTCGTTTTTGTAGAATGTTTTTTCAGCCATGCTTTAATGGCTTTAGTATGTTCGTGATAATGATGATAAGTATTATCTGCCACACGTTCAAATAAATTATGCTCTTTGATTAAATAGTCAGGCATTGATTCAATTGTAGAAATAATAGAAGAATACGCCTGAATTTCTTGTGCCACAATTTCTTCTAACGAAACATTCCTATATTTTTCATACACCCAAGCGTTGGCTTCTTCATCATCTAAAAGCGGTGAGCCGAAATCGGGGTAGCCAAATTGGTCAATAAATGCGTCTAAGGCATTAAATTTTTTACAAGGGTAATACAAGTCACCGTGTTTGATTTCGTTCAAACGGTCAGCGATATATTGTTCATACGCCCAGATGTGCGCGATGATGTCTTTGATAGACCAATTCCCAGATACGCCTTTAATCGTCATCGTGCGTGTGAAACCAACACGATTGAGTAGTAATTCAAATTTATCGCGTTCGTTTTGTAATTTATGAAGAAAAGTTTTTTTGTTCATGGAGGATGAAAGAATTTTCCCCTCTCCTATTTTGGGAGAGGGGTTAGGGGTGAGGGCTAATCCCCAACCACTCGCAACTGATTACTGCTCACTGTTTCGCTTATAACTTTTCTTGCAGGTGATTTTACTTCTGGGCATTTCCACTCTTCGCCGGGGTTTTCACGTCGTAAATTTGCAAAGGTTGGCAAAATTCCACAAGCAAAACAATTCAAGCGGCAATCCACGCGAATTTCACCTTCGAGTGACATGCGAAAATCTTGGAACAAGAAATTTTTTCTCAATGCCGCACCAATATGCTCCCATGGAAATACTTCATCTGTTCGGCGTTGACGATGCGTGTAAAAGGCGTGGTCTAAGCCATGTTCTGCAAATGCTTGCATCCATGTATCATACTTACGGCCTTCTTTCCACGCATCAAATTTTGAGCCGTTTTTCCAAGCCGTATAAACCACATCAGCCATGCGTCTGTCACCGCGTGAAAGCCATGCTTCTAAAATCGCATCTTCAGGTTCGGTCAAACTTAATTTAATACTTCTATCTTTATAAAGTTCACGTTTCAATAATGCTTGTTTTTCTAAAACACTTTCGCGTGTATCACATGCAACCCATTGAAATGGCGTTTGTGGTTTTGGCACAAAGGTACTCACACCTGCATTGAGTTTAACTTTCCAGCCTGCAACTTTTCTACCTTCGGCAATCACACGCTTGCATAAATCTGCAATCGCTTGCACATCTTCAAGCGTTTCACTTGGATGACCAATCATGAAGTACAACTTAATCGTTGTCCACCCGCGTGCGTAAATATCAGTGGTGGTTTTGATAATTTCTTCGTCTGGAATATATTTGTTGATAATGCGACGCATCTTTTCGGTCGCCGCTTCGGGTGCAAGTGTAAATCCGCCGGAGCGATGTTGCTTTAATTTTTCCATCAAATCAACAGAAACTGATTCAATTCGCAATGATGGAAGCGAAACCGTTAATTTTCGTCCTTCAAATCTTTTGCTGATTGCATCTACTAAATCTTTGACGTATGTATAGTCTGAAGAAGATAATGATAACAATGCCAATTCTTCAAATCCAGATGAACGAATGGCGGCATCTGCCGCTTCGACAACTTCTTCAACGCTTCTTTCTCTTACGGGACGCGTAATCATGCCTGCTTGACAGAATCTACATCCACGCGTGCATCCACGCATAATTTCTACTGAGACGCGGTTATGCACTACTTCAATATTTGGTACGATAAATTTTGTCGGTGGAGGAGGAAGTTTTCCAACGATTCTTTTATTCACTAATTTTGGTGCTTCTGGAATGGTTGGCTCAGTATAAGCAACAGTGCCATCTTCCATATAAGTTGTTTCATAAAATCTTGGAACATATACGCCATCAATCTTTGCTAATTCTTTTAAAACTTCAAACCGTGACCATTTTTCGTCTTGCTTCTTTCCTCTTTGAATCACATTCACAATGTCGTGTATTACTTCTTCTCCTTCGCCGATTACGAATGCATCAATAAATTTATACATCGGTTCTGGATTTGTAGCAGCATGTCCGCCAGCAATGATGAATGGGTGTGATTCGTCTCTGTCAACAGAGTGAATTGGAATACCAGATAAATCTAAAATATTGAGGGCATTCGTATAAAGCGTTTCGTAGGGAAGTGAAAAACCGAGGAGGTCGAAACAGGCTAACGGTCGTTTTGATTCGAGCGCGTACAGAGGAATCTGATGTTGGCGCATCAAATCTTCCATATCAAACCACGGCGAGTAAGCACGTTCGGCAAGCGCATCTTCTCTTTGATTGATTTGGTCGTACAAAACTTTTAATCCTACATTTGAAACGCCGATGTCGTAAATATCAGGGAAGACGAACGCCACTTTGGTTTTTACGCTATCCCAATCTTTGACGACAGAATTTAACTCGCCGCCTACATAGCGACCAGGCTTTTGTACTTTTAATAAAATTCGGTTTAGTTTGTTCTCAATTTGCTCAGCAGTTAACATTTTTTTATTATACCTGAGGATGAAAGCAGAAAAAGGCAAGGATAAGCCAAAATTTATGCCACGCAAATTTGTGCTAATTAAGCAGAAAAACCCGTATTTTCTTCTTAAATCCGTGCCCAAAAACAATTTTTTATAAAGCCTTTTTGTAATTCTTACAGAATTGATAACCAAAATCATTCCAAATAGCCCCAAAAGGTTAACCTATTAAATAGAAGAAAGCATAAAATGTAGCACAAATACAAAGAGGAGACACATCGTGAAAAAAATTCTAATAATAACTATGTCCATTTTGCTGGCGGCGTGTGGAGTCGTCCAGCCTGTTCAACAAGAACAGCCAACCCCTGTCATTGAAGTTCAAACAGTTGTAGTGACTGTGATTGCGCCAACCGAAATTGTGCCACCAACCGCAGTACCAACAGATGTTCCAACTGAAGTGCCTACAGTTGTCCCAATTGATACACCTACACTAGTACCAACTGCCGATACATCTGCATCGTCAAGTGGTTCAGACTTAACGCCCGTGCTTGTAGATAACGTGCTTGGCAAAGGCGTGTTTGCCGACATCAAATTTTCAAGTGACCGCATTACGCTCAATTGTTACCCGCGTGAATTTGAAATTACTATGCGGGCAGTTCATCCGGATATAACCCGTGCAGAAATCTTTTATCGTGTGGTAGAAGCACCAGGTTTATTCCGATATTCCGATTGGTATTTACTTGGTAACATGAATACAGATGGCAAAGGAAACTTTTTCATCACTTTCAAAGCCACTGATATTAACCCCGACTGGCGCGCTTTGAATCAGGCTGTGATTGAATTTCAATTTGCAGGTGTGAACAAAGGTGGCGGTGTGGTAGACCGTACGCAAAAGATTGAAAAGTTAGTGACCTATTACAAAAACTGCCCATAAAATAAAAAAGGGTGAGACGGAAACGCCTCGCCCTTTTTTGTTGCCTGTTTCTGTTTCAA
>JAEURG010000093.1 GCA_016789345.1 Anaerolineales bacterium | reverse complement strand
AAAGGAGCTTGGATATTGCAATTGCGTGAGGTGAGAAGAAATTATCCGACTGTACGTGGAGCAGCCGCAGTCTTGGCAGGCTTTTGGAAGGAAGGGGTTCGAGTTCTTTTAAGAAATCAAGGTGGGGTGGATATGATTTTAGTTGCAACTGATGAAGAAGTTTATAAATCTTTACAGCCTCATCTTGATAAAGCTTTAGGAAATAAATCTTTTGAACTTAATGCGAAAGAAATAAGAAATAGATTTCCAGCGAAATATGTTGAAGTCTTTGATGGCTTCTTAATTAAATTTCGAGACTCTGGTGAGTTATATAAATTAGCAAAATCATGGTTGAATTTCAATAGAATTTTAGAATCTACAAATGAAACAATTAATGGAAAAATCCTTATTCAAAGGGCTTTAGATGATTTACTAAGCCCGCTACCTGAAAATCCTAAAATTAAAGCCTTTGAGATTACTTTGGAAATTGAAACAGGAAATTTAATTCATAAAAGTTTTAATGATGTAGAAGAACTGTACGATTTTATCCAAAGCAATGTTCAAAACCCTGCAAAGATTAGAGAGTTAATTACTCCTAAAAAGAGAACAAAAAAAATTGGCGAGCAAGCAGGGTTTTATAATGATTCAAGTGATGACGATGAGTGGTAATTATAAAACTAGCAATTTCTCCGAATCCTACATTTCCCCCTTGACGAATTTCCGAAAGTGCCTATAATCGGGCGAAATCACGAACCAATGAACACAATCTTTTTCCTCTCCCTTATTAGCCTCCTTATTGTAGTCCTCATTATTGAAGGATTATTTTTGGTTAGGATGGCAACGGTGAGAGTGAAGAAATAAACACACTTACGTAAACGCAAAGAGCCGCCTAACCGAAGGCGGTTTTTTTTATATATAACACTCACCCCTAGCCCCTCTCCCAATGAGGGAGAGGGGAATCTTAAGGAGAACTATGCGCTCAGATACAGTCAAAAAAGGTTTTGATAAAGCACCTCATCGTGCATTGCTTCGTGCCACAGGCTTGCAGGATGAAGATTTCAACAAGCCATTTGTCGCCATTGTCAATTCGTATGTGGATGTGGTGCCAGGTCATGTGCATTTGCAGGATTTTGGCAAACTCGTCAAAGAGGCAGTGCGTGCGGCTGGATGCGTGCCATTTGAATTTAATACCATTGGTGTAGATGATGGCATTGCAATGGGTCATATGGGGATGAAGTACTCGCTTCCTTCTCGCGAACTAATTGCTGACTGCGTCGAGACGATGATCGAAGCCCACAGGTTTGATGCGATGGTCTGTATCCCAAATTGTGACAAAATTGTGCCTGGCATGTTGCTTGCTGCAATGCGAGTCAACATCCCAACCATTTTTGTATCTGGTGGTGCGATGAAAGCAGGCATGACTCCCGAAGGCGAAACCATAGATTTAATTTCAGTATTTGAAGGTGTGGGAGCATTCTCAGCAGGCAAGATAGACGAAAAACGATTATCCATTTTAGAAAAATTTGCATGTCCATCCTGTGGCTCTTGTTCTGGCATGTTCACAGCCAACTCCATGAATTGTTTGATGGAAGTTCTTGGTTTGGCATTACCTTACAATGGCTCTGCTTTAGCAAAGACTCCAGAACGTGAATCTTTAGCAAAACAAGCGGCCGCTCAAATTACTACTTTGATTGAACGTGATATCAAGCCAAGAGATATTGTCACTGCTGAAGCAATTGATGATGCTTTTGCATTAGATATGGCAATGGGTGGTTCATCCAATACTGTATTACATACTTTAGCATTAGCCAATGAAGCAGGTGTTGATTATCCATTAGAAAGAATCAATGCAGTTGCAGATAAAGTTCCGCATATATGTAAAGTGAGTCCAGCGGGTAAATGGCACATGGAAGATGTTCATCGGGCAGGTGGGATTCCTGCCATCTTAAATGAAATTCAGTGGGGAACAGGTATGTTGCATTTTGATAGATTAACAGTTACAGGAAAAACTTTAGGCGAATCAATTCATGGCGTAGATATCAAAGATGAAGAAGTAATTCGCAGATATGACAATGCACATTCAAAACGTGGTGGTTTATCTATTTTGTTTGGTAACCTCGCACCCAAAGGTGCAGTTGTAAAAGTTGGTGGTGTCAGCGAAGCCATGATGAAATTTGAAGGACCTGCTGTTATTTTTGAATCACAAGAAGAATGTATGGCAGGAATACTTGCTGGAAAAGTTAAAGCAGGTGATTGTGTTGTTGTGAGATATGAAGGTCCAAAAGGTGGACCGGGTATGCAAGAAATGTTATCGCCGACCTCTGCCATTATGGGTCAAGGACTTGGCGATAAAGTTGCATTAATCACAGATGGAAGATTCAGTGGTGGAACACGTGGCGCATGTATTGGTCATGTATCACCCGAAGCGGCGGCGGGTGGACCGATAGCGGCACTCAAGGCTGGGGATATTATCCAAATTGATTTGGTAGCACGCAGTTTGAATGTCAAATTAAGCGAGGCGGAAATTAAGAGTCGACTTGAAGCGTTGCCAGAATTTAAATCTAAAACAACATCAAAATGGTTAAAGAGATATTCACATTTTGTTACGAGTGCCGATACAGGCGCGGTGTTGGAAAGTTAAAGGAGAAAGAATGAAATTAAAAGGCGCAGAAATTGTTTGGGAATGTTTGGTGCGTGAGGGCGTGGAAGTGGTGTTTGGCTACCCTGGTGGTGCGAACATGCCAATTTATGATGCGATGTTGAATTATCCGGTGCATCATGTGTTGGTGAGACACGAACAAGGTGCTTCACACATGGCTGATGGATACGCTCGCACTTCGGGGAAAGTTGGTGTGGCGATGGCGACATCGGGTCCGGGTGCGACAAATTTGGTAACAGGAATTTGTACTGCGATGATGGATTCGGTTCCTGTTGTATTTATTACGGGTCAAGTTGCGGCACATTTAATTGGTGGTGATGCGTTTCAAGAAACAGATGTGACTGGAATCACATTACCAATTACAAAACATAATTATTTAGTGACTCGGGCGGATGAAATTGCAGATACGATTCGTGAAGCATTTTATATTGCTCAAAGCGGACGACCAGGACCTGTGTTAATTGATATTTGTAAAAATGCACAAGTTGAATCTTGTGAGTTTGTGTACCCTGAAGAAGTGAAGTTGCCGGGCTATCAACCTCTCATGCGTTCACCAAAAAATTTATTAGACCAAGCAGTTGAATTAATTGAAAAAGCAAAGAAGCCAATTATTCTATGTGGGCATGGTGTTTTGCAATCTAAAGCTGAAGAAGAATTGATGCAATTCGCGGTGAAGACTCAAACGCCGGTGGCAAGCACATTATTAGGTTTGGGCGCATTCCCTGCCTCGCATGAATTAAGTTTGGGAATGATGGGAATGCACGGTGAAGTGCATACCAATTTAGCGATTCAAAATTCGGATTTGGTATTGGCGTTTGGTATGCGCTTTGATGACCGCGTGACTGGTACATTGAAAACGTATGCACCACGTGCAAAAAAGATTCATATTGAAATTGATCCTTCTGAAATTCATAAAAATGTTTTTGTAGATGTGCCGTTGGTTGGTGATTTGAAAAATGTGCTGACTGATTTAATTCCATTAGTGGATGAATATGACCATGATGAATGGAAAAAAGAAATCAATGGTTGGAAAGCCGAAGCCGATGCAAAAAGTATTATGAATTGGGAAGAAGATGGCAAATTATATGTTGCTCATCTCATTGCAGATATTTGGAAAGCTACTGATGGTAATGCGATTGTCACCACTGATGTGGGTCAACATCAAATGTGGGCGGCACAATATTACTTTTTAGATAAACCGAATCGTTGGCTGACTTCTGGTGGCGCCGGAACAATGGGCTTTGGTTTACCTTCTGCTATTGGAGCATGGTTTGCGGCGAAAGACCAAGAAATTTGGGCAGTGGCTGGTGATGGTGGATTCCAAATGACAGCTGCAGAATTAACGACGGCTGTGCAAGAAAATGCAAATGTAAAAGTTGCCATTATGAATAATCAATATTTGGGCATGGTGCGTCAATGGCAAGAATTTTTCTTTGAGAAAAGATATTCGGCTGTGAATATGCTCACACCGGATTTCGTCAAATTGGCTGAGGCGCATGGCGTGCCCGCTCGAAGAGTCACCAAGCGTGAGGAAGTCAATGAAGCGATTGAATGGGCGAGAAAAACTCAAGGTCCTGTAGTGCTTGAATTTAGAGTCGAACAAGAAGAAGCAGTTTATCCAATGGTGCCATCTGGCGCGGCATTAGATGAAATGATTCAAAGACCAGCAAAACAGAAAGCGTAAGGAGAGAGAATGAATTACACATTTATTGCATTAGTTGAAAATAAACCTGGCGTGTTGAATCGTGTGGCATCTTTGTTTCGACGTAGAAATTTCAATATCGAATCATTAGCAGTTGGCAAGACGGATAAACCTGAAGTATCACGCATGACTGTTGTGGTTGAATGCCCAAATGGGGATGTAGATGCACATCGTATTGAATCGAATTTATATAAGTTGGTAAATGTGATTGATGTACAAGATGTAACGCATCAACCTTCGGTGACTCGTGATTTGGCTTTGATAAAAGTACAAGTTGGTCCGGAACGTCGTGCTGAAGTAAATGGACTTGCTGAAATTTTTCGCGCACGCATTGTGGATGTAGCAGTTGATTCTGTGATTGTTGAAATCACTGGCACAGAAGACAAAATTGAAGGCATGATTGAATTGCTTCGACCCATTGGCATTGTTGAAATGGTTCGCACGGGCAAAGTTTCTATGACGCGTGGTGTGAATGATGGTGTGCGCCGTATGCCCGGTGTAAATGGTAATCGTTATGATGTGATGGATATGGCAGAGATGATGCCTTAAATAAACCCGTTGGTCGAGTAGTTCTTATCGCTCGGAACTACTCGACCAACGAATGTATAAAAAACTAGGAGAATACAAAATGGCAAAAATTGATTTTGGTGGTGTGGAAGAAGAAGTTGTAACACGTGATGAATTTCCACTTGATAAAGCGCGTGAAGTTTTGAAAAATGAAGTGGTGGCTGTGCTTGGTTATGGTGTGCAAGGACCTGCACAAGCATTGAACATGCGTGACAATGGAATTAAAGTAATTGTTGGTCAACGTGAAGGTACAAAAAATTGGGACAAAGCCGTTGAAGATGGTTGGGTGCCCGGTGAAACTTTATTTTCTGTAGAAGAAGCGGCGGAAAAAGGAACTGTCATTCAGTATTTATTGTCTGATGCTGGTCAACGTTCGCAATGGTCAAAGATTGTTGAAAATTTAAATGAAGGCGATATGCTCTATTTCTCTCATGGATTTTCTGTCACTTTCAAAGAAGATACTGGTGTGATTCCTCCGCCTCATGTGGACGTGGCATTGGTTGCTCCCAAGGGGTCTGGTCGTAGTGTGCGAACAAATTTTTTAGATGGTTCTGGAATCAATGCTAGTTTTGCTGTTCATCAAGATGCAACAGGAAAAGCAAAAGAAAGAACGATTGCTTTAGGCATTGCAATTGGTGCAGGATATTTATTCCCAACTACTTTTCAAAATGAAGTGTATTCAGATTTAACTGGTGAGCGTGGTGTCTTGATGGGTGCATTAGCGGGTGTGATGGAAGCACAATATACAGAACTTCGTAAACATGGACATTCTCCATCTGAAGCATTCAACGAAACAGTTGAAGAATTGACTCAGTCCTTGATTCGTTTGGTTGGTCAAAATGGCATGGATTGGATGTATGCCAATTGTTCCACTACGGCTCAACG
>JAEURG010000014.1 GCA_016789345.1 Anaerolineales bacterium | reverse complement strand
CGGCGTAGCACTAGGGTCATTAAAAGATGCAAACACAGGCGAACATCCCGCTCCGCCCGGCGCAACACCTACAGGGCACCAACGCGGGTCGGCTAGTTCAATCGTTTCTGCCGCTTCTTCACTGGCTAAGGGCAATGCCTCACCATTTTCATCTACCACTACCAACGTTGTATCTTCAGGAAGTGATTGGATGACTTCTGCTACGGTGGAAGATTCGGTTGACGAAGCAGAATCAGTTTCCCCGTCGGCAGGAGGCGTCGCTTCTTCTCCTGTTTCAGCAGGGGTGCTGACATCAGGCGGAGGTGCTTCATCCGCTAAGGCTGGGGAAACGTTTAATGCGCTTAATATCAACGCAAAAAATATTGCCATTATCCACATACTATAACGAAGCCGATTCATAAACTCTCCTTTTTATGTAAGAAAAACTAGATTGGATTTCCAAAACCTTAACACTTAAATTATAGGCGAAATTAGGCGGTCTGTACATTAAAATTTCGTTTTGATATAAAGCCAACATGTTTATTTTTAAGGAAGCATACAAGCGCGCGTGAGTTTCAATGTTCCAACATGTGAGTTCGTTCCACTTGTGTATACGCCACTTAAGGTAATGATAGTACCTGTTAAGTTAAATCCATTGCCTTCATTGTTATACAAAGAGCCACATGTAAATGTAATTGCTCCGCCTGCTATGCCTTGCACGCCAGCACTAAGTTCAGGTCCTATAACAGTATCATTATTGTAATTAGCAGTGATACGAGTTAACGTGACCGCACCAGAAGCGCTGAAGGTTAAGCCAGTTAAGATGTTGTTATTAAACATGTTGCTACCACTCAATACAATGTTCTTGACTGCACCATTGGCATAATTAGAGTTGTTTAGGTCGGCGCCATGTTCGCCATTGTAATTGGCAGTGATGTTACTAACGGTAATCACGCCATCAGTAGTAATGCGTAAACCGCTTTGACCATTATTATTAAATACATTACTTCCAGTAATCGTGACATTGACCGTAGAAGTTGACGATGCATTGTAGTAATTATCAATAGAAACGCCAAAGCCCATGTTTTGGTTAGCGGTTAGGTTTGCAAGCGTGACCATTCCATTACTGTAAATTAGTAATCCCGAAGAGTTATTTTGGTTAAAAACACCATAGCCTGAAATCGTGACTGGTGAGGTAAACAAGTCAAATTGATTATTGAGTTTAATACCATCACCTTCTTGATTACCATTTGCCATAACATTGTTAACTTTAATTGCCCCAAGGGAAACAATTGATAAACCACCACCGATATTATTGTTAAATGTATTTGTGCCATTCAGGGTCACAGGTCTGGCAAACACAGCATTGGTAGCATTATCAATGAACACACCAAAATCTACACTGTTTACATTTGGATTTGCACCATTATTTTCGTTAGCGGTTATATTATTGAGCGTGACCGCCCCAAATGTGAAAATTTCTAACCCGTTCCAATTGTTTAAGTTAAATGTGTTTGTTCCAGTAATGGTGACATTGGCTGGTTTAAGTTCATCATAGTTATTTAATACAACTACGCCAGAGCGTGCATTGCCATTAGCAGTAAGGTTTGTTAGAGTAACTGCACCGGTACTCCAAACTGTAAGACCATGAAAATCTCCATTGTCAGAGAAAATGCCATAACCTTTAATAGTTATCCCACCTTTAGCACCATCCCACCAATTATCTAAAAATGCTCCCCACCCACCAAGGTTGGAACTAGCGACAACATTGTTTACAGTAATAACCCCTGCTGAACGGACATCCAAACCATCTTCATTATTGTAACTAATATTGTTATAGCCGTTCATGGTAATTGGCTGAGGAGAATAGGCAGTACATGCATTTTGGTCATTAAGGCAGTTGTTCAAGGTCACGCCATAATCGTTGTAAAGAGCAATAATGCCATTCGTGGTAATGGCTCCATAACTCCAAACCGCCAAGCCAGTATCATTTCCATTAAAAGTGCCTGTTCCTTTTATAATCACTGCCATCGGTTTGGTAGCATAGCTATTATCTACATATACACCTTCAAATCCATTGTAATTTGATGTGAGGTTATTCAAAGTAACAACACCAGTACTATACACTGCAAGCCCTGCTTGGTTATTTTCAAGGAATGTATTGGTTCCTAGAATATTAATATTTGCCGCCGCAGAAACAATTACACCTGCTTCATCATTTCCTTTCGCATACAAATTCGATAATGAAATTGGTACATTATAGGAATATGCTATTAGCCCATCTCTAGCATTATCTATGAAATAAGAAGAACCCGTTAAGGTAACTCCGTTTCCATCTAGATAGGCACCCGCGCAGAAATTAGGGTTGGTATCTTTTAAGGTATCACATCCATTTTCATTGGCTGTGATGTTATTCGCTTTAATTGCACCATACGAGTAAACAAATAAGCCTGTGCTAGCATTGCCATTGAATGTGTTTGTACCGGTAATGGTGATGGGTTTAGCCGTCCATGCGCCATAGTTATGCAAGAACACACCTTTCCCATAAGCATTGTAATCATCAGGGTTAGGAAAAGTTACGCCGAGTCGGTTTGCGTAAGTTCCATTGTTATTTGCAGTGACATTACTTACGGTAATAGTGCCACTAGAAAAAACTCGTAAACCATCTGAACCATTGTTACTAAAATTGTTTGAACCTGTAACAACAACATTTGATACTACAGGATTATTGCAAAAATAATAGCTTGTATTGTAAAAACAATTATCTACAAAGACTCCTGTATCTTGAATATTGTTTATTGCAATTAAGTTACTCAGAGTTACTGAACCATTAGAAGTTATATACAGTCCGTTATTATCATTAGATTCAAAAACATTCATTCCCTTTATATTTACAAATTTACCATTATTATAAATTCTTAAGCCATCTCCGCTATTAAAACTGAAATTATTCACCCCAGTGATGTTAATTCCAGAATCAGAAATTATTTCAACACCCTTGCCATTATTCGCAAACGCATTTACATTCTGTAATGTAACTACACCATAAGAATTAATAAACAATCCAGCATTAGAATTGTTAGTAAAATCGCTGTTGGTTATCGAAATTGCTCCTGTCCCCCCATATGTACTTAAAGTTACGCCTCGCACAGTAACTGTGTTATTTTGTATAATAACATTATTTAGTAAAATATTTTGATACGTTGATACCCATAAGGCATATTGAGCATTAGTTGTTTCTTCAATTAAGAGATTATTAATCGTCACTATCCCGTTACTATAAATCCACATCCCCCCACCATTATTATGGCTAATATTATTTATGCCACTTAAAGTGATATAACGATTTATTATGGCATCAACATTTCGCAAGCGAACAGCATAATCACCTGTATTATTTACTGCTGTTAAATTATTGATTTTTATAACACCAGTTGACTCAATATCTAATCCTCCTGCCCCATTAAAACTAAATTCATTATTTCCATTTAATGTAATGGAAGCACTATTTGAGCCATTCAAATCCGCTCCTGTACCTGAATTGTTCACAGCCGTTATGTTATGAAGAGTAATTGCACCTTTTGAATTAACTACTAGCCCAGTTTCTCCATTAGAGTTGAAATTATTGATGCCATTTATCGTAATAGTTTTAGCAACTGTATTGTTTACATTTGAAACAAAAGCACCAATTTCAGAATTCCCATTTGCATCCACATTCTCTAAATAAACATTTCCATACGTATTGATGAATAAACCATACTTACCAGTATTCGTATTGAAACTACTATCAATAATTTTAATGCTACCATCAGTGAAACTTATCCCCGCCCCGCCGGTCAAAATAGTATTGTTTTGAGAATGCACATTTTGTAAGGTTATATCCTTTGATGTCCCTATACTCAAAGCATGAATTGGGTTAGTGGTAATACCTTTAACCAAAATGTTTTTAATAGTGATTGACTCACTGCCAGAAATCACTAAAGGAACATTAAACTCAGAAGGATTATTAGCATCTAAAACCTCGCTTGTTCCCCCCAGCCAACCACCGTTTATAGTAAGAGCATAATTACCACCATTTATAAAAACTGTACCACCTTCCAGAGCAGAAGTGCCTACATAACTTGATTCAATCCAAATTACACCTGCTGTATTAGGAGGATTATTCGCAAGCCATTCTAGCAAACCGCCCGACCCATTAAAATAAAAAAATGATTGAGAACAAGTAGAAGAACCAGGCGTTACACCTGCCGGACACCACATCGGGTCGCCAGCATATATTACATTTTCTGCTTCTTGTGTCGCAAGCGGTAAAGCTTCACCTTCTTCATCTAAAACTACAATTTGTGTTTCTGGAGGAAGTTGTTCAAGCACCTCTTCAGTTAAGGTATTTGCCTGAGAAATTTCTGTTTCTTCAACAGGAGAAGGAGCATCTTCTGTTTGTGTGGGTGCTTGATTCAAGTTGGCAGAATCAACTTCCCCCTCAGAAGGAGGCGGTGGTTTTTCATCTGAAATAAGGGAGGGCTCTTGTTCGGTGATAGGCGGTGCTTCGTCAGCCAGTACAGGAGAAGAAAAACCTGCACTGAATATAAGTGCTAATACAATTGAGATTACAAAACTAAGGGTGTGAAAAGTCTTCATAACGCTCCCTATTCTTTTTGAGATACGGCATTGTAATAAGTTACCTTGATTTTGGCAATACGATTATTAATTTTAATAATTAATACCTACTTCCACCATTTCGCCATAACAAAAAATCCGCAGGCTTTGAGCCTGCGGATTTTTTTATTCTCCTAAAAACGTCACTTCCACCGTCATACCCCACTTCAAACGTTCATCACTTTCATTGACCTTGATTCGTACCGTATAAAGAATATCACCGCCTTGTTGTGTGAAAGCATTGCTAATTTCAATCACTTCACCTGTGAGTTGCAAATCTGGCAATGCATCAGGATTCAAAGTCACTTGTTGACCAACACTTAATTTCACAACTTCTAATTCAGTCACATCGGTTGTACGCACAATCCATGAAGTAAAGTTAGCAATGCTGATAATGCGGGTTTCTGTACCCACTTGCTCACCAACTTTTACATTCACATCTGCAATCACGCCATTGAATGGTGCGACTAAAACATAATTTGATAACGCATCTTTCGCCGCATCAAGATTCGCTTTGGCAAGTGTAAGCTGGTCGGCATTCGGACCATCCAAACTAATTTCGTATTGATATTTGGCTTCGGCTTCGGCGGCAAGTGTAGAATCATAAATTGCTTTGACTTCATCACGTTTGCGAATCTCCGCTTCGAGTTCACGAAATTTTTTGTTCAAATCTTCTTGTGCGTTTTCTAAATCATCTTCGGCATTTTTACGGCGCGAATTGTTTTCATCTAAATTTTTATATTTATCAAATTCATCTTGTGCATCTTGCAAATCGTCTTTCAAATCTTCAATGTCGGCTTCAATATCTTCAATGCGGTCTTCGATTGAATCGACATTGAGGGCTTCCCATTTTTCTTCGGCATTGGCACGCGCAATTTGAGCGTTCATATATGCTTGCCACAATTTTGCACGGTCTCCGCTTTGATTACGGAGAAGTAAATCATACGCATTTTGAGCGATGACAACCTGCGCCTCAGCCGCGCCCGCATTTGATAGCCGCACTAAAACATCACCCTTGCTGACAGTATCCCCTGCTTTGACCAAAACTTCTTCCACAATGCCGCGTGCTTGGAAAGTTAAGTTTGTTCCTTGAACGGGTTCAAGCCGTCCTTCGGCAATTACATCATTTGAAGAGACCACACCTTCAACAGATTCTGTATTCTCAACAGGTTGTGCGCCACAAGCAGTGACGAGGATTGTGAGAATTACAAATAACATAGAGTATTTCAAAATATTTTTTTTCATAGTTAGCCTTTTGCTTTTAGCATTTGGCAGTTAGCCATTTGCAGATTTTATAAATTAATTTTTCAACTCCGTTGGTCGAGTAGGACGAAGTCCGTATCGAGACCAACAGTTTCATATAAAATTTTAGTTATTTCATTAACTTGTGGTCTCGATAAGTCCTCACTTCGTTCGGAACTACTCGACCACCGTTTTATTACTCATACGCCAACACCTCTCGAATGGTCAATCTCGCGGCGTTGCGAGCAGGCAAAACAGACCCTAATGTTGAGAGCAAAATAATTAATCCAAGCCAAATGGCATACCCTAAATAAGTAAAGACCACATTGATAGGCGATTCAAAAATGGTAACACTTAATATAGAAGAAAGCCCGTATGTGATAGGAATGGAAAATACAATTGCCATGACAAATGAAATTAATCCAATCACAAAGCCTTCACCAATCACAGTTTGCATAATCATACGGTCATCTGCGCCGATGGCACGCATAATGCCAATTTCGCGGGTGCGTTCCAACACGTTCATGCCCATTGTGCCAGTCAGACCCATAGCACCGACAATAGCAGTAAGAACCGCCATAATCAAAAGGAAAATGACTAAGGTGTTCATACTTTCGGTCACTGTATCGAGTGAAGAAATGCCCGATTCTGCCTCACGGACTTTGAATCCGTTGGCGCGGAAGATAGCATCTAATTGTTCGGCAACTGCATCTTGAGAAGCACGGTCGTGTTTATCTGTCACAACACGGAAAGAAAATGAACGATTGGCAAGGTTGTTGGCTTGTGCCGAATATTCAAACGGTGTGTATGCCAAAATTCCTTCACGACCCACAAACTTGAAGATGCCCACCACTTCCCAAGTTTCTTCGCGCCCATTAACTTTTAATTGAACATTATCACCCACACGCAAATTTGGAAAAAGTCTGATAACCGCTTCGCTAAGCACTAACTTACGAACATCATCTGCTCTCACCCAGCGACCTGACGCAAAAATTGGTTTTACTAAAGTAGTATCTGCTGGAGGCGCAAGCAAGTTAACATTATCTGCCACAGTACCATCGGGGTAGAGTAATTCCGCTGGCATAAATTGCCAACCTTCCACATGCTCTACGCCTTCTATTTGCATAGCATATTGTTTAATTTCACTAATGCGGTAGGCTTCATCAAAATCTAAAGTGACATCCGCACGGAAGTAACTACCGATCTCTTCAATATATGAATTTAAACTCACGCGCACATTGAAGACTGCGATAAAAATGGCACCGCCCATGGTTAATGTAAACAAGGTCAATGCTAAACGACTGCGCCTGCGAAATGTGTTGCGTAATGAAATGATAAACGGACGCGGCATTTGGATTCCCCGAGCTGCCAAGATGCGGGTCAAGCGAACAAGCCCCCAGTCTAACCAATTGACGCGGGTTTCTTCTCCTGTTTGCGGTTTGCTTTCGTCGCCGGTCAAATCATTACTCAATGCACGCAGGACAGTTATCTTTGAACCGTTTAACACAGGCGCTAGCCCGGCAATCAGTGGAACAAAAATCCCTACCAAAATTTGCACAAGAAAAGCCATCGGCACAATGCGATAACCAAGTAAATTGAAATTCATTTCATCGGCAATAAACAACGCCAGCCCATACGCGCCTTGCCCGCCCAATGGAATCGCAATCAATAACGCTAAAATTCCAAATGCAATAATGAGAGCAAGATACATTGTAAAGACTTGATTGTTTCTACCACCGATTAATTTCATTACGCCAATGTGACGGTAATGCTGATTCAACAAAGCACTTAATGTATTTGCAATCAGCGAACTAGAAAGCAAGACAATCAAAATTCCTAATGCCATCAAAATACCAAGCACTGCGCCAATCGTATCTGCTAGCGGATGTTTACTGGTTTCAGAAAAACGGGTACGAAATACGGTTAAGCCACTTTTTTCAAGTTTCACTTTTAAATCTGAGCCAACATCACGGACATGCTGAATATCATTTTGATTTTCAGTGACAGTAACCAATGCGCGATTAAACGTTTCAGGCTGACGCAAGGTCTGCATGGTTTCCATTGTTGTAAATGCCATCGGCGCGGCAAGAAAATCTCCTGCACCAGTGGAAGGGTCTTGGACAATGCCGACGACCTTCAAAGATTTTGTTGAGCCATCAGATAATTCGAATATAAGCGTGTCACCGATAGAGACATCCATATTTTCAAGGACATCTTTTTCTAATAAGACTTCATCTTTACCCGCTTCAAACTGACCTGAAACTGGTACTAACAAATTAACTTTGTTCTCGCTGAAACTTTCAAACGCTACTAAGTCAATGGTTAGCCATTTTTCGTTATTAACCGTACGCACACGAAAATTTGCAACGCGGCGTGCTTCTACTTCTTTTACGCCGTTTGCATTGCGAATCGAAGAGATAACGTCATCATCAAATGCAGACATGCGAAGTTCAATATTGGCAGGGTTATTGGCGGCATACGAAATGCTCATATCATTGGAGATGATTTCATACGCACCTGCAATCACACCAATTGAAAATACACCGACTGCAATTGAAAATACAACCAGCAATGTGCGGGCTTTGTTATCCCATAAATCGTGAAAAACTTTACGCCAACGAGGTCTCATAGATTTCTTTCTCCCTCATCCCCAACCCTTCTCCCGTTGGAGAAGGGAGTCGAGTCCCCTCTCCTTTGGGAGAGGGCTAGGGTGAGGGTTTTACTTCAACAACTCACTTACTTCATTTGCCGAATACGGTTTGACAGTTACATCCTTCACGCCATCACGTAAATATTGTGTGACACGTTCAGGGTTAATCGCTGAAGTCAAAACAACCGTCTTCGATAAAACTTTTTCTTTTGCAAGCGCAGATAAAACATCTTTCAATGAAACAGAAGCGATGTTTTCATCTACAAAAATAATGTCAGCAGATGGAATCTTTTTAACATCAGTAATTTGATTCAATTTGATTTTTGTATTTTTCAGCAAATGAGTCAAAAGGTTTGCCCAATCATCATTATCGTCAATCAATAAAATATTTTTGACCGACTCAGACTCAACACTTCCATCCACTGCAAAACCTTTGGGCATGAACATCGCAATCGTTGTGCCTTTGCCTTCTTCACTGACCAATGCAATGCGACCCTGAGATTGCGAAACAACGTGCATGGTGGCAGGCAAACCTAAGCCATGATGTGAAACTCCGCGTGTGCTGAAAAATGGTGACCATGCTTTTCGCATCGTTTCATCACTCATGCCTGCGCCATCATCCTCAACATCAATTTCGAGTACGCCTCTTTCTTCCGTGAGACGTGATGTGATTTTGATGGATTTCGCGCCAGCCTCAACAGCATTTTGCAAAATATTTCCGACAGCGCGTGTAAGTTGTGTACTATCTGCAATCACATACGCGGCGGCAGGGTCAATTTGAACTTTCAATGTATTTTCGTCAATGCCACGTTGATATGCCGCCGTTTGTAAAACATCTGCTAACAAAATAGAACGAGGTTTCATTTCACGCACAGCCCCAATCAATTGTTCTTTGACTTGGATAATCTGCGCCGCGCTTTCGGCAATCATGTCTAAATCTTCTTTCAAAGACTCAGTATCCACTTTGCCATCTGCGATTTCTTCTTTTAATCTTGCAATGGTTAATGAAATTGGAAGCGTTTTATTTCCAATCCAGTGAATGGCTTCGGTCGAAGCAGTAGTCAATGCTTCAAAAACTTTGTTTCGTAAAATTTCATTATGTGCTTCTTTAAGTTCTTCAATAAGATAAGCATTGTTAATCGCAACGGCTAAATGTTCTGCCATTGTGATTAATGTCGTAACATCATCTTCACTAAAAGCATTTTCTTCTGAACTTTGAATGGTGACTGCACCTAAAGGTCTATTTCCATAAATAATGGGTAATGCCATTTCAGAGCGTGTATGTGGCAAGTGCGGATTTTTGAAATGCTTTCTTTCTTCACCAACATCCAATGCAATTCTGGCTTCACCCAAAGAAATGGATTGACCAATCATTGAGTCGCCACCGATTAATAGTTTATGACCTTCTGCTAACATGGCTTTACCTGCTTTTCCATATCCAGCGCGTAAAACGGCATAATCATTTTCAATCAGGAACACGCCTGCATAATACAAACCATAAGCCTCACAGATAATATTAACTGTCTGGGGCAGTAACAGGTTGAGGTCAAGAATTGAAGCGGTTTCTTTTCCAACACGGTTGGCGGCTTTCAATAATCTTGAACGGCGTTCTTCTAATCTATGTAATTTCGCATTTTGAATCGCAACGGCTAACTGGTCTGCCATCGTTTGCAATGCGTCAATATCTTCTTCATGGAATGCGGCTTCTTCGGTGGATTGAACAGTGAGCGCACCAATCGCTTCATCATTGATGATGATCGGGAGCGCCATTTCGGAACGAGTTTTTGTCAAATGCGTATTTTCAAAAAAGACAGCCTCTGCACCGACATCCAATGCAATGCGACCTTTTTTGTTTGCAATGCTTGCACCAATCATCGAGTTGCCACCGATGGCAAGTTTGTGACCTTCACGCAACATAGCGCGACCCGCTTCGCCTCGACCTGCTTTAAGAACTGCAAAATCACCTTCGACTAAAAATACGCCTGCATAATAAAAACCAAATTCATCGCAGATAATTTCTACAGTGCGTTGAAACAATTCATACGAATCAAGAATGGTTGTGATACTGCGTGCGGCACTGGCGGCGGCTTTTAATAATTTGGCATGTCTTTCAATTGTGTTTGACATAAATAATTTCCTTTCTTTTTTACCTATTTACTTCCCAAAATTTTTTCAATCAACTCCACCAAGCCCTGCTCTCTTCCTTTTACAAAGAAAGCATTTGCACCTTTAGATACAGCATCTTTTGCCTTACTGACTTCATCATACGCCGTAAGAATAATGACAGGTAAATTTGCTTTTTGTTTTTTGAGTTCATCAAGCAAATCAAAACCTGCATCATTTTTAGGGTTGCCATCAAAACCTGGCATGTTCAAATCTAATACGGCAATATCAATCGAGTTGGCATTGCGCGAAAAAACTTCTTTGCCAGTTGTGCAGTCAGAGGCAGTGAATACATCAAAGCCTGCGCGCAATAAAGTTTTTTCTAAACTGCGTTGAATTAATTTTTCGTCATCTACTAATCAAACAGTTGTCATAATTTCTCCTAATTCAATACTCGTTGGTTGAGTAGGAGACGTGTTCGTCGTCACCGTATCGAAACCAACCATTT